>CADBFJ010000014.1 GCA_902793915.1 uncultured Ruminococcus sp.
GGGGCTCCTTTCTCCTCGGATTTCGTTTATTTTAGCACAAAAACCATTCTCTCGCAAGACTTTTTAAGAAAAAATGCAAAAAGCGATGGCATTTTCCATAAAAGTGTGTTATAGTATAAGAGATTATAAGTTATTACACCCCCCGAAAGGATTTTTGAAAATGGCTCTTTTTTCTTCGCTCTTTGGAAGCTACAGCCAAAAGCAACTGAAAAAAATCGCTCCGCTTGCAGACAAGGTTGACGCGCTCGCCGATACCTACCGCGCCATGAGCAAAGAGGAACTGCGCGGCATGACAGACAAGTTCCGCGCGCGCCTTGCCAATGGCGAGACGACCGACGACATTCTGCCCGAGGCTTTTGCCGCGGTCAGAGAAGCCGCCGACCGCGTGCTGGGCAAACGCCCTTTCCGCGTGCAGGTGCTCGGCGGTATCGTCCTGCATCAAGGTCGCATTGCGGAGATGAAGACCGGTGAAGGCAAAACGCTCGTTGCCACCATGCCGGCATATCTCAACGCGCTCTCTGGCGAGGGCGTGCACATCGTCACGGTCAACGAGTACCTTGCGCGCGTCGGCGCCGAGGAAATGGGGCGCGTCTATGAGTATCTGGGACTGACCACGGGGCTTATCCTGCGGGCGCAGAGCAAACAGGAAAAGCAGGCGGCTTACCGCGCGGACATTACCTATGGAACGAACAACGAGTTCGGCTTCGACTACCTGCGCGACAATATGGTCGTTTACAAAGAGCACATGGTGCAAAGAGGACAGGTCTTTGCCATTGTGGACGAGGTCGACTCGATCCTCATTGACGAAGCGCGCACGCCGCTCATCATTTCGGGTGCCGGGGATAAAGCGACCGACCTCTACGAGCAAGCCGAAAAGCTCGCTCGTTCCATGACCAAGTTCGTTATTAAGGAACTTGACAACAAAGAGGATCAGGACAACATCGCCGCCGACTATATCGTGGACGAAAAAGCGAACAACGCGATCTTAACCGCGCGCGGCGTGAAAAAAGCTGAAGCCTTCTTCGGGCTTGAGAATCTTTCCGATCCCGAAAATTCCGAGATCGCGCACCACGTAAACCAAGCCATCCGCGCACACGGCTGTATGCACCGCGACGTGGATTATGTTGTGACCGACAGCGGCGTCATCATTGTGGACGCTTTTACCGGTCGTCTTATGCCGGGCAGACGTTACAATAACGGTCTGCACCAAGCGATCGAGGCGAAAGAGGGCGTGCAGGTGCAAAAAGAGAACCAGACGCTTGCCACGATCACTTTCCAAAACTATTTCAGAATGTATCGGAAGCTCTCGGGTATGACGGGTACCGCTTTGACCGAGGAAGCCGAATTCCGCGAAATTTATAACCTTGACGTTGTGGAGATCCCGACCAATCTGCCGATGATCCGCATCGATCACACCGACGTCGTCTATAAGACTGTGAACGGCAAATACCGTGCGATCGTTGAAGCGGTCAAAGCCTGCCACGAGAAAGGACAGCCGGTGCTGGTCGGTACGGTTTCGATCGACAAATCCGAACTGCTTTCCAAAATGCTCCGCAACGCGGGGATCCCGCACACGGTTCTGAACGCCAAATATCACGATAAAGAAGCCGAGATCGTGGCGCAGGCGGGCAAATTCGGTGCCGTGACCATTTCCACCAACATGGCGGGGCGCGGAACCGATATTCTGCTTGGCGGCAATCCCGAGTTTTTGGCAAAATCCGAAATGCGCGCCAAGGGTTTTTCGGAAGAGGCAATCGCTTATTCTACGGGCAGCGTGGACACCGACGACGAGGAGATCCTCGAAGCCCGTCGCGTGTTCCGCGATCTCGTTGCCAAATACAAACAAGAGATCGCGCCAGAAGCCGAAAAAGTCAAAAACGTCGGCGGGCTTTTCATCCTCGGCACCGAGCGGCATGAGAGCAGGCGGATCGACAACCAGTTGCGCGGACGTTCGGGACGCCAGGGCGACCCCGGTGAATCGCGCTTCTTCCTCTCGCTTGAGGATGATCTCTTGCGCCTCTTCGGCGGGGAAAGGATGCAGAACATGACCGCCATGTTCAATATGCCCGAAGATATGCCGCTTGACGTAAGACTTCTTTCGGGAGCCATTGAAAGTGCACAGAAACGCATTGAAGCGCAGAACTTCAAGCGCAGAAAATACGTGCTTGCCTACGACGACGTGATGAACCAGCAACGCACGGTCATCTATAAACAGCGTCAGGATGTGCTCAACGGCGAAGATATTTCCGCAACGATCCGCAAGATGATCCTTTCCACGGTCGAGGGCGTTGTGGAGGACTATACCCGCGGCGACAGCCCTGCCGACTGGAATTTTGAAGGCATCCGCAGCCATTTTGCAGGCTTTTTGACCGAAGCGGACGATTTTGCTTTCTCCGACGACGAGAAAAAGCGCCTGAAGCGGGAAGAGATCTCCGATTCTCTTTGCAAACGCGCAATCGAGCGCTATGAGGAAAAGGAAAAACTCTTCGGCGCGGATATCTTCCGCGAAGTCGAGAGGAGCATCCTGCTTCGGAACGTCGATAGCGCTTGGATGGAACACATCGACGCGATGGACGACCTCAAGGACAATGTGGGACTGCAATCCTATGCCCAGAGAGATCCCGTCAACGAATACAGACTGCGCGGCGCCGACCTCTTTGACCAGATGGTCGACGATATCCGCCAGAACACCGTGCGGATGATCCTGTCGGTCGTCCCGCAAAAAGAAGTGCCCAAGCGCGTGCAGGTCGCCGTTCCTCTGACCGAAGGGTTTGAAGGAAGCAAGACCGTGAAAAAGACGGTTAAAAGCCGAGCTTCCACCACGGTAGTCAAGGACGGTGCACAAGTGGGGCGCAACGATCCTTGCCCCTGTGGTTCGGGCAAAAAATACAAGAACTGCTGCATGAGAAAGAATGAAGGGCAATAAATCCTTCAAACGCTTTTGAAAGGAGGAAGATCATGGGATTCGGATACTTGCTTTTGGGCTATCTGGTTACTTTCCTTTTAACCATGACCGCCAATCGGCTCGGCATCGGTTCTTTGACCCTCCTTTTGGGAGAAGTCCTTATGCTCCTCGGCGTTATTAACCTTGAAAAATACGAAAAGCGATTTTTCTTTGCAAAGCCGCTTCTCGCAGCGCTCCTTGTCGGCGGCGTCTATCAAGCGGCAAGGGAAGTTTTAACCTTCTGCAAAATCGACCTACCGTTCTTTTCTTCCGCGCTTGCCGGGACGCTTTACAACTGGTATCTTTTCCTTTTTCTCATGCTCTTGCAAGCGGTTCTCTTGCTTGCCATCGCAGCTCTTGCAAAGGCGGTGGGGCTTTTGCATCTTCGTTCCAAGGCGTATCGCAATTTGATTTTTCTCGGGCTTTACGGTCTGCTGTATTTGATCTGTTATTTGACCATAGCGGCTCTTGCGGCGGCAAAGCCCTATCTTACAATCCCCATGAGCCTTTGCCTGCTCCTTACGATCGTGCTCAACCTCTTTTTGTTTCTCTCTTGCATGAAGAATATCGCTCCCGCAGGGGAAGAGGATCCTGCGCCAAAACGTTACCGCTGGGAGTTCCTCAACAAGGTTGGCGACGCCTTTGAGCGCAATCGCCGCGAAGCTGCCGAAAGCGGCAGAGCCTACGCCGAGGAAAAACTGCGCCAAAAGAAAGAAGCGCGCGAGAAAAAACGCATTCAGCATAACAAAAAGAAGTAATCACGCGATCTGCCATTTTCAGAAAGGAGGCACCCATGGAAAACCGAAGAACCAAAACGATCTCGTTTCGGCTTTTGCTTTTTTCGGGACTCTTTCTCCTTTCTCCGATCTTTGCTCTCGTGGATATTTTGCCCGATGCGATCGGATTTCTTCTCTTCGTTTTATTCCTTGCAAAGCTCTCGGATCTGAACGACGAACTCGCAGATGCAAGGCGGCTTTTTTCGGGGCTTTTCGTTTTGAGCGTTTTGCGCGAGCTTTTCAGTCTCATCGTCCATACGGCGGGGAAGTGGGAGAACGCGTTTGAAGCGCCGACGCTCCTGTTGGTTTTGTCCTTTCTTTGTGGACTTTTGCAGGCGCTCTTTCTCATTCCCGCGTTCGGTCACCTTTATCGCGGTTTTTCGGCTCTTTCGGAGAGTTGCGGCATCGATGCGCTTTGGGCAACCAAACGAAATCTGACCCTCTGCGAGCGCGCCGAACGGCGGACAACGGTTTTGGTGCTGCTCCACTCGCTTTTTATTGTCCTGCCCGAACTCGGGGCATTGGGGCTTCGTCAAGGGCAAACGACCGACGAGGGGCTTTACGCTTTTATCAATACCTATCGCATCCTTGCTGGGATCGGTTTTCTCATTCTCATGATCCTTTGGTGGATCCTTTGGATCGGCTTTTGCAAAGTTTTGCTGCGTGAAAAATCCTTTTCGGAGCGCTTGGAGCTTGCAAGAGATGCGGATATTGCCGCGCACCCCGGGCGTGCCGAGCGGCGCTCGTTCTATTTGAGCCTCTGCCTTTTGGGGCTTTCCATGCTCGTCTTTCTTCCTGTCCGCACTGCCGATTGTTCGATCTTTCCCGGTACTATTTGCGGGCTTTTGGGATTGTTCGGTTTTCTGCGGCTGCGGATACCGAAACGCTGGATCGCGGCGCTGCCGCTTATCCTGATCGGGCTCGTGCGGATCCTTTTGCATCTCCTTTATCTTGGCGATCATCTCCCGAAAGATGCCCTTTATGAAACGGAAGCCTACGATTTCTATTTTGCCGTGCGGGTTTTGCACGGGCTTGAATTTCTCTCGGCGGCGCTTCTTTTATGCGTCCTGTATCTGACCCTTCGGCGCCTCTTTACAGAGCGTCTTTCGGTGTCGTTTGAAACCGGCGAATACGCCGAAGAGGCTTCGCGTCGAGCCACCGAAAAATTGCAAAAATCTCTGCAAAAAAAACTGCGTTTCGGCATGATCTGCTTTAGCGTGTCTGCTCTTTTCAGCATTGCAGACCTCGTTCTGCGTCCCGGGTTTGCCTATCTCTGGATCCCGGCAACCGCTTTCGGCACCGCAGGGCTTTTCGCCTTTTGGTTGCCTGCATTCCGTGAAGCGGCAGACGATTTTGTAACGCTCAAAGATTATAGGGAATAATCTTTTCTTTTTTCGGCAATACTCCTAACGGCACCCAAAACCAAAAAAGGAGAAAAGCCATGAAAAAAGAGAAGAATACCAAAAACGGCGGCAAGCCCACGAAAGTTGATCCTGATTTCAAAGACGTCAAAACGCTTGACGCCGAAAACGTCAAGCAAGATCTCAACAACTGCAAAGACTGATTCAGCTGCAAAAAAGCGCGGGCAACCGCGCTTTTTTGTTTTGCCTTCCAGAGTCCGACAAAAAACGCCGCGCCGGCGTGGTAAACTATGGAAAAAGAAAGGGGGACAAGCAAGTGCTTCGAAGTGCGGGACAAGTTGTATTTGAGGAAACTGCCGAAGGGCTTACCGTTCACGTAAACGGGGAGATCGACCATCATAGTGCAGTTTCGGTCAGACGTGAGATTGACGAAAGGATCACGATGAGCCGACCGAAACGCGTCTATCTTGAACTTTCGGGCGTGGATTTTATGGATAGTTCGGGGCTTGGGCTCATCATGGGGCGCTATGCGCTCGTCAAACAAAGTGGGGGAGAACTCTATGTGGCGGATCCAAGTCTTGCCGTTGTCAAAATGATGAGGCTTGCCGGAATGGAGCGGATGATCCGACTGGTCAAGCACAAAAAAAGCAGCTAAATCTTTGCAAAAGAGGGGGTAAATATGAAAAAACGAGTGGATTTTTCGGCGAGCGTGGAAAACGAAATGCGTCTGTTTTTGCCCGCCAAATCGGTAAACGAGGGAATGGCGCGCGCATCTGTTGCCGCCTTTTGCGCACAGCTTGACCCGACCGCGCTGGAGATTGCCGATCTCAAATGCGCGGTCTCCGAGGCGGTTACAAACTGTATCGTGCACGCCTATCGGGATGTGGAAGGAGAGATCGAGATTGACGTCAAGCTCTGCGAGGGGCGGCTCATCTCGATCTCGGTGCGCGACAAGGGATGCGGCATCGAGAACGTTAAAGAAGCGCGTCAACCGCTCTTTACCACCGATGCCGAAGGCGAGCGGAGCGGCATGGGCTTTACCGTCATGGAGAATTTTTGCGACGAGGTTCGGGTAACAAGCAGGCTCGGCAAAGGGACAACGGTGGTTCTTCTCAAGCGGCTACATAAATAAAACGCAAGGAGAACGCCATGTCCCAGTCTGCCATCCATGAACGAAACCGCGCGCTTCTCGCATCGGCAAAAGATGGCGACGCCGAAGCCGAAGCCAAACTTCTGGAAGAAAACGCAGGGCTTTTGCGCTCGGTCGTTCGCAGATTTCTCGGTCGAGGGACAGATGAAGAAGATCTCATTCAGATTGCCACCATCGGGATGCTGCGTGCCATCCGTTCCTTTGATCCCGATCGCGGAACGCTTTTTTCGACCTATGCTGTCCCATTGATCTTGGGCGAATTGCGTCGGCATTTCCGCGACAGCGGTCCTATCAAGATCAGCCGCCTTTGGAAACAAAAATGCGCGCAGCTTCTGCGGGCGCGCGAACGGATCGAAGCCGAAAATGGCAGGGAGGCAACGCTTTCGGAACTTGCGCAAGAATGTTCCATGGAGCCGGAAGAAGCGGCAATGGCACTGCAATCTCTTTCTCCGGTGACCTCTTTTTTTGAGCCGGTCGCAAACGACGAGAGCCTGACCTATGAAGCCATTCTTGCCGATGAGGGCAGTCTTGCGGAGCTTGAGCGCGTTTCGGATGTTCTTGCCATTTCGCAATGTATGAAAAAAATATCGCCCGAGTGGCGAAAGATCGTTCTTTTACGCTATTACCGCGATCTGACCCAGCGCGAGACGGCGGCAATCCTCGGATTGACCCAAGTCAAGGTTTCCAGAGAGGAGAAAAAGATCCTTGCCTTTTTCAAAAAAGAGCTCCTTTGATCGCTCTTTTTCGCAAAAAAAGAAAATGAATATCAAAAACGGCCGGGAAATGCCTTTTCCGGTCGTTTTTTCGCAAAAAATGCCTCTTTTTTTCGAAAAATCTATTGGATTTTTTAAGCCTTTGTGCTATACTAAAAATGTATATTTATCTCTAACTCTCGGCGAAAGGCGGAAAAATGCATGGAAGTTGTGACAGAGTTTTTTAATTCCGTAGTCAAATGGGTCAATGAGGCAGTCCAAAGCTACGTCATCAATCCCTTTTTGAACATTACGGTACGTGACGTGGTGGACATCGTGCTCCTGACGCTTTTGTTCTTCACGATCTATCGCTTTACCAGAAAACGCAGGGCAGGCAGATTGCTTTTGGGTCTTTTCCTTGTGATCCTTGTCGGCTTTTTGGTCAACCTTTTCAAACTACCCACGCTTACTTTGATCGTCCACCTGTTTGCGGAAGCGTCGATTTTCTGCCTTGTGGTAGTCTTTCAGCCCGAGTTCCGCGATCTGCTTGAGCGCATCGGCAACGGAAAATTGCTCAATCCGGGCTCGGATACGCTTCCTCGCCGCAAAATTCCCGCCGCACGCGAGATGGTCGGCGAAGTCAGCGATGCGGTCTACAAAATGGCGGAATCGCGCACCGGCGCCCTCATCGTGTTTGAGGGATTGACCAAACTCGGCGATTATATTTCCACCGGGAAAATCGTCGATGCCAAAACGGTGTCTCCGCTTCTTTGCAATATCTTTTTTGAAAACGCGCCTTTGCATGACGGCGCCGTTATCATTCGCAATATGCGGATTTATGCCGCACGATGCGTCTTGCCCTCGACGCGCAGCAAGACCGATTTCGGCGGGCTCGGCACGCGTCATAGAGCAGCCGTCGGTGTGACCGAAGTGAGCGACGCTTTCGTGGTTGTTGTCTCCGAACAGAGCGGCACGGTTTCGGTTGCGCAGAACGGCGAACTGCTTCGCGGCGTCGTCAAAGATCAGCTTGAGGATCTTCTCATGGCTTACGTCGCGGGACGCGCCTATCACAACTACAAACGCAAACACCTGCGCGAATCCTATCGCAATATGCTCGAAAAGGTAGCGCGCAGGAACGATGAAGCACACAAAGCGCCCTCCGAAACCCCGGTGGTAGAGCTTTTGGAGGATGCTCCCGAAGATGCGAAAGGAGGAAAAAAATCATGAAAAAGAATGCATTATCCGGGCATATGAACCCGCCCAAAAAAGGATTTGGCGCCTTTCTCAAACGACTTGGGATCATTCCTTTTTTGCTTTGCGCGATCATGGCAGTCCTCCTTTGGCTGGTCGCGGTTAACTTAAACGCGGCGTCTTCCGATGCCGAAACGACTACGGAACTTGCGCGTTCTGCCGCCGAAACGCTCCTCCATGCAATCTGATCTTTCTCTTTGTAAACTCCTTGTGGGAGGCATTCGGCTCTCGCTTGACGATGATGATGAACAAGCGATTGAGCACGCCCTTCGCAAACTGAAAAAAAGCGGGATTCGCTCGGTTCCCGCATCCTGTCGGATCTATAAAAAATCGATCGACGCCCGTCGGCGCGATGATCTGCACTTTGTTTGCGTCGTCCTCGCCACCTTTTCGCAAGAGGTTCAATTGCCCTCTGCAGAAGTGTTGGAGAGCGCGGGAATTCGTCTTTTGAAAGAAGAATCGCTTGACCTCTCTTTCGGAACGGCTCCTATGCCGGGGCGCCCGATGATCGTTGGGATGGGACCTGCCGGTTTGTTCTCGGCGCTCCTTTTGGCAGAAAACGGTTATGCGCCAATCCTCATTGACAGAGGCTCGTCGGTGGAAGAACGCGTTAGGGATACCGAACGGCTTTTCCGGGAAGGGATGTTGGATCCCGATTCCAACGTGCAGTTCGGAGCCGGTGGCGCCGGAACCTTTTCGGACGGGAAACTGGTCACGCGGATCCGCGATCCGCTCTGCCGATTGGTGCTCGAAACTTTTGTTCACTTCGGTGCGCCCGAGGAAATCCTTGTCAAGGCAAAACCCCATGTCGGTACCGATTTGCTTCGCGGCGTGGTTTCGGGGATGTTAAGCGAGATTGAACGGCTCGGCGGTCGTGTCATTTACCGTTGCCGTTTGCTCGATTTTACCGAGTGCGCGGACGGCTCTGTCACGGCGCACACCACGAAAGGCGATTTCTCCTGCGGTGCTCTCATCCTTGCGATCGGGCACAGCGCGAGAGATACCTATATAAAACTTCTTGAAAAATCCTTTTTGCTCGAACCGAAGCCGATTTCGGTCGGTGTTCGCGTCGAGCATTTGCAAAGCGAGATCGACGAAGCGCTTTACGGCAGATTTGCGGGACATCCGAAGCTCGGACACGCCGAGTATGCTCTTTCGGATACGCGAGGCGAGCGCGGCGTTTACACCTTTTGTATGTGTCCGGGCGGGGAAGTTGTTGCCGCCGCCAGTGAAGAGGGCGGTCTTGTGGTCAACGGCATGAGCAGACACGCGCGAGACGGCAGAAACGCCAATGCGGCGGTCGCCGTTTCGGTCGAGCCTTCGGATATTCCGCCTGTGGAGGGTAGTCCGATCCTCGGCGCCATCGCGTTTCAAAGAAAACTGGAGCGTGCCGCGTTCGCATCGGGCGGCGGGGACTATGTTGCCCCGATTATGACGCTCGGCGATTTCCTTACGGAAAAGCGTGGGACAGAACCTTTTCGCATTCTGCCGAGCTACCGCGGCGGGATGGTAAAAGTCAGCGATTTTGCAAGCATTTACCCTGAATTTGTCCTGCGCGGATTGCGCTATGGCTTTGCTTCCTTTGGGAAACAGCTCAAAGGCTACGATACTCCCGACGCTGTCTTGACGGCAGCCGAAACGAGAACTTCGGCTCCGCTTCGCATCCTGCGGGATCCGATCTTACGCACGGCTTTGGGGCATCCGTCAGTTTATCCTTGCGGTGAAGGCGCGGGATATGCGGGAGGCATCACCAGCGCCGCCGTGGACGGAATGCGGAGCGCGCTTGAAATTATGAAACGATATGCACCTATGAAAGGGGAGGATACCCTTTGAAAACCAATGCGACCGTGATCTCGACCGACGGTGAGTTCGCGCTTGTTGAAGTTGTCCGGCTCTCGGCTTGCGAGGGCTGTCACAAAGCCGAAAGCGGCTCTTGCTCGGTATGCTCTCTGACGAGTGGCGGGATCAAAAAAACGACCGTGCGCGCGCAGAATACACTTGGTGCCGCAGTTGGGGAAAAAGTCGTCGTTGAGAGCTCTTCTCGCAGAATTCTTCTTTATGCCGCCGTGCTCTTTTTGCTTCCGATTTTTCTGTTTGCCGCCGGATTTGGTGTATCCTCGCTTTTTACCGCGACGCTCTGGATCCGCGTATTAGCCGGCTTTTGCGGTATGGTCATTGCTTTTGTCGGCGTTGCTGTTTTTGAAAAAACGGTTGCCGCAAAGAGGTGCGACGTTGAGATCGTTGCGCGCCTCTATCATCCTCTTTCGGAAGAAAACGAAACAAACGGTTAACTTTCAAAGACTATTTCATGTATGAGTGGGCGGATCGTTGCAGACCGAGCCTTTCGCCCGGGAGGAATCATGCAATTTCAGAAAAAACAATGGGTCTTGCGAAACGAAATGCCGCAAGACGGTGAAGCGCGCGCCGAGCTGCTTGCCCAAGAGACCGGGCTTTCTCCACTCTTGACAAAGCTCTTATTGTTGCGCGGATATAAAACGGTTGAACAGATACGAACCTTTTTTGAACAATCGGATACCTCGTTTTACGATCCTTTTTTACTCTCTGGGATGGATCTTGCGGTCGAACGCATCCTGCGGGCGATTGAACGAGGGGAAACCATCGCGATTTTCGGTGACTATGACGTTGACGGCGTTACTTCGGTGACGCTCCTGTACCGCTATCTTGCGAGCAAAGGTGCGCGTCTGCGTTACTACGTTCCCAATCGTTTCGGCGACGGCTACGGTATGTCGCAGTCTTCGATCGACGAGATCGCCTCGGACGAAGCGACGCTTATCATCACGGTTGACAACGGTATCACAGCCGTAAGAGAAGTGGAATACGCCACTTCGCTCGGCATTGATACGGTGGTGACCGATCACCACGAGTGTCAGGCGGAACTACCGGATGCCGTTGCAATCGTCAACCCCCACAAGCCGGGCGATCCTTATCCTTTCAAAGAACTTGCGGGCGTTGGCGTCATTTTCAAAGTGGTCTGCGCTTGCGAACTCACCCTTGCAAAACGAGCGGGAGAAGAGGATACGCTTGACGTGATCCAAAGGATCTCTCGGGAATATCTCGATCTTGTTGCCGTCGGAAGCGTTGCCGACCTAATGCCCTTGACCGACGAGAACCGTTTGCTCGTCACCTATGGCTTGGAGCGGCTCAAGAATACCGAGAGAATCGGGCTTCGCGCGCTGATGGACGCCGCCTCGGGCGATCGTCCCAAAAAGATCAATTCGGGCTATATCGGCTATCAGCTTGCGCCACGTATCAATGCGGCGGGGAGAATTGAAACGGCTTCTCGTGCGGTGGAACTCTTTTTAAGTGAGGACGCGGAAACGGCAAAGCTCCTTGCAAACGCTCTTTGCGAAATGAACGCGCAACGGCTTGCCGAAGAAAACCGCATCGTGGAATCGGCATACCGCAAGGCGGATGCGCTTCCGCCCGAAGAGCGCGAATTTGTGATCGTTCTTGAAGACGATACCTGGCACCGCGGGATCCTTGGAATTGCGGCATCGGGACTGACCGAACGTTACGGGATCCCTTCGATCCTCATTTCCTTTGACGGCGCGAGCCGGGGTTTTCCCGCTGGGGACGATCTCGGCGTCGGATCCTGCAGAAGCGTCAAAGGAGTCAATCTCGCGCAGGCGCTTGACGCATGCGCATCCCTACTGGTAAAACACGGCGGGCACGAACTGGCGGCAGGGCTGACCATTCGCCGTTGCGACGTTCCCGCGTTCCGCCATGCGCTCAATGAATATATCCGCTCGCACCTCGATGAAAAAGGCGTTGCGGGCGCTGTGGAATATGATTGCGAAGCGACCTCGAGCGAACTGACTCTGCGCCTTGCGCAGGAGCTTTCTGCCATGGAGCCTTTCGGGCAGGGAAACCCGGAGCCGATCTTAAAGCTCTCTGACGTGACGCTCCTTGATGTGACCCCGATCGGTGAGGGGAAGCATTCCCGCTTTCGTTTTCAAAAGGACGGCATCCAATGGACGGGCGTCAAATTCAAGTGCTCGCCGTCGAGGCTTCCGGTTTCTCCCGGCGATCTCGTCGATCTTCTATTCCATCTCAATATCAATGAGTTCCGCGGAACTTCCTCTTTGCAACTTCAGGTGGAAGAACTACGACCTGCCGAAAGCCTTGCAAAAGAGATGAGAAAGCAGGAAGAACGCTATCGGGAGATCCTTTCCGGCGCATCCTTTTCACCGAAGGAAGAGGTCTTGCCAAGCAGAGAAGAGTTTGCGCTCGTCTATAAGATTTTGCGCACACAGGAGCGGGAAAGCACTTCGCTTTTCTCCCTTCCGCGGCTGTTTGATCTTTGCGGCGGATCTGTTGGATATATCAAACTGAAAGTGATCCTTTCGGTATTTGACGAACTGAACCTTTGTCATCTCACCGAACCGGTTCCGAATACTTATTTATTGGAGTTCCCGAAGGTGACCGAGAAAACCGACCTTTCGAGATCGGCTCTCCTCGCTCGCCTTACAACCCAGCAAAAGAATTGATTTTTTCCACGAGGCTACACTATGAACCAAGAGTTATCGGTCCATACCGACATTCAGCATTTGATCCAATTACTGAAAGCGACCAAAAAGAAATATAATTTGCCCAAGATCGAAAAGGCGTATGAGTTTGCAAGAAGCCATCACGAAGGGCAGTTCCGCATGAGCGGAGAGCCCTACATTTCGCACCCGATCGCGGTTGCGGAGATCGTTGCGGGGCTGGAACTCGATACCGATTCGATCTGTGCGGCGTTGCTTCACGATACGGTTGAAGATTGTCAGGTCACGGTGGAAGAGATCGAAAAGGGATTTGGCAAAGACGTGGCGCTCCTTGTGGACGGACTGACCAAAATTGTCTCTCTTCAAGTGGAAGACCGTGAAGAAGCCCACATTGAGAACCTGCGCAAGATGCTCCTTGCCATGTCGAAGGATATTCGCGTCATCTTCATTAAGCTCTGTGACAGACTCCACAATATGCGCACGCTCTCGGCAAAAGAGGATAGCAAACGCCGCTTGACCGCGCTGGAAACCATGCAGGTCTATGCACCATTGGCGCACAGGCTCGGTATGCAAAAGATCAAGCAGGAACTGGAGAATTTGAGCCTTCGTTTTCTCGATCCCATAGGATATGCCGAGATTCAGAAATACATTGACCAAAAATACGGGCAGAACGTTGATTTCATTGAAAACATCCGCAAGCAGGTCGATCAAAAGCTCGCCGAGAATAAGATCCATTTTTCGCTCGAAGGGCGCATTAAGTCGGTTTATTCGATCTATAAGAAGATGTATAACCAAAACAAGTCTTTCGATGAGATCTACGATTTTTACGCTCTGCGGATCATCGTTGACACCGAACTGGAATGTTACACCGCGCTCGGGCTTATCCACGAGATGTTCAACTCGATCCCGGGCAGATTTAAGGACTATATTTCCACCCCAAAACCCAACCTTTACCGTTCCCTGCATACCACGGTCATCGGGCGCGACGGGATTCCGTTTGAAGTTCAGATCCGTACCTGGGAAATGCATCAGGTCGCCGAATACGGCGTTTGCGCGCACTGGAAATATAAGTCGGGCGCATCCTCGAAAGAGGAACTTGACAAGAAACTTGAATGGATCTCGCGCCTTATTGAAACCGAGGACGATCAAAGAGACCCCGACGAGTTTATGAATGCGCTCAAAACCGATATTTTCCAGGATGAGGTTTTTGTTTTTACTCCCAAGGGCGACGTTTTTTCGCTCCCCAACGGTTCCAACGTCATCGACTTTGCCTATGCCGTCCATTCGGCGGTGGGCGATAAAATGGTGGGCGCCAAGATCAACGGCATGATCGTCCCGATCGACCATACTCTCGTCAATGGAGAGATCGTTGAGATTTTAACCTCTTCTTCTTCCAAGGGACCGAGCCGCGACTGGCTGAAGATTGTCAAGACCAGTTCGGCACGTTCCAAGATTCGCGCATGGTTCAAAAAGGAGAAACGCTCCGAAAACATCGCGGTCGGCGAAGCCGCGCTCGAATCCGAGATCAAGCGCATCTGCCGCTCCTGTACCGAAGCGCAGAAGACCGAAATTGCCGAAAGCCTTGCTCATAGGGTCGGATACAATGGGCTGGAAGATTTTTACAACGCCATCGGCTACGGCGCCATCTCGCTCTCTAAGCTCCAGTTGCGCTTGGAAGAGGAATGTGCCAAGGTCGTTCGTCCCGAAGAAGTTGAGCAAACCGAGGAAGAAAAAATTGCCGAAGCCGTTTCCAAAGCCACCGGCAAAAAGATCCGCTCGAACAGCGGCGTTGTGGTGGACGGAGAACACGGTTGCCTTGTCAAGTTCGCCAAATGCTGTAACCCGCTTCCGGGCGATGAGATCATCGGCTTTGTTACGCGCGGCTATGGCATTTCGATCCATAAGATCGATTGCCCCAACGTCATCCAAAGTATGAAAGACGGCGGAGAACCCGAGAGATGGAAAGAAGCCCATTGGGAAAACGCGGTTGCCAGCGGCAAAGGGCAGGGGATGTACGAAGCACTGCTCCAGATCTATGTCAGCGACCGGATCGGGATGCTTGCCGACATCACTTCGGTATTGGCGGATATGAAGGTTTCGATCCTTTATATCGGAATGGCGGAAAAACTGGTCATCAATCTGAAGATCGGCTGTCGTAACGTCGATCATTACGAATCGATCGTATCGCGCCTGCGCAAGCTCGACGGCGTGGAAAACATTGTGAGAGGATTTGCGTAAAATGAAAGCAGTCATTCAGCGGGTCACACATGCATCGGTGGAAGTAGAGGGAAAGGTCGTCGGCTCTTGCGGCGCCGGGTATCTGCTTCTTCTCGGCGTTGCAGAGGGCGACGTCGAGGGCGACGCCGATCTCTTGGCGAAAAAAGTGCTCGATCTGCGGATCTTTCAGGATGAAGCCGGCAAAATGAACCGTTCGATTCGTGAGATTGGCGGAGAGATCTTGCTCATCTCGCAGTTCACGCTTCTCGCCGACTACCGTCGCGGCAACCGACCGGATTTTCTCGCCTCGGCAAAGCCCGACGTTGCAAAACCGCTTTATGAGTATTTCGGCAAAAAACTCGAAGAAGGCGTTTCCCACGTGGGATACGGGATCTTTGGCGCCGATATGAAAGTGTCGCTCCTCAACGATGGACCTGTGACCATCGTGATGGATACCGATGTTTTAAAAACGAAAAGGAGGTCATAAGGGTTCTATGAAACTGAAAATTGACGGCAAAATCAATCCCTACTATGTGCAAACCCTTTGTATGATCTTCTTTCCCGGTGAAAAGTTTGGAGAGAACGCCGAGGAACACCCGGGAAGTCCAGAGCTTTCCCTCGTTCTCAACAAGACCAAAGAGGGTGCAGAGGCAACGGCGGTTGTCGCGGCGGCAGGGAAGACCGCCGAAGCGACGCGTTCCGTCGAATACAGCGAAACTTGCGGTCCCGACAAGGCATTGAAAATGGCTTGCGGCGCCGCTGTGATTGCCGCGTGCGGCGAGTTGCTTGGCTACCGTCCTTCCTGGGGGATGTTGACCGGTGTGCGCCCTTCCAAGGTCGCAACCGAGCTTCTCCAGAGCGGACTTGGTAAAACCAAAACCAAAAAAGCGCTGATGGCGGATTATCTCGTGATCCCAAAAAAGGCGGCGCTTGCCACCGACGTGGCGCTCAACGAGCAAAAGATCATCGGAGAGATCGATCCGCGCGATTGCAGCATCTATATCTCGATCCCGTTCTGCCCGACAAGATGCGCCTACTGTTCTTTTGTTTCCTACACCTCCGACAAACTTTTGTCGCTTATTCCCGATTATCTTTCCCATCTCCTTATCGATATGGATAAGACTTTTGCAAAGATCAAAGAGTTGGGGCTCCACGTCAAAACGGTCTATATCGGCGGCGGTACGCCGACCATCCTGACTGCCGACCAGCTTCGTCTGCTTCTTTCCAAAATTGCCGAATGGATCGACGTTTCATCGCTTGAAGAATACACGCTCGAATCGGGTCGTCCCGATACCATCACGGCGGAAAAATTTGCGGTTGCAAAGGAATACGGCGTGACGAGAGTTTGCGTCAATCCCCAGTCGCTCTGCGAGGAAGTGCTTTCCCGCATTGGCAGATGTCATTCGGTCGAAGAGTTTTTCCGCGCCTACGACGTGGCGCGCGAGTCGGGAATTCCGAACGTCAACACCGATCTGATCGTCGGTCTGCCGGGAGATACCTTTAAGACCTTTTCCGCAACCTTTGATAAGATTTTGAGCCTTGCGCCCGAAAACATCACGGTACATACTTTCTGCATCAAAAAAGCGGCGGAGATCGTCAAAACCGGGAGCAGTATCTATTCCTTCCGTGGCGGCGACGCGGGCAAATGCGTTGATTATTCGCAACTCAAAGCCCAACAGGAAGGTTATCTGCCTTACTATATGTATCGCCAGAAAAACACGGTCGGCAACCTTGAGAACGTCGGCTTTGCCAAAGAGGGAACCGAGGGGCGCTACAACGTTTATATGATGGAAGAAGTCCATTCGATCTTTGCCTGCGGCGCAGGCGCCGTCGCAAAGCTCGTGGATTATAGTCCGCTTGTCGGTGGCAAACCCGTGATCGAACGCCTGTTCTATCCGAAGTATCCTTACGAATACTTAAAGGATGAGAGCACCGATGAAAAGAACAAAGCCATTGAGCGTTTTTACATCGAGCACGGCTTGATTTGAGATTTGGTATAGAAGGAGTATTATGGAGTATCGCATTTCTTCCGATTTGACACCTGTGCAGCAGCAAAAACTGGTACGGGACGCCGATGAAGCTTTTGAACGGCGCTCCGAGGAGAAAGTCCGCGCTTTTGCCGAGCTTTCCAACCTGAAAATTTTGGGGTTGACCGGTCCCAGCTGTTCGGGCAAGACGACGGCGGCAAACAAACTCATCTCGCATCTTGAAAACAGCGGTCGCCGCGTGATCGTCGTTTCCTTGGACAATTTTTTTAAGGACGTGGAAGCTGTTCGCACCGGGAATTTCGACCCCACGGTCAAACTCGATTTCGATTCGGAAGAAGCGATGGATCTGCCGTTTCTTGCGCGCACGGTGGAAAGCTTGCTTGCCTGCAAGCCGACCAAACTGCCCGAATTTGATTTTCATACCGGGCACAGAGAGGACGCGGTCAAGCTTTTGACCCCCGAAGCGGATGACGTTTTTCTCTTTGAGGGCATTCAAGTCCTCTACCCGAGTGTGGATACCATTCTTTCCAAAGCCGATTACAGAAGCATCTATATTTCGCCAGAGTCCTCGATTTTGACCGGCGGGGAACGCTTCACCCCGAACGAGCTTCGTCTCATGCGCAGGATCGTTCGCGACTATCGTCACCGTTCTGCCGACGCCGAGTTTACCATGTTCCTCTGGCAAGGGGTCAGAGAGAACGAGGAGAAAGCGATTTTTCCTTTCAAGCATCGTTGCCGCGAGCAGATCGATTCCACGCTTGCTTACGAAGTGGGAATGCTCAAGCCCTATCTTGTTCCGCTCCTTTCTTCCTATCGGGAGGACGCGCTCTTCTCGGAGGATGCCAAAAAGGCCTTTGCAGACGCCCGGA
>CADBFJ010000015.1 GCA_902793915.1 uncultured Ruminococcus sp.
GCTTCTCTCTCTTCCTTGGTGTCGGCGCAGATCATTTCGCGGAACGCGGCGATACGAGCCGGCTCAAAGAACATATGCTCGGTGCGGCAGAGGCCGATGCCTTCTGCGCCAAGCTCGCGAGCCTTCTTTGCGTCTCTCGGGGTGTCGGCGTTGGTGCGCACCTGGAGTTTGCGGTACTTGTCCGCCCAGCCCATGATGCGGCCGAAGTCGCCCGAGATGGTAGCGTCAACCGTCGGGATTGCTTCGCCGTAGATGTTACCGGTGGTGCCGTCGATCGAGATGACGTCGCCTTCATGGTAGGGTCTGCCGGCGAGGGTGAATTTTTTGTTCTCTTCATCCATCACGATGTCACCGCAACCCGAAACACAGCAGGTGCCCATGCCGCGGGCGACGACGGCTGCGTGAGAGGTCATACCGCCGCGAACGGTCAGGATGCCCTGGGATGCTTTCATACCGGTGATGTCTTCGGGAGAGGTCTCGAGACGGACAAGAATGACCTTCTTGCCGGCTGCCTTCCACTTTTCAGCGTCCTCTGCGGAGAAAACGATCTGTCCGCAAGCGGCGCCGGGAGATGCGCCAAGACCTTTGCCGACCGGGTTGGCGGCTTTGAGAGCCTTTGCGTCAAACTGCGGATGGAGCAGGGTGTCGAGGTTACGAGGATCGATCATGAGGACGGCTTTCTTCTCGTCGATCATGCCCTCGTCAACGAGGTCACAAGCGATTTTGAGCGCTGCCTGCGCGGTTCTCTTACCGTTGCGGCACTGGAGCATATAGAGCTTGCCGTTTTCAACGGTGAACTCCATGTCCTGCATATCTCTGTAGTGGTTTTCAAGGATGCCGCAAACCTTGACGAATTCCTTGTAAGCTTCCGGGAACTTGTCGGCCATCTGCGCGATCGGCATCGGCGTTCTGACGCCTGCCACAACGTCCTCGCCCTGTGCATTGAAGAGGAACTCGCCCATGAGTTTCTTCTCGCCGGTAGCGGGATCGCGGGTGAATGCCACGCCGGTACCCGAGTTGTCATTCAGGTTACCGAAGACCATCGGCATCACGTTGACGGCAGTACCCCAAGAATAGGGAATGTCGTTGTCGCGGCGGTAAACGTTTGCACGGGGGTTGTCCCAGGAACGGAAGACCGCGCGGATTGCTTCGTAGAGCTGAACCTTCGGATCAGACGGGAAGTCTTCACCGAGCTGTTTCTTGTACTCTGCCTTGAACTCGGTTGCGAGCTCTTTGAGGTCAGCGGCGGTCAGATCAACGTCGAACTTCACGCCCTTCTTCTCTTTCATCTTGTCGATAAGAGCTTCAAAGTATTTCTTGCCGACTTCCATAACGACGTCCGAGAACATCTGAATAAATCTTCTGTAGGAG
This sequence comes from uncultured Ruminococcus sp., assembly GCA_902793915.1. Taxonomy (GTDB): domain Bacteria; phylum Bacillota; class Clostridia; order Oscillospirales; family CAG-272; genus UMGS1865. Next base: position 1,372 of record CADBFJ010000015.1, read on the forward strand.
TCGTAAACGAATCTCTCAAATTTGGGATCGGGGTTGCCTTTGATCATGGCGGCAACGACTTCATCATTCAAACCGAGGTTCAGAATGGTGTCCATCATGCCGGGCATGGAAGCGCGGGCGCCCGAACGAACCGAAACGAGGAGCGGATGCTCGAGATCGCCGAACTTTTTGCCGTTGATCTTTTCCATCTCGGCAACGTTTTTCCAGATCTCTGCCATGATCTCGTCGTTGATGACGCGGCCGTCCTCATAGTACTTGGTGCAAGCCTCGGTGGAAATGGTGAAGCCCTGGGGAACGGGGAGACCGATCTTGGTCATTTCCGCAAGGTTTGCGCCTTTGCCGCCCAACAGCTCGCGCATGGTGGCGTCGCCTTCGGTGAACAGGTAGCAATACTTTTTTGCCATAGTTTTGTTATCCTCCATAAAATGTTTGACCGTGTTCTGCGGGAGCAAAAAACCGAAAAAAGCCATTTTCGGTCGCCTGCTTCCAACAAGCCGATATATTATAGCATATATTTTCTTGTTTTGCCATAGATTTCCGGGCTGAATTTTGCTTCGCTATTGTAAATTTTTTGTGAACGGTCGCAAAAAGCGCAAAAAAAGCATTTGACAGCGCGCGCCGGTGTATGTATAATAAAAGAAACAAAAGAAAAAGATAAGCGGTCGATCCCCCACCGTTTGGGATCGGGCGCCTTTCGTCGTTGCGGCAAACTACCGCGAAGGAGCATTATGGGAAACATTTTTGATCTGTTCAAGCAAATCGCCAAAGGAAGCGAGAAAAAGCCGATCGCATGGCTTGTGGTCGGGCTCGGCAACCCCGGTGAAAAATACGCCCGCACCCGCCACAACGCGGGCTTTCTCGCCATGGACTACCTCTGCCAGACGGTCGGAAACGTAAAGCTTGACAAACTGAAATTCCATGCGCTGGTAGCGGATTGCGAGATCGGCGGTGCACGCGCGCTTTTGATGAAGCCCCAAACCATGATGAACCTTTCGGGGCTTGCGGTGAAGGAAGCTGCTGACTTTTACAAGATCGCGCCCGACCACATCCTCGTGCTGTCGGATGAGATCGCGCTTGCCCCCGGCAAGCTCCGCCTGCGCAAAAAAGGCTCTGCGGGCGGTCACAACGGGCTCAAAAATATCATCGAACAACTTGGGAGCGAGGACTTCCCCCGCCTGCGCATCGGCGTGGGCGAAAAACCGCATCCCGACTACGATCTCGTGGACTGGGTGCTCGGCGAGTTCCCGAAAGAGGATCGGGACGCGCTCTTCTCGGCGTTCGGATGCGCCGCAAAAGGCGTGGAGCTTGTGCTTTCGGATCGCTTTGACGAAGCCGTGAACCTTTGCAACTCCCACACGGGGGCAACCGAATGAACCTGTTTTACGACCTCATTCGGGAGGAGCCCGAATACAGCCAGTTTTGCGACGCGCTGAAAAAAGAGTTTTCAAAAGATCCCATGCCCATCCTCACCACGGGACTTTGCGAGGGGGCGACGCTCGCTTTTCTCGGCGCGCTTTTTGAGGATGCAAAGACTTACGGGGGCGGCATTCCGCTCCTGCTTTGCCCCGACGAAAAGGAGTGCCGCACGCTCTGCGATTTCTTTGCGGGGCAAGGGCTGCATCCCTTTCACTACCCCGCGCGCGACCTGACCTTTTATCACATGACCGCCTCTCACGAGTACGAACAGGAGAGGCTTTCCGTGTTGTCGGCGCTGCTCGACGGCACGCCCGACCTCTTGCTTGCCACGCCGGATGCCGCGCTCTCTTTTACCATTCCGAAAGAAAAGCTCGCCGCTTCGCGTGTAAAACTCTCAAGCGACGAGGAGGTTGATCTTGCAAAACTCGTCGAGGCTCTGCTTGCGGCGGGATTTTCACGCTCGGAGCTTGCCGAAAGCCCCGGGCAGTTCGCCGTCCGCGGCGGCATTCTCGACCTCTTTCCCCCGCGCGGGACCTATCTTGACGACGATGGCAAAACTTTTTCGGGGACCTACCCCCTGCGCCTTGAATTTTTCGGCGACGAGATCGACCGCATGGGCGTTTTTGACCCCGATACCCAACGCCTGACGAGGCAGGTAAAAGAGGTTTCCTTCTGCCCCGCAAGAGAGGTGCTCCCCGACGCAGCCGCGCTCGACCGCGTTCTTGCCGCCGTGCAGAGCCAGCTCAAAAAAGCAACCGACGAAAATGCCAAAGAGGAACTGCGGCGCGAGAGCGCGCTCCTTGCCGCCGCCAAAAATGGGGACGGCGACCTGCAATTCCTCGACAAATATCTCTCGCTCGTCTATCCCGAAAAGACCTGCCTGCTCGATTATCTTGACGAGCGGCGGCTTGTCGTCCTCTTCGGCACAGCGAATCTGCGCGAAAAGGCGGCGGCGCGCGAAGCCTATCAAAAAACGATCGTCAAAGAGCTCTGCGACGGCGGAACGGTCGCAAAAAAGTACGCGATCTACGCCAAAAGCGCCGCCGATCTCGAAGCCTACTACGGACGCATGGCAACCGTCTGCCTCGACGCGGTGGCGAGAAGCCCCGGGCAAAGACAGCTTGCGGGCATTTTCACCTTCCGCACTCGCCAGACCGTCTCTTATGCCGAGAACGAAAACCTCTTTCTCGAAGATCTGCACGGCTATGTGCAAAGCGGCTACTATTGCATCGTTGAAACCGAAAGCGAAGCCGCCGCAAAGGAAACAAGGGCACTGTTGCAGGACGCCGATTTTGTTTTGGACGACGGTAAGACGCCGATCCGCAACCGGATTCCCGGCAAGGTGCTGGTCATCAGTGGCTCCATGCTCCCGGGGTTTGAACTCCATCTGCCCAAGATCGTGCTCCTCTCGAGAGCGCAGACCGAGGGGATGGGATACAAGACCGAACGACAAAAGGCGCCTCGCTTCAAGCACCGCAAAAACGCGGTCAGCCTACTTTCCTACACCGATCTCGAAGTCGGCGACTATGTCGTGCATGAGGATTTCGGTATTGGTCTTTACACCGGCATTGAAACGCTGACGAGCGACGGCGTCAAGAAAGATTACGTCGCCATCCGCTACGCCGGCGCGGGCAAGCTCTATCTCCCGATCGAACAGCTCGACAAGGTTTCCAAATATATCGGCGCCAAAGCCGAGGATGGAACGGTCAAGCTCTCAAGCCTCGGCGGAACGGCATGGAAGAATACCAAAGCCAAAGCCAAAGCCGCAGTGGAGGGGCTTGCAAAAGACCTCATCAAGCTCTACGCCGCCCGCAAACGTCTGCCCGGTTTTGCCTTCCCGCCCGACGACTCCAACCAACAGGCGTTTGAGGATGCATTTGAATACGACGAAACCGAAAGCCAGATCCAGGCGGCAAACGAGATCAAGCACGACATGATGCAACCGACCCCGATGGATCGCCTGCTTTGCGGCGACGTCGGTTACGGAAAAACCGAAGTGGCGCTTCGCGCCGCCTACAAAGCGGTGCTGGGCGGCAAACAGGTCGCCATCCTTGTGCCGACGACGCTCCTTGCGCTCCAGCATTACCAAACGCTCCAGAGCCGGATGCGTAACTTTGCCGTCAATGTCGATATGCTCTCGCGTTTCCGTACGCCGAAGCAGCAGGCAACGACGCTCCGCCGCCTTGCCAAGGGAGAAATTGACATCGTGGTGGGAACCCACCGCCTGCTCTCCCAGGACATTTCCTTCCGCGATCTCGGACTCCTCATCGTCGACGAGGAACAGCGCTTCGGCGTGGCGCAAAAGGAAAAGCTCAAGCAACTTTCGGTCGGCACCGACGTTCTCTCGCTCTCGGCAACGCCGATCCCCCGCACGCTCAATATGGCGCTCGGCGGCATCCGCGATATTTCGATTCTTGACGAAGCCCCCGGCGACCGTCAACCGGTGCAAACCTACGTTCTGGAGGAAGATCCGCTCATCATTGAAGAAGCCATCCGCAGAGAACTTCGCCGCGGCGGACAGGTCTTTTATCTGCATAACTCGATCGACACGATTTACAGCCTCGGCAAGCGGCTTTCGGAACGCCTGCCCGACGCCCGCGTGGTGGTCGCCCACGGGCAAATGGAAAAGGACGACCTCGAAGCGATCTGGGCGGAAATGCTCTCGGGAAAGATCGACGTGCTCGTCTGCACCACGATCATTGAGACCGGCGTGGACGTTCCCAACGCCAACACGCTCATCGTCTCGAACGCGCACAGGCTCGGGCTCTCGCAGCTCCACCAGATCCGCGGGCGCATCGGGCGCTCGCCGCGCAGGGCTTACGCCTATTTCACGGTGCCCGAAAACCTCGCTCTTTCGGATATTGCCGCAAAGCGCCTTGCCGCCATCCGCGAGTACGCCGAGTTTGGCGCGGGATTTAAGATCGCCCTGCGCGACCTTGAGATCCGCGGCGCGGGAAATCTGCTCGGAGCAGAACAGCACGGTCATCTCGACGCCGTCGGGTACGATCTCTATATCAAGCTGCTCAACCGCGCGGTGCTCGAAGAAAAGGGAGAGCTTCCTGCCCCCGAGCGCGACTGCACGGTCTCGCTCACCTGCGACGCCTATCTGCCCGAGCGCTATATCCCCTATTTCCCCCAGCGCATGGCAATCTACAAACGCATCGCGCTCGTTTCGAGCGAGGAAGAATTGCTCGATCTGACCGACGAGCTGCTCGACCGCTTCGGAGAGATGCCAAACGCCACAAAAAATCTCCTCCGCGTAGGTCTTGTCCATTCGCTTGCTCTGCAATGCGGGCTGACCTCGGTGCGGCAGGAAGGCTCGGTCGTTTTCCTATCTCTCGATCGGATCGATCCCAACCACTTTGCCTCTCTCGCCAAATCCTACGCGCTTGAGCGCACGCCTTCCCTAAAACCGGTTCTGCGGTTAAAGATCAAGCCGAAAGAACAGGTGCTCACCGTGCTCTCTTCCCTGCTTGCCGATTTTTCATCCCTGCAATCCAAATAAAATTTCGTTTTGAGGAAACCAACATGAAACGATTTTGCTCGCTCCTGCTCGCCCTTTTGCTCCTTGTCCTTTGCTGTTCGGCAGTCTCCTGCGGCAAAAAGCAAAACGCCCTTTTGACCTATCAAAAGGACGGAAAAACGCTGACCTTCCCGTCCAACTATTTTGAACTGCTCGCTTCGCGCGCCAAAGGGAGCCTTGCCGCTTCAGGCGTAACGGTCGGCGGCTACAACGCCACAGAGGATGCCTTCTGGAACTACACCGACAAGTTTGACGGCGAAACGGTCGAAACGCTCAACGAATATGAGACAAAGCAGATCCTTGAGAGTTGCAAATACTATCTCGCCGCGCACGCGCTCTTTTCGGAGCGTGGGCTGACCCTTTCGGATGCGGTCACAAAAGAGCTTGAGGACACGCTTGCGGAGCTCGTTGAAACCGATGCCGACGGCTCCAAAGCAAAATTCAACGGCGTCCTTTCGGCATACGGAGTCAACTACGATCTGCTCCTCGAGCTTTATCGCATGGAGGAAGAGATCGACGCCCTCAAAGAGAGCCTTTACGGCAAAAATGCCTCACTCGTTGGGAAAGCGCTGAAAGAAGAATACCTGAACGAACAGTATCTGCATCTCTATCTGGTTCGCATCGATCCTTACACCTATCTCTATGAAACCGACGAAAACGGCGACGAGATCTATTACGACGCAGAAAACAACAAGATTGCCTACGATACCGTTGTCGGCGTGCGGGTGGTCGAGGACAACGGAAGCGTGACCTACCGCCTGCCCGACGAAAACGGAAACGCGACCGAGCGCTACGCCTACGACAAAGAAAAAGGCGTGCGCGCGATCGCCCTTGCGGAGGACGGATCCTCCTATGCGACAGCACCTCTCTCGGGCGACGCGCTGGACGCTTTTTACGACAAGGTCGCCGAGCTTTCCACGATCAAAACAAAAGCCGACTTTGAAATGGCTTACGCCGAGGAAAGCGCCTATTTGCAGGAGAACGCAAAGGCGAGCGGATACGTCGGGGATCTCTATCTCCCGACCAACGCAAGCTACAATTCGATCCTCGACGAAATCGTCGATTCGCTTCTCGGAATGGAAGTGGGAGAAGTCGCCTTCCTGGACGACGAGAGCGGCAATTACTATCTTTTCTGCAAATCCGCGCCCGAGTCCGGCGCCTATGAAAACGAACAGTACGCCACTTGGTTCTCGGGCTTTGCCGCGGGACTTGTCAACGGTCTCTTTGAAGACGCCTGCCGAGTTCTCTTTCCTTATATTACGGTAAACGAAGCCGTCTTGCAAACGCTGCCGTCCATGAAGGAGATCAAACCGAATTATTACTATTAAAGCTATTGACAAACGCGTCGATCGGTGCTACAATGACCATCGGAACAACCGCACAGATCGGGGGTGCCGTAAGGCTGAGACAGGTATTTACCTGAACCCTTTTCACCTGATACGGATCATGCCGTCGTAGGGAGATCGCGTTTGCAATATACGCAAACAGACCGCACCTGACGTGCGGTCTGTTTTTCATTATTTTTTTCGGAGGAAAAATCCATGTCTGTCAAAACCCCATCCATCAACAAAGTCTCGCGCTTGACCCTTTCCGCCATGATGATCGCGCTTGCGACTGCGCTCGCCGTCGTCTGCGAATTTATCCCCGTTTTGCACCTGCCTTTCGGCGGCGGCTTTACGATCGCAAGCATGCTTCCCATCGTCCTCGTCTCTTATCTCTTCGGTTTGCGCTGGGGCTTTTTCTCCTCGGCGGTCTATTCCCTCATCCAAATTCTTTTCTCCATCGCAAGGGGCGGTTCCCTCGTCGCGCTGTTCACCCCGAACTCGGACGACTTCATGGGATATAGCGCAGCCGTTTGGATTTTGATTCTGGACTATCTTGTCGCCTACACCGTTCTCGGCATCGGCGGCATTTTCCGCAAAAAAATCAAAAACAAGACCGCAGCTTTGGTACTCGGCGTCGTCGTGGCGCTCTCGCTCCGCTATCTGGTGCATATCGTCTCGGGCTACATTTTCTACGGTGCCTGGGCAGAATGGTTCTTCGGACAAGAGGGACTTTTCCTCGGCGAAAAGATCCTGACTTCGGTGCACGGAAAAGCGCTCGCTTGGCTTTATTCCACGGTCTATAACGGGCTTTATATGATCCCGGAGATCGTGATCACCGCGCTTGGCGCCGTTGCTGTCGCGCGGATCCCGATGATCCGCCGTATCGCGGAGAAAAACATTGATCAGCAAAAATAAGCTCCTCCCTTGCAATCCTCTTTCCAATGTGCTAAAATAAAGGCGTAACGTCCCCGAAAGGAGAGAGAGATGTTCATCATAGAACTCTGCGGCATCCCGATTCGCATGGAAAACCGCTACTCATACGTCGAGAATCAATGTCGCGACTATCGCTCCTCCCGCAAGGATTACGCCTTTTCGGTCTTTGCCACCGATAAGGAGCTGAAAGAAGAAAGCAAAGACGGAAAATTCCCGTTCGACTATTGCGAAAGCATCTGCCTCTATCGGCACATCTGCGAAATTTTGCCGGGATACAGCATTTTTCTCATGCACTCCTCGGTCGTCCTCGTGGACGGCGTCGCCTACGCTTTTGCCGCCAAAAGCGGCGTCGGCAAATCGACCCACACCGCCTTGTGGTGCAAAACGATCCCGGGCGCAAGCGTCCTCAACGGCGACAAACCGCTCTTCCGCATGAACGAAAACGGAAGCGTGACGGCGTTCGGCACGCCCTGGAACGGAAAAGAGGGTTGGGGCGTCAACAAAAGCGCTCCGCTCGGTGGCATTTGCTTCCTCGAGCGTGGAGAAAAAAACGCGATCCGCAAAGCGACCGACGAGGAGATCCTTACCAAGATCGCCCACCAGCTCTATCTGCGCGGCACACGCACCTCGGTCGATCTGCAGCTGCAGCTACTCAACCGCCTGATTTCGGCGGTTCCCTACTACGTCCTGTCCTGCACGGTCTCTCCCGAAGCGGCAGAGCTTGCCTACCGCACCATGAAACGAAACAAAGAGGAGTTTGAATATGAGAATTGATAAAGACTTCACCATTCAGAAAGTTGGCGTTTCCTTTGTGGCGGTTCCGGTTGGAGAAACCAGCAAAAACTTTCACGGCATGATCCGTCTCAACGAAACCGGCGCGTTCCTTTGGAACAAAATGAAAGAAGCCGACCAAACCGAGGACTCGCTCGTCGCAGTTCTCCTCGAGGAATACGACGTGGACGAAGCAACCGCCCGCGCCGACGTGCAAAAGCTGGTCAAAGCACTCAAAGACGGAAAGGTTCTCTGATCGGCATGGAACGAAAGATCAGCATTGAAGAACAGCTCGGGCGCGACGGCTACCTCGTCAGCACCACGGTAGGATACAGTATGTGGCCGATGCTCAAAAATCGGCGCGACCGCGTCATCATCCGCTCCTATGGCGAGGGCGAAGCCCCGAAGCAAAACGACCTCATTCTCTACCGCAGACGCGATGGGAAACACGTGCTTCACCGTGCCCTTTGGGTAGACGAAAGCTGCTGCATCACGCGCGGCGACAATACCTACTATCTCGAAGAGGTAAAACACAAGCAGATCCTCGGCAAAGTGACCGAGTTCTATCGAAAGGATCGTCACCACACCGTAAATTCGGGTTTCTATAAAGCCTACGTCTGGGTTTGGCGCATTCTCTTTCCTCTCCGCGCTCTCTTGCACGGGCTGAAAATCGGCTTCCATAAGCTCTTGTCGCTCGCAAAACGCGCAGCAAAGAAGATTTTGAAAAAATAGATAGGAAATGCGGGGGAACCCTTTTTTGAAAAAAAGCGGTTCCCCCGCACCCTCTCCGAAAAAACTTTAACAAAAAGAACAAGCGCTCGCCGGAAAGATCGGAGGGCGCTTGTTGTTTTCTGATTTCACGTGCCGAAGGCACACTTCATGTCCGAAGGACGCTTCATGCACGAAGTGCACTTCATTCCATCATTCAAAACCCCGCTTTTTGTTGCCAAAAAGCGGGGTTTTGTCAGCTTCGCCTGTAAGCCGGGTTCTGTCGTTGAAGACGGTCATCAATCTTTGCGTCCCGTCGCCGGAAACGCTCCGAGCCGAAAATCGAACTCGTGCCACCCCGACCATATGCCGGACGAGCAGTCCCTGGGGTGTTGCTTCGGATAGGGTTTACAGCGGACCCATGTTACCATGGGAACTGGTGAGCTCTTACCTCGCCTTTCCATCCTTACCGCTTGCGCGGCGGTTTCTTTCTGTTGCACTTTCCCGACGGTTACCCGTGGCTGACGTTATCAGCTATCCTGTCCTGTGAAGCCCGGACTTTCCTCACGGAAATACCTTGCGGCATGATCCCGCGCGACCGTCCGGCGAAGCTGGTTGTTTCATTATACCCAAAGCGTTCTTGTTTGTCAAGCCCTCGTCCGCATTTTGGAATAGAGCATCGAGAGAAGCCCGTAAAGCGGCAGAATGAGAAATCCCATTGCAAAATTGCCGACGGCATGAACGCCGTCCCAGGGCAGTCCCGCCACGATCCAGGCGATCATACCCTGAAAATTCAGGTGAAAGAAGAGCGCCTGTGCGGGGGCGTAGAGTGTGCCAAAGAGCGCACCGTGCAGGCAGCAGACCAAAGGATAGACCACGATCGCCGCCCGCTTTTCGGGCAAAGATTTCGGCAGAAGCATCGTGATACCCCAGAGGATCGTCCAAAGATAACAGTACGGGATCCACCAGACGTTAAAGCCCGCATAGATCCCCTGAAGCAACACATAGCAGTAAATGGGAACGAGCGCTTTTTTGCGGAAGGTCAGGGTATAGACCATGGTGAGCATCCCCAAGGGGTGAACGTTCGGCAGGAATTCCATAAACAGTTTGGAAACGAACATGAGAGCGCCCAGCATGGCAAAGAGCAACAGTTCGAAAAGGGTGAGGCGAGTCTTACTTTGTGTAAGTGAAGCCATAGACGGCTCCGACTTCGATCGGGGTTGCGTCCACACCGGTCATGGCGTATTCGCCATTGATGTAGAATGCCCAATAGCTCTGGTCGACGTTATAGTCGGCGGTCATGCCGTTGACCTTTTTGACATAAAGACCGTATTCGGTGGTGTCGCCCTCGATGAGCTTTGCGTCAAGGAGTGCTTCGCCGACCGTTTCTTTGTCGGTCTTTACGGTAAAGGTGACTTTCTCTTCTCCGGCCGTCACGACGAGCGTCACGACCTTGTCGCCCTTACCGAAGGTTTTGTCGGTCGTGTAGGTGGCGTCCTTCCAGAGTCCTTCGCGAGCGACGCCCTTTGCACAGGCGGCAAACGCGAACAGGACGAACAGGAGCGCCAGCAGAATCGATAAAACTCTTGCTGTTTTTTTCATGGTAAAAAATCCTCATTTCTTTTGTGTTCAAAAGAAAAAGAAAAGCACCCTCCCCAAGAGAGCGCGCCGAAAAAAGATACCATACGGTATCTTCTGTCCGACAGACTCCCCATTGCCCGGGAGACGATTTTCGGACGCAGACCGACGAGCATTCCGACTTGAGCAATCGGGCGTGTGTCCCGTTGCAGTTACGGTAATGGCTGTTGCGGCGGCTTTTCACCGCCATTTCCTCCTCCCCGAAGAGGGTCCTGCACCCTCCCCGACAACCCGGCAAAAAACTTTTTTCGCCGTGATGATCTGCGGATTCTTTTGTAGCTTCAGTATAGCACGCGACGGACATTTTTGCAAGACTTGTCGAAAAACTTTGCCGCCGAAAAAACCGCTTTCGTTTTTTTCGCGGAGATAGCCCCAAAAATCGACGAAAGAGAAAGCCACGCAAGAAGAGAATTCATAGAATTTTCCTCTTTTTTCTTGCAATCCGCCCCGAGATATGATAGAATAGGAAAGTAATAAATTTGCAAAGGAGAAACACCATGGATTTCTCTCAAGATCAGGTTTGGAAACTGTTGATGCAGTTCACCATGCTGTTCGGCGCCATGCTGCTCGGCAACATGATTCGCAGGCAGATTCCTTTCATCCGCAAATTCTATATTCCCTCAGCGCTCATCGGCGGCGTCCTCGTGTTCGGGCTGAAGCAGATCCCTGCCGTTGCCGCCTTCATTGACGATGAAGTCATGCAAATGATCACCTATCACTGCTTGGGGCTTGGCTTTGCCGCCATGGCGATCAAGACGCCGAAAGAAAAGCGCAAAGTCCCCACGGTCAAGATCATCGAGAGCGGCGCCATTATGGCAGGTTCCTACCTGCTGCAAGCCATTTTGGGGCTCGGCATTTCGATCGCGTTCTATTTCATCGCAAAATCCTTCTATGCCGCAGGGCTGATCCTGCCCATGGGCTTTGGACAGAGCACCGGTAGCGCGCTCTCCTGGGGCAGTAAATATGAACTGAACTTCGGCTTTGCCGGCGGTGCTTCCTATGGGCTTGCCGTCGCTTCGATCGGTTTCCTCGTCGGTTCGATCGTGGGCGTTATCGCGCTCAACCGCGCGATCCGCAAAGAAAAAGTCAAGCCGCGCAGACAGAATACCGAAGAAGTGGAAATCCTTTCCGAAAAAAACGAGATTCCGAACTCCGAATCGATTGATAAACTCTCGATCCAGTTCTGCTTTGTGGCGCTTGCCTACGGGCTTTCTTACGGCTTTATGCGACTCTTGGCGTTGACCGGCGTCAAGGCAATCGGCGACCTCGCCTGGGGACTCAACTTCCTTTGGGCGCTCCTCTTCGGTTTTCTCATTCGCCTGACCGTTCAGGCACTCAATAAACGCAAGGTCGTCAACCACAACTACGTCAGCAATCACCTCATGGATCGCATCAGCGGCTTCTGCTTTGACCTTATGATCATCGCAGGCGTTGCCGCCATCGACTTTGAGGACATCACCAAAAACTGGTTGCTGCTCGTCGTCACCTGCACGGTGGGCGCAATCCTCACCTTCTTCTACGTCAAAAAAGCGACCAAGCAAGCCTATCCCGGCTATGAAGTTGAGGGCTTTGTGACCAACTTCGGCACGGTCACGGGAACGGTATCGACCGGTATGATCCTGCTCCGCGAGATCGACCCCAACTTTGTGACCCCCGCAGCCTCCAACATCGTGCTCCAGAACATCCCCTCGCTCGTCATGCTCGCCCCTCTGCTTCTGACCATGGGCTTTGCGGCATCAAGCCTGACCAACACCTTCATCATGCTCGGGGTGTATGTCGTCCTGTTCGTCGTTTATAACATCTTCCTTTTCCGCAGAAAGCTCTTTCATAAAAAGCCCGAGACGCCCTGGAGTGAAGAATGAAACAAAAGGCAAAGAGCGACCGATTTTATCGTTTCGTCTTTCGATGCTTCCGCCCCGCCTTTCTCCTTTTGGCAAGGATCAAGCTGGGCGTCCGCGCAAAACACCCGAAGCGCTATCACGAGCCAATCCTCATTTATTCCAACCACACCACCGATTTTGATTTTATGGCGGTGTCGTCGCACATCAAAAATCACTTCTACTTTGTTTGCAGTCAGCACATCCTCGGCATGGGGCTGTTCGGCAAACTTTTTGGCAAGCTCTTTCACCCGATTCCGGTCTTCAAAGGCTCGGTCAAAGGGGGAGCTATGCTTGATCTTCTCCGCCGCATCAAAAGGAGCAACAACGTCCTTGTCTTTTGCGAGGGGCGACTCTCCCACAATGGCAAGACTCAACCTTTCGGCATCGCCGCGGCGCAACTGGCAAAAGCGGCAAAATGCCGCCTTGTCACATTCCGCACCAAGGGTGGATTTTTCCTGCAACCGCGCTGGCAAAAATCGATCAATCGAGGAAAGCTCTTCTCCAGCGGCATCGTGAACGAGTACTCCAAAGAGGCGCTCGCCGCCATGAGCGACGAGGAACTCCTCGGCAAAATCCAAACCGACCTCTATACCGACGCCTACGAGGAACAAAAAAAGCGGATGCAACCCTTGCGTTTCAAGCACGGCATCGGCGAGATCTTACGCTACTATTCGCTCTGCCCTGCCTGTAAAACGACCGGAAGCCTCACCTGCCGTGACGATGGCTTTACCCTTTCCTGCTCTTCTTGCGGATACTCGATGCGCTGGAACGAGTACGGCTTTTTCGAGGGCGAACCTTCCTATGTAAAAACCCCCGCCGACTGGGAGGCGCTCGAACAAATCACCTACAAAGAGCGCTTTGGGCAAGGACAATTCTTCTCCGACGAGGGCGTCACCCTCTTTGCAACCGACGAAAACTTCCAAAGGACTCTTCTTGTGAGCGGAACGCTTGCAGGCGACGCCGAACAGCTCTCGATTGCCGCGTTTTCCTTCCCCTATCATGAACTCGAAGGGCTCGAAGTCCTTTCCGGCGGCTCCTCACTTGTCTTTTCCCGCAAGGGCGAACATTTTCTCCTTGCCACCGACGGCGGCAACCTTGCCAAATATCTTTACCTCTACGAGTGGGGGAAAAGCAATAGAAAATAAACTTATGGGCACCGAAAAACCGGTGCCCTGTTTTAGATTGGTCTTGACTTTTTTGTGAGACTGTGATAGGATATAAGCAAATATACGGAGGCATATCGAAGTGGGAACGAACGCGACCGCCGCCTGTGGCGGAAACAGGGAGCGCGAGGCGTGGCAGCGGTCGAAATTTTGGGAGCGGCAAAGCGCGACCTGAAAATTTCGGGCACCGCAACAGGACATAACGAGGCGGTCTTGAAAAACTCTTCGGTCTGTCCCTCCCATTTTTCAGAAACTCGAGAAATCCGCCGATCAAGCGAGATAATCGGCGATTTCGAGAGGTCTTGTAACAGCATTTTTATTTCCCTTCTCGCAGTTTTCTCGCACTTTTGCGAGCTACAATTCATACGGAGGCATATCGAAGCGGTCATAACGAGGCGGTCTTGAAAACCGTTTGGGAGCAATCCCACGGGGGTTCGAATCCCTCTGCCTCCGCCAAACAACCGCTCTGATCGACTCAGAGCGGTTATTTTTTGAAAGGAATCATATATGTTACAAAAGCCAACTATACTCTCTTCAAGGGTAAGCATTCCCGGAGTCCAGTATTTTGAAGGAAATGATTACAGTTTTGAAAATGGAAACACCGTTCCAATCTTTGATGTTACAACCATCCATGGCCTAAATCAGCTAATCGGGAATGCAAAGTTCAATAATCGATCTTATGGAAATGTTTTATACCGCGGGCAATGCAAAATGCACAGGACACTGCTCCCCTCACTTTATCGAGGTTGTACTCACCCCGATAAAAGAACCAAAGAACTAAACGAATTGCTGCAGGCAATTGAGAATGAAAAAAATTTAGCAAATGAAATGAAACTCAATTTTGAACCCGAATGCAGGTTTAAATTGGAAGGAACACTTCAGCATTATGGGATCCCAACTCATTTTATTGATGTCGTCGATAATCATTGGATTGCATTATGGATGGGGTTATATGAAGTAGAAAGAAGCCTCAGGATTCTTGAATACTATCACTATAAAAAGCGGGAATTGCCTTTTGGAAGATATAATATTGACTTTAAAGACGATCAACTATATCAGTATATTCTCTTGTTAGCAATACCGTTTAGTGATGAAGCCATACAAAAAGAAGGGATATCCGTTAATAGTGAGTTTATTACTGTTGATTTACGGACAGCTTTACCATCGACATTTTTGAGACCTCACGCACAACATGGTTTAGTCGTTAGAAAACGAGGAAGCGATGGGAACCAAATATCTTATTATGATTTATCTTCTCAAGTGGTTGGGATACTTAGGGTTCGAATAGACCATGCAGATCAATGGTTGGGAAATGGTAGCTTATTAACCCCAGAAAACCTATTTCCTGCCCCTGGCGTAGATTGCGGATATGATTTGCTTTTATCAAGAAATGATATATTTGAGCGTCAAAAATATAAAGATTTCTCAATAACAAGGTACTACTGATTTTTTATTTGGGCCAGATTTGTCATACTATATTTCTTGGAATTTTGTAACCAACCGGGCAGAATCATTCTTGGTTCTGCCCTTTTTTGTTGCCAAGAACATCGTCGATGACCCGGGCAGACGCCAACTTGCTGGCGCTGTCTACATGGCTGTAAATATTCGCTGTAGTGCTCATATTCGAGTGCCCTAGCCAATCCTGTATCATCTTCATCGGAACGCCGTTCGCAAGCATCAGAGAGGCACAGGAGTGGCGCAGATCGTGGAAACGGATCTTCTTCATTCCCAGGCGCTTGAGAATGATCGGGAAATGCGTGGTGATGTACTGTGGGCTGATGAGGTTGCCGATGGCGTCCACGCAAACATACTCGGCATATTGTTTGTTGTAGGCACCGCGTAGCACCTTCTGCATTTCGGCTTGCTTGTTCCGCTCGGCTATAAGGATTTCCTCGATGAACGGAATGAGCGGAAGCGTTCGGTAGGAGGATTTTGTTTTCATCACATCAAGCCCTCGCAGTTCGCTGCCGTCCTCGACGATCTTGTGGCAAATGCTGATTCTCTTTTCCGCAAAGTCCACAGCGCTCCATTTGATTCCCAGCACCTCGCTCCTGCGAAGACCGTAGTAGGCAGTTAGAATCACAGGAATACGCATCGGATCGCCGTCCAAACCGTCCATCAGTCGTTTGAGGTCTTCGGCATTGAAATAGCTTGCGATGTACTGCGTGGAGCGTGGGCGATCTGCCTGGTCGCAGGGGTTGACTTGCAGGATTCTCCGCTTGACGGCGCTCTTGAACGCCAGGTGCAAAAGCGAATGATTCCGCTGCGCCGTCGCCCCCTTCAGTCCCCTCTCGTAGAGGAACGCATAGAAATCGTTGATCTCTTCCCCTGTGATCTCGGAGATGCTCATTCCGAGTTTGGAAAAGTAGGTCGTTATGTGCGATGTAACGAGCGTCTCGTAGGCGTTGAATGTGGTGATGGAAACCTGCGACTTGTAGCCGTTCAGCCACTCGCGCATGTACTCATCGACGCGGAGCGTTCCGATGCGCCGCCGTTCCAACTCATTCTTAGTAAGCGATTGCTCTAAGTACAGGTCTCCCACATTGTATTTGGAAAGCACCTCGGCGAATCGTTTGTTGGCTTCCCGCTTGTTACCCGGGATCGACTCAAGATCGAGTCCGTGCCATTTTTCTTTTCGCTTGCCTTCCGGGGTATATAGGTTTATGACGGCATACCATTTTCCGTTTTTTTCAGCCAGATGTCCTGTGATCTGTTTCATGTTTCTCTCCTTTCTTCAGTGCTTGGTATACCGC
>CADBFJ010000016.1 GCA_902793915.1 uncultured Ruminococcus sp.
CGTCAAGTCCATTTGTAACAAGTTCTCTTGCAAAAATGTCCTTTTCAGAATAAAGCCATTTCTTTATTAGAGGAAAAAGATTTTCCATTTGAACAGAAACAGCACCTTTTTCAACTTCTGCCATAAAATATCATCGGTGCTTTTCTTACCGGTTGTGGGATACCATTGGACTTTGAGAGGCGACTCTATTTCCGGGAGACTAGCATCTCTCCAAGATAACACCGACCGATTAAGCAATTGGAAAGCATTTTTCAATTATTTATTGAAATTGCCACAAAAAGAAATCTGCAAAACCGAATCTTCATATTTGAGATATGTTGCAGATACGGTGTTCTACTATCTCCCTTGTGTAAAACTTTACGATTTCAAACAATTGAATTTTATTAGATCAGTGAACAGACTATATTTGAAAACAGCGAGAAAATGCAATATTCCCGTGCCATTCAAAACAGTATTTCAAATGAAGTTCGTCTTTTTGACACAACTCATTAAAAGAACAGGCAAAAGGTTTTCTGTAGGCCCTAAAAAATGATTGACAGACAAAAGAAAGAAAAACAATTAAATTCGCTCGGAAGGTCAATTTTATGATGCTTTCAATTATAATACCCGCTTACAACTGTGAAAAATACATTTGCGAATGCCTTGATTCATGTTTGGAGCAAGACATTCCTGCCAATGATTACGAAATTATTTGTATTGATGACGGTTCTACTGATAAAACCACCGAAATTCTTGATGGCTATGCGGCAAAATATATCCAGATAAAGCTTATCCATCAAAAAAACAGCGGTGTTTCGGCAGCGAGAAATACAGGTATTGAGCAGGCAAAAGGCGATTATATTTGGTTCGTCGATGCAGACGATTTAATTCAGGAAAATATACTCTCTGAATTAAGTTCTATTTTATCTGAAAGCGAAAATGATATATTTTTCTTGAAAACGTATTTTTTTGAAGATGAACTTACGGAGGACGAATATAGAAAGAAGAAACGTAGGGAATTGATGCCAACGGAGGTTCGGAGCACAACTTGTACACAAAAACTTTTTAGAAGAGAAATTATTGAAAAGAACCATATTCGATACTTATCGGAAATCAGTTTTGGTGAAGATACTCTATTTGTTTTTGACTATCTTAAATATACAAAACGATCCGGAACGCTTGATATTCCGACTTATTTTCAGAGAAGACATTCGGATTCTCTTACCCTTGCGGGAAACAAACTGGAACGAGAGTGCAGGAGGATTGATTCTGTCTGTAAAATTATTAATTACTTAGTTGAAGAATATCAAACAGATCCTGATTCTTTGAAGGATAGAACAAGAAAATATATCTATTCAACAAGAAAGTACTTGATAGATCTTCTTACTGAACTTCCTTTAAAGGAAGGAACTCGTCTAATTAAAAGATTTTTTTCGCTGGGCATTTTTGAAATCGAGAAAAACGTGCCGAGGTACGGAAAAGCTGAAAAGGTTTATCCTTACTGCCATTATTATTTTACGCATTGTTTATTTCTTTTTAGGGAGAAGGTAGCAATCAGACTATTTCATCCTATTCGTACATTGAAGCATATTTTCAAAGGGGCGAAATAATACTTGCGTTTCTGATAAATCTTTTTTTGAAAGGCAGTATTTTCGTACTAGTATCACAAAAACACTCCAGCTCGAACCTTCTCCCTTTTTGCGCCAGCAAAAAGGGATCATTGCGCGGCAAACACTGCAGTGTAGCTGACCACAATCTAACGCCGCGCATATAGGTTCAGAGTCCTTGATGGTCCACCAAAAAGGATATGTCGCGAAGCTGCTCCCTTTTGCGATAGAAAAAAGATCCGGAAAGTTTTTTCAAACTTCTTGATTAGCTCCCTTTTTTGTGATGATATAATTTTTCCAGTCAATATCGATTTACTATCAATATGAAAGGAGCTACTTCAATGCTAAACGTTAAAGTCCTCAAAAACGGCAATCGGGTAGTTGTTGCAACCGAAGGAGTGATCGACACCGAGACCGCTCCCAAGCTCAGCGAAGCTCTGCTTGAGCTCGATTACAAAGACCTCGATCTTACGATCGACTTTGATCGGACCGATTATATTACCTCTGCCGGGCTGCGCGTTTTACTGGTCGCACGGAAAAAGCTCTCGGACGACACCATGCGCATCATCAACGTCAACGAGTTCGTGATGGAAGTCTTTGATGTGACCGGCTTTTCGAGCATTCTGAATCATTCCGCCAAAAAACAGGACGTGGCAGATTGTCACCTCAGCTTTAAGGCGTTGCTCAAAAAACGGGTAAACGATGGACTTGCGTTCGTCTTTGCGGGGCGCGAGTACACCTGGCAGGATGTTGACCGTCTCTCGCAGATTGTTGCCGACGACCTCGCAAAAGCGGGCGTCAAAAAAGGCACTCACGTCGGCATTTGCTCGCCGAACTCGATCAACTGGATCCTGACCTTCTTTGCCGTGCAGAAGCTCGGTGCGATCGCTCTGCTTGTCAATTACGGACTGAAGCCCGATGAGATCGCGACGATTGCCGAGATCGGTGACATCACGCATCTTTGCTACGGCGCGATCCCCGGACTGACCGATTTCAATCTTTTCTCGGCAGCTCTGCTCGGCGGCAGATCCACCATTACCTATATGTATGATATCGGAATGGGCCGCGACTTTACCGAACGCCTTTCCGAATACGACGCAATTAAGGACAAATACAGCGAAATGTATCATTCCGACGATCCGAGTGTTGTGATCTTTACTTCGGGTTCGACCGGAAAGCCGAAAGCCGTTCTGTCCTCTTCCTTTAATCTCTTGAATTCTGTCAAGGCCATCAGCGCCGAATGCAATTTCACCAGTGCCGACAGAATCTGCGCATTTTTGCCGCTCTTCCATGTGTTCGGTTTCTGTTCCTGCATCGGCATCGGTCTGCTTTATGGCTGTGTTTCCTATATTCCCGACAGCAACAAGCCTGCGGCACTCACAGAACTGATCCGTGAAAAGCAGTGCACGATCTTCAACACCGTGCCGACAATGCTCCTTGCAATGATCGGTCAGCCGTCTTTTTCGCCGGAGTCGCTCGCCTCTCTTCGCGCGTCTGCGCTCGGAGGCTCGGCTACCAGCGAGTCCCAGATGACGATGTTCCGCTCGCTTCTTCCGAACAACCATTTCTGCAACATTTACGGAATGTCCGAAAACGCCGTGATCAGTATGACGCGCTATGAGGACACCTTTGAGCACATGACCCAGACGGTCGGCAGAAGAGTCGATGGAATCGAGATCGAGATCCGCAATCCTGCGAACGGAGAAAAACTCCCGGACGGACAGCCCGGCGAGATCTTCATTCGCTCCAAAGAAATGATCGTTTGCTACTATCGACTTCCCATTGAAAAGCAACCGCTGGACGACGAGGGCTGGCTTGCAACCGGCGACCTCGGCGTGATCCTGCCCGACGGATACTTGAAACTGGTCGGACGCGCAAAGGATCTCATTATCCGCGGCGGGGAGAATATTTCTCCCGGAGAAATCGCCGATGAAGTGGCGCAGCTTCCCGGTGTTGCCGATGTTAAGGTGATCGGCGTCCCGCACGAAGTGCTCGGCGAAGAAGTCGCCGCCGTGATTTTGCTCAAAGACGGAGCAAGCTTTGACGAGGAGGCCGCCAGAGAGACGCTTTCGGGCAAGCTCGCAAAGTATAAAGTTCCCGCATATTTTGTGATCATGGACAAATTCCCGCTTCTCGGAAGCGGAAAGATCGACGCCATCACGCTCAAGAAAGACGTTTTGGCAAAACTCAAAAAGGGGTAATTGACGATGGCTGAAGCGAAAACAATCACAGCGCCGCTCGAAGAGAAAAAACGCGACTATGCGCAGGATATTGCAAAGGGAATCGGTATTCTCTCGGTGATGTTCGTCCATATTTTCGACTATCCGAAGTGGTATGAGATCATTATGGCAATCACAGGTGTGTGGCTGATGCCGTTCTTCTTCACACTCTCGGGCTACTATTACCACCCGGGCGCAAGAAAACCGTCAGAGAGCATTCGCCGCCGTACAAAACAGTTGCTCAAACCCTATTTCATCTATTCCGGCGTGATCTGGCTTTGCACGACGGTTTACAACCTTATCACGACGACGCAGGGCTTCGGAGAGGCGCTCTGGGCGAATGTCAAACAGTATCTCACCTTCCTTTTCAGCCGCAACTCTCTGGTTCTTTTCGGCCTTGCGGAAAAGAGTATGGCGCCTGTCGCCGACCCTTCTACCGGCATCAGCTTTACCGGAATCACCGTGCCGTTCTGGTTTATTATGACGATGTTTATGGCAGATGTCATCTTTTTCCTGATCGCCGACTTTGCGCTCTCGAAAATCAAGCGCTTTATCTCGGTGACGTCGGCACTGGTTCTTTGCACTTTCCTTTTGAATGTTCTGGTTGATGCGATCGGCTTCGGTCTCCCTTGGAACATTCAGAACGTGCCTATGGCGGTGGCGCTTATGCTTGTCGGAGCCATGTTCGGGCAAAGCAAACTGCTCTCGAAGGATTATACCAAGCCGAAGTGGATGGTCATCAATTCGATTGCGGTTCTGGCGATTATTGCTTTGATCCAGTGGCAATTTCCGGGAGCCGGAGCCTTTGCCGGAGGCGTGTTCATTTTCTTCGGCGCCGTCGAAGTCTTTCCGTGCGTGCTGTTCGGCATTGCCGCACCCTTTATGGTGGTTTCGTTCAGCCGCCTGCTTGAGAAGATTCCCGTGCTGAACAAAGCGCTAATCTGGGTCGGACTCCGTACACTGCCGATCCTGCTTGTGCATATGTTCATCTCGGAATTTATCAGCGTGTTCACCGGAATTGACGCGAAAGTGCTGGGCGAAACGGGTGCAATCGTTGGCGAAAGTGCGCTCAATCTTTTGCTGACGCTTGCCGTGATCGTTCTTTACCGCATCGTTTGGGAGTCCATCTTGAAAAAGATGTATGCCAAAAAGAAAGCCGCTTGATTTGATGTAAAACGCAAAAGCCGCTTGTTTTGCAAGCGGCTTTTGCATTTTTTACCGAAAGATGTGCGGTTTCCTTTGAGAAAGATCCATTTTTCTATATACAAATTCAAAATCATCTGTTATAATAACGGTAAAGCAACTCCAAACCGATAAAAAGTGCAGGAGGGTTTTCCATGGAATCGTTACAGTTTACCACAGAAGCGATTGCGGGGATGATCGTCCAAGGGCTTCTTATGATGCTTTTGCCCGTGATCCTCATGATTGTCTGGAAGAAAAAGACACATGAAAAAATTTTGGCGCCGGTACTGGTCGGCGCTGCAACCTGGTTTCTCTTTGCAATTCTACTCAAACTTGCGCCCGTCTATTTTCTGCTCCAAGCCGACAATGCGCTTGCCAAAACGATCAGCGCGAATGTTTGGCTGACCTATCTTGTGGCGGGGCTTCTTGCCGGCATCTTTGAAGAAACCGGGCGCTTCCTTGCCTTCAAATTCGTCCTCAAAAACCGTCGGGGACGCCGCACTGCGGTTTCCTATGGGGTCGGGCATGGAGGTTTTGAAAGCCTTTATGTGGGATTTCAGACGCTCTCGCTTGCCTTCATCGGGATCTTGCTTCACCTGGGATTGGGAAGCCTGATTGCGAAAGGCATGAGCGAAGCCGAAACCGCCCTTTTGATCGAACAGCTTGAGCCCTACGCGAACCTTGCTTTTGGAGAGTGTCTGCTCGGCGTTTTTGAGCGCCTGCCCGCCATCACGGCGCACCTTGCTTTCTCTGTTCTCGTCTTTGCCGCGGTCAGAGAAAAGAAATGCCGCGCGCTCTATCCGCTTGCGATCCTTTTGCACGCGCTCTTTGATTTTTCGATCGTACTCTATGGAGCAGGTCTTGTTCCGGCGTGGGGGCTTGAACTGATCTTCGCCGCCTTTGCCGCCCTGCTTGCAATCCTTGCTTGCAACATTTATCGCAAACTGCAAAGAAAACGCATTCTGCTCGCGTCCGACATTCACCTTTGCCACCTGGATTGGAACGGCATGGAGAACGCTCGCCGCGTGCAAAAATTCATTGACGACGTCAAGGAAGAATACAAAAAAGAGCCCTTTGAAGCGCTCCTGCTCCTCGGCGACTACTCGCTCGACCATTGGAAATGGCAGGTCAAAGGCTCTTATCTGACAGAGGGCGTCAGCAACACCAAGCGCTTTGTGGACGACTATCTCTCGCAACTGAAAACGCTTCCGATCGAGATCCGCATGATTGCGGGAAATCACGAGCAGTACGGTGACGAGCTTTATTTTGAACTGACCGGGCATCACCGCGAGGAAATCTATGTGACCGGCGACTGGCTCTTTCTCCTCATGGACACCTACAAAGGCGGGCTTGACCCGACCGAGCACCACGACGGCGTTTACACGGGCGCCGACCTTGATTTTGTAAAAGCACAAATGGAAGCCTATCCCGATAAAAAGGTGGTCATCTGTTCGCATTACCTCGAACCTTGGAAAGAGAGCGACGAGTTCAAAGCGCTCCTGCGCAATGAGCGCGTGGTTTGCCTCTTCTGCGGACATAACCACAGAGCAGACGTCTGGCACCTTGAGGAAGATTGCGGAAACAAGATCGAGGCTTGCGACGGCAACTATGGGGAAGCCACCGCAAAATGTCTGTGGGGCTTCCGCGAGGTGCTCCTGACCGACCATAGCCTTGAAAGCGCTTACATCACGCCCGCAAACACGCTGAAGATCGGCGAGGAAACGGTCGATCATTCGTATACCAAGAGCGACGCGTTTACGGTGGAGCTCGGGAAATAAACCAACCTCATTTTTTGAATGCAAAAAGCGGACTTGTGTCCGCTTTTTTGTGCGCGTTTTGATTGACAAACACTACATTTTGTGGTATCATAACTTTGTATGACTATATGCCTATGTTCGGAGGGCTTTTATGGAAAAACTGTTGGAGATTTTATCCTCGCTTCATCCAGAGGTGGATTTTGCGTCCTGCGGCGACCTCATTGAGGAGGGAATTCTCGATTCTCTCGACATCGTGACGCTCATCACCGAGATCAACAACGCTTTCGACGTGCAGATCCCCGCCGAAGAAGTCATCCCCGAGAATTTTGAGAGTGCCGCGGCAATCTGGGCGCTCATTCAGAAGCTCGACGAAGAATAAAGACTTTTTTCAAACTTGTCCCCACGCAAAACTTTTCTCGGAAAGGAGGTTGTAATCGATGCAGGTTTCCTCGGCGATTTTCGTTTTGTTTCTCGCCCTGACGATCCTACTCTATTATCTCCTCCCCAAAAAGTGGCAGTGGGGTCTTTTGCTTGTCGCAAGCTACTGTTTTTACCTCTCGCAGGGTGTGCAGTATATCGGTTTTCTCCTCTATACCACGGTCGTGACTTTTGTGACAGGCATTCTGCTCTCGCGCAGAGCCGAACGCGAGGACGCATTTGTCGAAGCGCACCGCGGGGACTGGAACAAAGAGGAGCGCAAGGCTTTTCGGGCAAAAGAGAAAAAGGCGCGCTTTCGCATCCTTCTTGCAGGTCTCATCCTTGGCTTTGGACTGCTTGCCGTTCTAAAATACACCGCTTTTGCGGCGACAACTGTGCAATCGGTCTTGTCGTGGTTCGGCGATGCGAAGATCAAAATCCCGTCTTTGCTCCTGCCGCTCGGGCTTTCCTTTTACACCTTCCAGTCGATGGGATACCTCATCGACCTCTATCGCAAAAAGAGCAAAGCCGAGAAAAACTTTTTCAAATTCGCCCTGTTCGTTTCTTTCTTCCCGCAAATCATTCAGGGACCGATCAGCCGCTTTGGAGATCTCTCGGAGCAGTTGACAAAGCCGCACGCCTTTTCGCGCGATGATTTTTGCGCGGGGCTGTTCCGCGTCGCCTACGGGTTTTTCAAAAAGCTCGTGGTCGCCGACACCGCGATGATCGGCGTGCGCTATCTCTATGCCCACACCGATACGATGCGCGGCGTCTACGTCGTGCTGCTCATTTTCCTTTACAGCGCCGAGATCTACGGCGACTTTACCGGCGGCATTGATATTACGCTTGGCGTTGCCCGCATGATGGGGATTCGTCTTGCCGAAAACTTCAACCGCCCGTTCTCCTCGCAATCGGTCAAGGAGTACTGGCGGCGATGGCACATCACGATGGGGACATGGTTTACCGATTACGTCTTCTATCCCCTGTCGGTATCAAACGGCATGCAAAAGTTTTCCACCTGGTCACGGAAGCACCTTGGCAACGCGGTGGGGAAGCGCCTGCCGGTTTATTTTGCCACGATTGTGACCTGGTTTTTGACCGGGCTTTGGCACGGCGCAGGTTGGAACTTTATTGTTTGGGGGCTCCTCAACTGCTTTGCGATCCTCTTCTCTCAAGAACTCATGCCGCTCTGGAACGCCTTTGGAAAGCATTTTGCAAAGCTTTCGGCATCCAAGTTTTTCTATTGCTTCCGAGCCGCGCGCACCTTCCTTCTCATGGGGCTGTTCCGCAGTCTGGACGTTTACAAGGACGTGCCTTTGACCTTCTCGCTTTGGAGTAGTATGGTTACAAGATGGAACTGGGGCGAACTCTTTTCTGCTTCGGGGCTTACCTCGTTTGGCATGAGCACGTGGCAGATCGGCGTGATGCTTTTCGGCGTGCTTTGCATTGTGATTGCAACGAACCTCGGGAAAAAGACGCCGCTTTGGGATAGGCTCGCGACAAAGCCGGTCCTCTGTGTCTCGCTTGTCGCCTGCCTTGTGATCCTCATTCTGACGCTCGGAAGTTACGGCATCGGCTACGACGCTGCCGATTTCATCTACGGGCAGTTTTAAGGGGGTGGCAGAATGAAAAAAAGACTGAAGATCTTGCTCCCCTGCATCGCGATCCTGCTCCTTCTTGCAACCGCTTTGGTGCTCCTCGGCAGGCTGGTCGAGCCCAAGTATCTGACCGAGCAAAAAGAGGGGGGACTTGTTCGGGACTACTACAAGGAAACTTCTTCGCACGACGTCCTCTTTGTCGGCGATTGCGAGGTCTATGAAAACTTTACCCCCGCGACACTCTATCGTGATTACGGCATCACTTCCTACATTCGCGGCAGCGCCCAACAGCTTGTCTGGCAGTCCTATTATCTGCTGGAAGAGATGCTCAAGACAGAAACCCCGAAAGTGGTTGTTTACAACGTTTTGGCGCTCAAATACGGAGAGCCGCAGAACGAGGCATACAACCGCATGACGCTTGACGGCATGAAAAACTCGCTGACCAAGTGGCGCGCGGTGCTCGCTTCCATGACAGACGAGGAGAGCTTTGCCTCCTATGTTCTGCCCCTGCTCCGTTTCCACGATCGTTTCGGACAGCTGAAAGGCGAAGATCTGACGGCGATCTTTGACCGTCCTACCGTTTCCTACAAAGGATACCTCATGCAGACCGGTGTGGAGGGCGGCGTCTCGGATCGGGAGGGGATCCCCTTAACCGATTACACGCTTCCCGAGCGCTCGATGGAATACCTTGAAAAAATGCGCCTTACCTGTGAAGAACACGGCGTGGAGTTGATCCTCATCAAATCGCCCACCAACCATTGGAAATACTACTGGTACGATGAGTGGGACGAGCAGGTCAAGGACTATGCCGCGTCGCATGGGCTGACCTATTACAACTTTATTCCGCTTTGTGAGGAGATCGGCATTGACTGGAACACCGATACCTACGACAAGGGCGCGCATCTGAACGTCTACGGCGCGGAAAAATTGACCGTTTACTTTGGGAAACTGCTCCAAGAAACGCACAATTTTGACGACCGCAGAGAGGACGAAACCATTAAAACCGAGTGGAATGCCCTTGTGGACGCCTACCAAGCGGCGAAAGGAAAAGAGAAATGAAACAGCATCTTTTGAAATCGATTGTCCTTTGTCTTGCGTTGTGCCTGCTTTTGCCGGCGGCAGTTTCCTGTCAGGGGGAACCTCCCCATGAACCGCAAGCGAACGAGGAGGACTATTTTTCCATCGGGAAGATTCGTTTTGCCGTGGGGCAAGTGGTGACCGAAGAAACTTTAGCACCGCTCGGCGCACAGACGCGCGAACCCGAGGAAGCACCAAACTGCGCCTTTGACGGCAAGGGAAAACTCTACAGTTTTTCGGGCTTTGAAATCGAAACCTACGTAAAGAACGGGTTGACTTATTTTTACGGGGTGTACTTCCTCGACGATTCGATCTCAACCGAAAAAGGGATTACAATCGGCTCGACGAAAGACGAGGTGATCGCCGCTTACGGGCAGGCGAACGACGCAAAAGAAGGGTCGCTTACCTATCACAGAAAAGGTATGGATCTTGTCTTTTTCTTCCGCGACGATCGCGTGACGAGGATCCATTATCTGTTTACGGTTTCCTGACACAAAGCGGACTGCAAAAGCAGTCCGCTTTTTTCATATTTTCCTGCGGGCGTGAATAAAACGGTAGGGAAGCGTTTTTTTGCCGGGAGGGTGTCGGGATGCAGACCGAGAGAGTGCGGATGCGGCAGATTGTGATTGGGGAATATCGGGTTTTGCTTCGGATGGAGGGCGATCTGTTTCTTCCGATCGCTTATCCCAAGATCCGCGCTTTTTACGAAAGACTCTGCCAAAACACGCTGGTTTGGGGAAAAGAGGTCTTGGGAAAATCGCTTTGCAAAGAGTACGCGGATCTGCCCGATCCGCTCTCCAAATCGCGCTTTCCGACGACGCGTTGCAACCTGTTCATCGAGATCCCTTACGAGGGGAAGGAGTATGCCGCCATCGTTTGTTCGGCACGCTGGAGCGGCAAGGTCGAGGGACTGCATCGCTATGTTGGGGTGTGGCAGTTGTCAAAAGAGTTGCTCCTGCCGCCGCGTGAGGTTAAAAAGCACAAAGAGATCGCGGAAAAGCTCGCCGTTTTCGGCGAAAAAAAGAAGAAAAAAGATTGACAAACTTCTTGCAATCTTTTCCTTAATATGGTATAATACAAAAAATGTATCTTTCCTAAAATGCCGGGGAACTTTTTTCGACAGCAAAGGAGGTTTTATGGCAAAAGAAGCGATTATGAAAATACGAGAGACCGAGGCAAAAGCCGAGGAGATCGTTGCCGACGCGCGCAAAAAAGCGCAGGCGCTTCTCGAGGAAGCAAAGGCAAACGGACAAGCTCTGTGCGAGACTGCCGAGCGCGACGCCGCAAAAGAGCGGCAGACAAAGATCGCCGCGGCACAAAAGCGCGGCGAAAAGCAGATCGCCGCAGGGGATGCGGCTGTGGCTCTTGAAATCGAAGAGCTGAAAAAGGACGCCGCGATGAAAAAGAAGATCGCCGAAAAAATCGTTTTGCGGGGGCTGGAAGAAAAATGCCGATAAGTACAATGAAAAAACTCACCGTCCTGTCTTACGGCGGGGATGCGGATGCCATTGTACGAAAGCTGATGAACCTGCGTTGCGTGGACATTCGTCCCGCCGCGACCGATAAGACTGCGCTCTCGACCGACGTACTGCACGTCGAGGAGGAAAAACGGGAAGCGGAAGAGACGCTTGCACTCGTCAGGTCGGCAATCACCACACTTGCACCCTATTCCATGCGGAAAAAGACCTTTCGCAGGACGGTTCACAGGGTCGATCCCGAACAGTTCCGGCGCGATGGCGATGACAAAAAGGCAATCGCGGTCGCAAAGGAAGCCGAAGAGATCCGTGGGCATCTGCGTGAGATCGGAGAAGCCGAAACGAGAAACCGCAGCCTTATGGATGCACTTTCTCCGTGGCAGGAATACGATCTGCCGCTTGAGCTTGCGGGTTCTTCCAAAACGCTTTTACAGCTCGGCTCTTTCCCTGCTGGGAGTGACGGACAGGCATTGCTTGACGCCATCGAAGAGATCGGCGCCTATGGCGACCTCGTCAGCGAGGACGACAAGGGCACTTACGTGGCAGTCCATTATCTCAAAAAAGACAGCGATCAGTTGGCGCAGTTCTTTGCAAAGCGCGGGTACGTCAAGCTCTCTTTCCCCGAAGGGACGGGAACGGCGGCAACCGCTTATGCCAAAGCCGAGGCGGAGATCGAACGCCTTTCCAACGAGCGCATGAAGTTTGAGGACCGCCTGCGCGATCTTGCGGAGGATATGGATCTGCTCGAGATCGAATCCGACCTCGTCGAAACGACGGTGGGCGCTTGTCTCCAAAAAAAGAAACTGCTCCAGACCAAAAACTGCGCGTTGCTTTCGGGTTGGATTCCCGAGGAACGCTCCGACGCGGTCTTGGATGTTCTCAAAAAGTTTGAATGTGCCTGCGAGATCTCGGATCCCGAAGATGGAGAGGAGCCGCCGGTCCTGCTTCATAACAACCGTTTTGCAAGCAACTTCGAGTGGGTCATCGGGATGTATGCCTATCCCAAATACGGCACCTACGATCCCACGTTCATCATGAGCATTTTCTACTTCCTCATTTTCGGTCTGATGTTTGCCGACGTTGGGTATGGATTGCTCCTGACTGCCCTTTGCCTTGTCGGTGTGAAGCTGCTCAACCCCAAGCCGAATCTGCGGCGAATGCTTTATATGTTTGCGCTCTGCGGTGTATCCTGCGCGATCATGGGCGTGCTCTTCGGCGGCTGGTTCGGAGATCTTCCAACCGCGATCATGGAGAATCTTCTCGGCATCGAGAACGCCAAGGAAACGGCAGTCGGGCATTTCTTCAGCCAAGGGCTGATCTTTAACCCGATCGATTCGTCCATGCCGTTCCTCGTCCTCTCGCTCGCGGTGGGGCAGGTTCACCTCATGGCAGGTATGGCGATCAACATGGTTGAAACCTGGAAGAAGGGGCACCCAATCGTGGCGCTTTGCTCCACCCTTCCGTACTGGGTCCTCTTTGCGGGGCTTGACCTGATGGCACCCAATCTCTTCGGCGGCATGGGAATGATCACCTTGAGCGATTCGCCGATCTGGGGCGAGCTTTCCGGCATCGGCGGCTACGTCGCGATTGCGGGCGTCGCGCTCCTGTTCCTACTCAAAGGGGTGGGGAAGAAGGGCTTTGGCGGTTGGCTTGCCGGCGGACTTGGCGGACTTTATTCGCTCATCAGCTACGCGTCCGACCTGCTTTCCTATTCGCGTATCCTTGCGCTCGGTCTTGTCGCCGGCGTTATCGCGCAGGTCGTGAACCTGCTCACGTCTCTCGGCTCCAAAGGGATCGTCGGATTTATCATCATGTTGCTGGTCTTGATCTTCGGTCATGTCCTCAACATCGCGATCAACCTGCTTGGCACCTTCGTCCACGCGGCGAGACTTCAATACATTGAGTTTTTCGGCAAATTCTATGAGGATGGCGGCGATCCTTTCACGCCCGCCGTTCCCGCCGATAACTATACCGAAATCATTTCTGCAAAAGATCAATTCTAATTTTTCAAAACAAAAAAGGAGAACTTTATCATGGAAGCTACCACTTCGATTTGGACTTTGATTTTCACCGGCAAAAACTTTGCCATTCTCGGCGCCGCCATCGCAACGCTCGTTGCGGGCATCGGCTCTGCAAAAGGCGTCAGCAAAGTTGCAAAAGCAACTGCGGGGCTCATCAGTGAAGACCCCAACAAATACGGTAAATCCATGCTGCTTCAGGCACTGCCGATGACCCAGGGCATCTACGGTCTTGTGACCGCGTTCATGATCCTGCTTCAGGCAGGTGTGATGAGCGGAACTGCCGACACTTTGAGCGTTGGCGGCGGCTTCTATTTCCTCGTGGCGTCTCTTCCGATCGCCTTCGGCGGTCTTTATTCCGCAATCCGTCAGGCTGACGTTGCCGCAGCCGGCATTTCGGTTCTGGCAAAGCGCCCCGACGCGGTTGGTAAAGCCGTTATTTCCGCATCTTTCGTAGAGCTTTACGCCATTCTCGGCTTGCTCATTTCTCTGATGATGATCCTGTTCGGCAACGTGGCGTAATCGCCTCTTTTCCGAACACAGAAAGGAAACCAACCAAATGGCGATGACAGGACTTGATAAAATCACCAAAAAGATCCTCGCCGAAGCCGAAAAGGAAGCCAAGAAGATCCTTGACGAAGCAAGCGACGCCGCTCGTGTGGTCGAAAGCGAGTATCGCGAAAAAGCAGACGCGATTTCTAAAGATGCCGCCCGGGAAACCGAACGGAAGATCGCAGAAATGGATCTGCGCGCGTCGGCATCGGTTGAAACCGATCGCCGCAACCGGCTATTGGAAGCCGAGGGGAAACTCGTGGACGAAGTCTTTGCGGCTGCCGAGGCGACCATCCGCGCTTACAGCGAGGAAAAGATGCTCGATTTTTTGACCGGTCTTTTGGCGTATGCCATGATCGAGCAGGCAAGTGCTGAAGCCGACAGCGTTACGCTTTACGGCGAAGAAGGCGCGCTCCTGCCCGACACCTATGAACTCATTCTCAACGCAAAGGATCGCACGCGCTACGGTCAGGCGATGATCTCGAGCGTCGGCAATAAGCTCATCGGCAAAGTCCCGAGCGAAAAGCTTGCAAAACTGCGCCTCTCCGACAAAACGGTCGGCATCAGCGGCGGCTTTATCCTGCGCTACGGCGATATCGAATCCAACTGCTCCTTCGATCTTCTTTTTGCCGAACTGCGGCAAAAACTCGAGATCGAGGTGAGCCACGCCCTCTTTGACAACCTGAAACAGGCGTGAGAGAGGCGGAACAGATGACCGATTATTATTTTGAAAGCGCCCGCGTCCGCGCCCTCGAAGGTTCCATGGTGGGCAGAGAACGTCTGGCGACCTTACTTGAAACCAAAACCGAGGACGAACGCATCTCTCTTCTGCGCGATTGCGGCATCCCGGTCAAAACCGATCCCGCAAGCGGCGCGCTTTTGCGGGAGGAAACCTTGCTTGCCCTTTTGCGCGGCGTCTATGACGAGATCAAGGAGCTTGACCCCGAAGGAAAAGCCACAAACCTTTGGCTTCTCCCTTACGATTGCAACAACCTCAAAGCCGCGATCAAGGCTTTTTACCGCAAGATTGATCCCGCATCCATGCTTTTTGACTTCGGGGAAATTCCTTGCGACGAACTTGTCGATCGCGTTCGCACCGGAAACTATGAAGAACTCGGTGCTTTGGGAGATGCGGCAAAAAAGGCGGTCGAGGCTTACGAAAAAACGCGCGATCCGCAGCAGATCGACCTGATCCTCGACAAAGCCTGCTATGGGGAAATGCTCGCCATGGCGCAAGCCTCGGGTGTTTCGTTTGCCGTGGAACTTGTCAAGGTCAAGATCGACCTTGTAAACCTGATGATGGTCATTCGGCTTGGTCGGATGAAGATGGGAGAACTCGGCAACGTTTTTCTTGCAAACGCGCTGCTTACGGGCGGAGAAATCCCGGTCGAGGAGCTTTTGAAAAAAGCCGAGCTGACCGAGGAAGAGCTCTTTGAGCGTCTTCTTTACAGCCCCTATGAAGATTTTGCCAAGGATGTAAAAGCCGGCGACAAGACCCTGGGACAGCTCGAACGCGCCGCGGACGACGCTTTTATGCGCCGCCTCAAGGAAGCGAAAATGGAGAGCATGGGCGCCGAAGTCCTCATTGGATTTCTCCTTGGGCACGAAACGGCTGTGAAGAATTTACGCATCCTGCTTTCGGGCAAAGAAGCCGGACTTACGAACGATACCATTCGGGAAAGGATCCGCGAGAGTTATGTCTAAAATCGGAATGATAGGCGACCGCGACGCGGTCCTCGGATTTATGGCGCTCGGCTTTTCGGTGCACGAGATCTCCTCGGCAGACGAGGGGGCAAAACTGCTCCATACGCTTGTCCGTTCGGGCGAATACGCCATTCTCTTCATCACCGAAAATTATGCCGCATCCCTCGAAGACGAAATCAATAAATACAAAGATCTGCCGCTGCCCGCGATCATTTCGCTTCCCGGAAGGGAAGGATCTACCGGGTATGGGGTCAATCTCATCAAAGACGCGGTGGAACGCGCGGTGGGAGCCGATATTCTCTTTAAGGATTGATCGGTTCCGAAAAGACCATTTCACAAGAAAGGCTAACAAACATGGTAGAAGGAAAAATTCTGAAAGTATCGGGACCTCTCGTGGTAGCCGAGGGGATGCGCGAAGCCAATATGTTTGACGTGGTTCGCGTGGGCGAGAAAAAGCTCATCGGCGAGATCATCGAAATGCACGGTGACAGAGCTTCGATCCAGGTCTATGAGGAAACTGCCGGTATCGGGCGCGGGGACAAGGTCGTCTCCACCGGCGCGCCGCTTTCGGTCGAACTCGGTCCCGGTCTGCTTTCTAACATTTATGACGGCATTCAGCGCCCGCTGGAAGTCATGCGTGTAAAGTACGGTTCCAACCTGACCCGCGGCATCGACGAGCCGGCACTCGACCGTGAAAAGCTCTGGCACTTTGAAGCCGCGCTCGGTTTCGGCGACAAGGTCGAGAGCGGGGACATCCTCGGCACCGTGCAGGAGAACGAAGTGATCTCGCATAAGATCCTCGTTCCGCCCAAAATGAACGGCACCGTGATTGATCTGCGAAGCGGCGACTACAAGGTCACCGACCTCATCGGCAAGATCAAACGCCCCGACGGGACGATCGAAGACCTGACGCTTCTCCAGAAGTGGCCGGTCCGTATCGCGCGTCCCTACAAGGAAAAACTGCCTCCCGTCGATCCCATGATCACGGGGCAACGCGTCATTGACGCGCTTTTCCCGATCGCAAAGGGCGGCACGGCTTGCGTGCCGGGTCCGTTCGGTTCGGGCAAAACTGTGGTTCAGCATCAGCTTGCAAAATGGAGCGACGTTGACCTTGTTGTCTACATCGGTTGCGGCGAACGCGGCAACGAAATGACCGACGTTTTGCGCGAGTTTCCCGAGCTGACCGACCCGCGCACCGGCAAATCGCTCATGGAGCGCACGGTGCTCATTGCAAATACCTCGGATATGCCGGTCGCGGCGCGTGAAGCCTCGATCTATACCGGCATTACGATCGCCGAATACTTCCGCGATATGGGATATTCGGTTGCCGTCATCGCCGACTCGACCTCGCGTTGGGCGGAGGCTCTGCGCGAAATGTCGGGACGCTTGGAAGAAATGCCGGGCGAAGAAGGCTATCCCGCATACTTAACCTCGCGTCTTGCACAGTTCTATGAACGCGCGGGCAAGGTCGTTTGCCTCGGTTCGGAGGGCAGAGAAGGCGCGCTTTCGGCAATCGGAGCGGTTTCCCCGCAGGGCGGCGATATTTCCGAGCCTGTCACGCAGGCGACGCTGCGCATCGTCAAGGTCTTCTGGGGGCTTGACGCAACGCTTGCTTATCGACGTCACTTCCCGGCAATCAACTGGCTCAATTCCTATTCGCTCTATCGCGACAGACTTTCGGGCTGGTTCAAAGAAAACGTTTCCAAGAGTTGGATGGACTACACCGGTCGGTGCCTCAAAACCCTGCAGCTCGAATCGGATCTGCAGGAGATCGTCAAGCTCGTCGGTATGGACGCGCTCTCTCCCGACGATAGACTGACGCTCGACGTGGCGCAGTCGATCCGCGAAGACTTTTTACAGCAGAACGCCTTTGAAGGTTTTGACTCTTACACGCCTCTCGCCAAGCAGAACGCGCTCCTCGAACTGATCTTTACCTATGAAGATCTCGCGCGCGACGCCGTGAAGAAGGGCGCCGACATCGAAAGCATTTGCGAGCTTCCGGTGCATGAAAAGATCGGACGCGCAAAAGCCGCTCCGACCGACAGCTACGAAGCCGAATATGCGGCGATCAAAGCCGACATGGTGGCACAGCTCGACGAGCTCGTCGCCGCCGCACAAGAAGACTGACAAGGAGGAAATGCAATGATCCGCGAATATAAAACCATTGAAGAAGTTGCAGGACCTCTGATGCTGGTCAAGCAGGTCGAGGGCGCTAAATACGACGAACTCGGCGAAATTGAACTGCCCGACGGCGAAGTCCGCCGTTGCAGAGTGCTCGAAGTCAACGGTAGAAACGTTCTGGTGCAGCTCTTTGAGTCTGCAGCGGGACTGAACATTGCTAACAGTAAGGTGCGCTTTTCGGGGCATGGAGTCGAGCTTCCCGTTTCCCCCAATATGTTGGGGCGTGTCTTTAACGGCATGGGAGAAGTGATCGACGGCGGCGCCCGCATCATTCCCGAAAAGAGCCTTGACATCAACGGTACGCCGATCAACCCGGCGGCGCGTTACTATCCCTCCGAGTTTATTCAGACCGGCATTTCCACGATCGACGGACTGAACACGCTCGTCCGCGGACAGAAACTGCCGATCTTCTCGGGCTCCGGCCTTCCGCACGCCAACCTCGCGGCACAGATCGCGCGCCAGGCAAAGGTGCGCAACACCGACGATAAATTCGCCGTTGTCTTTGCCGCCATCGGTATTACCTTTGAAGAAGCCGATTTCTTCATCTCGGACTTCAAAAAGACCGGCGCCATCGATCGCACCGTGCTCTTTATCAACCTCGCGTCCGACGCCGCCATTGAGCGTATCTCCACGCCCCGTATGGCGCTGACCGCCGCCGAGTATCTGGCTTTTGAATGCAATATGCACGTGCTGGTCATTCTGACCGACATCACCAACTACGCCGAAGCGCTCCGCGAAGTGTCTGCCGCAAGAAAAGAAGTGCCGGGCAGACGCGGTTACCCCGGCTATCTCTACACCGACCTTGCCACCATGTACGAGCGCGCAGGGCGGAAGATGGGCTCGGACGGCTCGATCACGATGATCCCGATTTTAAGTATGCCCGAGGACGACAAGACCCACCCGATCCCCGACTTGACCGGGTACATCACCGAGGGGCAGATCATTCTCTCGCGCGAACTCTATCGCAAGGGCTTTTTGCCGCCTGTCGACGTCATGCCGTCGCTGTCGCGTCTGAAAGACAAGGGCATCGGCGAAGGGAAGACGAGAGAGGACCACGCCAACACGATGAACCAGCTCTTTTCGGCGTATTCGAGAGGCAAAGAGGCAAAAGAACTCATGGTGGTTTTGGGTGAAGCCGCGCTCTCTCCGATCGATCGACTCTATGCCAAATTTGCCGACGCTTTTGAAGCCGAGTATATCAACCAGGGCTTCTATGAAAACCGCTCGATCGAGGAGACGCTCGACCTCGGTTGGAAACTGCTTTCGATCCTGCCGCGCAGTGAAATGAAGCGTATCAAGCCCGAATTCATCGAAAAATACTGGCCCAAGGAA
>CADBFJ010000017.1 GCA_902793915.1 uncultured Ruminococcus sp.
TTGACGACCTGATCTTAAACTTCCTCGGCGCCACCGCGGTCTTCTTCTTTTTGAAGATCCCGCCCCTGCGCCGCTTGATCCGGATTATCACAAAATCAGGGTTTTAGAGAAAAACGCGAGAGAAACTTTTTGAAAAAAGATTTCTCTCGCGCTCTTTTCAAAAACTTTTATAAGAGTTTTATGGCACTTTTCGGAATGGTAGCAAAAAGCCTCACGCCAATCAAAAAAGCCCGATGCGCTCAGGCTTCTTTTTATATTTGGTTCAAGGTTCTGGAAAGTGAGGAGGGTGCGGGAGGGGAGAAAACTTCTTGCAAGAAGTTTTCTCCCCTCCCGCGTTCCATCTTCCGCGTCTTCCTCTCTCACCTCGGAAATTCAAACACGACCTTGCCGTCTTTGACGGCGAGGAAAGCGTCAAAGCTCTTGCCGCTTTTGGGAGAAACAAATCCCGTGATGAGCGAGGTCTTTCCCTGCTCGGCAAGCTCTTTTACATGAGTGAGCGAAATTGTTTTGGAGCAAAGGAAGGTATTGACCGAAAATTTGCAGCCTTCTTTGTAGCCGGTGCAGCCGTAGAAGTTGCGGAAGCGCTTGATCTCTTTTCCGCAGACCGGGCATTTTGCCACCACATCGCCGAAAAAGCCGGTCTCGCTATCTTTCGACATGGGATCGTCCTTTTTGCGAAACACGTCGGCAATTTCGACTTCGGCGAGTTCAACCGCGCCGTCCACGCTCATCTCGCCGTGAAAGACCTTTTTGAGCGCCTGACCGAGCTGCGAGGTTTTGTATTTGTCCATGGAAATCTGCATTTGCGAGAGCGCTTCAATGAGGAACTCTCCCTCGGGCAGAATGTAGTAAACGTCTTTTTTCAGATCGATATAGCGACTCTTGCGCGCGTTGTCGATGATCCCGGTGCGCGTCGCCTCGGTGCCGAGCTCCAGCCCCTCAAAGATCGCGCGATAGTCCTCGCTGTCGTCTTCGGTTCCCTCTTCCCCCTCTTTGGCAGCTTTCTTTTCATCCTTAAAGGGGTTTTTGAGATAGTTGTTGAGCGTTTCGATCGTGTAGTGTTTGGGCGGCGTCGTTTCGCGCTCAACCGGCGAGAAGTTGATGTTGACAGCTTCGCCTTCTGTCAGCTTCGGCAAGACCTTGTCCTTCTGATTGTAGTCATCGTATTTCGTCCACCCCGGCTCGAGAATGACCATTCCTTTGAGGGTAAAGCTCTCAAGTTCGCCAACGTCAATGACGATCTCGCTCTTTGACACCTTGCAATCCTCGGCGCAGAAGACCGCGACAAATCGGCGGAAAACCGTTGAATAAACCTGAAGCTCTTTTTCCGAGAGCTGTCCTTTGCCGGGGATCTTGTAGGTCGGCGTGAGCGCCGAGTGCGATTCGATCTTGCTGTCGTCAAAGATATATTTGCTGTCCTTAAAACGCACGGGATAGCCGATTTTCTTGCAATTTGCAAGGATCTGTTTCATTTTATCCTTTTCGGCGGTAGCGAGATACTCCGAGTTGGTACGCGGATAGGTCAGGTATCCTTTTTCGTAAAGCCCTTGAATGAGGTTAAGGCTCTCCTGCATCGACATCTTATACTTTTTGCCGAGCACGTTCTGAAGCTTGGAAAGCGAATAGAGCTTGCCGGCAAAGAGGACGTCCTCTTTGCTTTTGACCGAGCGGACGCGCGCGCCGGTCTCGTTGTAGAGGCGGCAACACTCCTCGGCGCTTGCTTTATCGTTCTCTTCATATTTATTTTTGGAAACGAGTTCCACCACTTCGCCATGCGTTTTTTCCTTGCTCTGCAAAGCAAAATACTTGCCGGGCTTGAAGTTGCGGATGGCGAGATCGCGGTCGTAGATTGCTTTGACGATCGGAACGATCACGCGACCGACGCGAAGCAGCGTTCCGGTTTTGAGCGTAGCATAGCGTGTCAGATTGACGCCGTAGAGCCAATCGATATAGGTCCTCGCATAGCCTTCGGCGGCAAGGAGATCGTATTCTTTCTCCTCTTTCATCTCGCCCAGCGCTTTTTGCACGGTCTCGGGAGTCTGGTCGGGGAGCCAAAGGCGCTTGAAGGATTTGCCCTGCCCTGTGTAGGCGGCGCCCACGCAAATGCGGACAATGATCTCCCCTTCTCTATCGGCGTCCCCCGCGTTGACGATGGTATCGACGTCGGGACGGTTGCAGAGCCATTTGATAATTTCAAACTGCCGAACGACGCCGCTGTCAACCTTTTTGTGTTCGTCGCGCCGTAGTTCAAAGCGGAATTCTTTGGGGAAGCAAGGAAGATTATCGAGCGTCCAGCGCGCTTTTTCTTCACCGTTTTTACCCGTGTAGGTTTCAACGTCGCAAAGCGAAAAGAGATGACCGAACGCCCAGGTAATAAGGTAGCCGTTGCCCTCGAGGTAGCCGTTCTGCTTTTTCATTTGCCCGATCCCGGCGGCGATGTTGCGCGCAAGGCTCGGCTTTTCGGCAATGATGAGAACCATATCTTCCCTCCTTCCAAAAAGAGTTTCTCTTGAAAAACGCAGTCCTGCGACCCTGTCGCAGAACTGCGTTGATTATTTCAAAAAATGAAATTACATGAACTTTCTCATGGTTTCGGTGACCTCTTCATCCGGCATCGAAACGGTCATGGTCAGGTTCAGCCCGATTTGATTGACGAGCTTTTCAAGTTCCAGGAGCAGCCAATCAAAAGACTTGCTATCCTTTTGGCAAATCCGGTAAGTGCCGTCCACAAAGAGATCGGTCACGTCGTGGTTGCTTGCCAGGATACCGGCGATAAAGCCATACAGAGCTTCCGCTCCGGTTACCATATATTCGTCCACGCTGATGAGACGCGCTGCGGGCTTGATGTCATAGGTCATGACCATGCCTTTTTCCACGCAGACCACGTCGCCTTTGGTGACTTCGAGGGCGCCGTTGACCAGGTTGATGAGCGTTTTGGTCTTTCCGGTTCCCTTCACTCCAACAATCAATTTGAGCATTTTGTTACCTCCCGGTCGGAGACAGATAGGGGATTCTTCTCTCTCCGCCATTTTTATTATAGCAAACTTTTTTGGTAAAGTCAATAGATTTTACAAGCGAATCTTATTTTTTCAGACGCGCTTCCAGCGTTGCGCGCAGATCCTCATAGCCGGGTTTGCCAAGCAGAGCAAACATGTTCTTTTTGTAGGACTCAACGCCGGGCTGGTTGAAGGGATTGACGCCGAGGAGATAGCCCGAGATTGCGCAGGAAAGTTCAAAGAAATAGAGCAATTCACCAAGGACAAAGGCATTTCTCTCGCTGATCTTGACGACGAGGTTGGGAACGCCGCCGTCCACATGGGCAAGGATCGTGCCTTCCATCGCCGTCTTTTTGACCTTGTTCATATCCATCCCCGAGAGGAAGTTCAGACCGTCCACGTTTGCGGCGTCGGCGGGAATGGTGAATTTTGTGCCGGTGTCTTCAATATCCAGCACGGTTTCAAAGAGATTGCGCGTGCCGTCCTGAATAAATTGACCGAGAGAGTGCAGGTCGGTCGAAAAGATGACAGATGCCGGGAAAATGCCCTTTTGATCTTTGCCTTCGCTCTCGCCGTAGAGCTGCTTCCACCACTCGCTGAACATGGCGGTGAAGGGCTCATAGCTTGCCAGCACCTCGAGCGTCTTGCCCTTGCGGTAGAGCAGGTTGCGGATGGCGGCATAGCGGTAGCAATCATTCTTTGAGAGATCTGGATTTGTGAACTGCTCGCTCGCCGAAGCGGCGCCCGACATGAGCTCGTCGATGTCGATGCCCGCAACCGCGATGGGAAGAAGCCCCACCGCCGAGAGCACCGAGAAACGGCCGCCCACGTCATCCGGAACGACGAAGGTTTCGTACCCTTTTTCGGTCGAGAACTGTTTTAAGGTTCCGCGCGCACGGTCGGTGGTCACAAAGATGCGCTCTTTGGCTTCGGCTTCGCCATATTTCTGTTCGAGATAGTCGCGGAAGATGCGGAACGCCACGGCGGGCTCGGTCGTGGTGCCCGATTTGGAAATGACGTTGACGCAAACGTCTTTGCCCTCGATGAGTTCAAAGAGTTCTTTCACCGCGTCGGCGCTGATGACGTTGCCGGCAAAATAGATGTCGGGGGTATCCTTTTTGAGGCTGTTATAGTTGTTCGATTTGAGGTATTCGATCACCGCTCTGGCGCCGAGATAGGAACCGCCGATGCCGATGACAATGAGGGCTTGCGCCTTCTTTTGGATCTTTTTTGCCGCCGTCTTTATGCGGGCAAATTCTTCTTTATCGTAGTCTTTCGGAAGGGTGATCCAGCCGAGAAAATCGCTCCCGGGACCTTTGCCCTCCCGAAGGAGCCTATCGGCTTCCTTCACTTCTCTTTCCATTGCCGCAAGTTCTGCCGGCGTAAAGAACGAAGTTGCGTATCTGTCTTCCAAACGAATGCTCATTTTTTGGGGGTCTCCTTTGCTTTTCGGGTCATACCGTGATATTGCTCTTTCAATCACAGAATTATTATATCTGTTTGTGAAAAAAAAGTCAAGAACTTTCACGCTTTTTTCGGGAAAATTTCAAATGAGAAGCGCCTTTGCAAAAACGCGTTTGACAAGATCGAAAAAGGTCAGCTTTCCGACGCTTGCCGTCGCTGTGATCGGGACGCTTCCGACCTCGTTTCCATTCAGAAAAAAGGAAAGTTTTCCCACCGCTTCCCCGTTTTTCACCGGTGCTTTGAGAAATGTGGGAAGCTTGATCTTTTCTTCGACCGAAGCGATATCCCCTTTGGGCAACACAACCGAGAAAGCGGCGCTTGCAAGCGGGCAAAAATCCTCTTTGCCGCCCTTGACCGAGAGCGGCTCCAATTCGGATGCTTCTTTTACGAAAAGCGCGTAATTGGCATAGCCGTAGTCAAGGACTTCTTTTGCGATCTCGTTGCGCTCGTCGCGCGTCGAAGCTCCCATAACCACGCAGATGAGCGACATTCCGTTTTTCTCGGCGGTCGCGCTGATGCAAAAGCCGGCTTTTGAGGTCGAGCCGGTTTTGAGACCGGTGCAACCCGTATAGTAGCGCACGAGGCGGTTGGTGTTGGTGAGCCCGAAGGCGCCGTCACGGATGCTGTCCATCCAGATCGAGCTATATTCGAGAATGGTTTTGTGCTTGATGAGTTCGCGCGACATGATGGCAATATCCATCGCAGAAGTTTTGTGGTTTTCTGCCGTATCGTCAAGACCGGTCGGGTTTTCAAAATGCGTGTTCTCCATTCCGAGTGCAGACGCGCGCTTATTCATCTGCTCCACAAAGGCGGAAACGCTCCCCGCAAGATACTCGGCAAGCGCGACCGCCGCATCGTTGGCGGAGGCGATCACGATACTTTTGAGTAAGTCCTCAACCGCCATCTGCTCACCCTCTTTGAGATAGACTTGGGATCCTCCCATCGAGGCGGCATTCGCCGAAACGGTCACCTGATCAGAGAGCGAAATGCGCCCCGAATCGATCGCTTCCATGATGAGAAGCAAAGTCATGACCTTGGTCACCGACGCGGGCGGCAGAGCTTCGTCCGGGTTTTGAGAAAGCAGGACTTTCCCGGTAGACGCCTCCATGAGAACGAGCGACTTGCAGGGATAGTTTGCGCTCGTTTCTCCTTCGGCAGCAGTCGGGAGTGCAAAAAGAAGGAATAGCGTGGAGAGAAGCAAAAGGAAGGATAGCGTTCGGATCGCGGACTTTGGTTTCACAAAAATCACCTCTCTTGTTGGTTTCCCTACACTTTATGGCGGGCAAGAGAGAAATATGAAAAGCGGCGCCTTTTGGCGCCGCTTGTGTTTGTGCGTTTATGCGATTGAAAAACGGTAGATCGCGGTAAAATCGTAGTCCTCATTGGGGTGCAGGATCACGTTCCCGAAAGAGGGATTGTTGATCGCGTCGATCGGTTTTGCCGCCTCCATGCAAAGGGCGATCCCGATCGTCTGCGGCAGTCCGCCTTTCAAGGGATTTGCGGGGTTATCCAGCATATTGGCGCTGTAAAGCTGCATCCCGGGTTGGTCGGTAAAAAGCTCCATTTTGCGCCCGCTTGCGGGATCGTAAAGGCTGGCACGTAGCGGAAGCGCTTCAGTCTTCTTTTCGGTAAAGAAGAGATAGTGATCGTAACCGCCCGTAACGGCAAACGCAGGATTGGAAAGATCGAGGTCGCGTCCGATCGGTTTTGATACGCGAAAATCAAAGGGCGTGCCATCGACCGATGCGATCTCACCGGTCGGAAGAAAGCCTTCCGCCGGGGGCAGATAGCGATCTGCATCCACCCAAAGCAGGTGCGGATAGATCTTGCCCGAATCGTAGCCACCGAGGTTGAAATAGCTGTGATTGGTCAGACTGCAAAGCGTGGTTTGATCGGTTTTTGCAAAGTAATGGATCGAAAGCGCGTTGTCGGCAAGCAGTTTGTAGGTCACTTCGACCGAAAGCGTTCCGGGGTATCCCTCTTCCCCGTCGGGGGAAACGTAAAAGAGATGCAGTTCGGGTTCATCGCCGTCCTTCGGCTCTGCGCGCCAAAGGCGCTTGTCAAAGCCCGTTTTGCCGCCGTGCAGCGAATTTCCCAAGTGGTTGCAGGAAAGCTGGTACTCCTTTCCCTCAAGCGTAAATTTTCCCTTTTTGATGCGGTTGCAGCATCTGCCGATGAGCGCGCCGAGGTATCCGCCGTCGGTGCGATAGGCGTCAAGATTGTCAAATCCTTGTACCACATCGGAAAACTTTCCATCTCGGTCGGGAACAAAAAGTTCTCTGACGGCGCCGCCGAACGTAATGATTTTGGCGGTCATGCCGCTCCGGTTGGAAAGCGTATATTCGGTGACTTCCCTGCCGTCGGGCAGGCGCCCGAAGATCCTATTTGAAATCATGTCAATCCTCGTATCCTTTTGGGTTCTTCTTGGTCCATCTGACCGTGTCGGCGCACATTTCCTCAATGCCGTTCTCGGCTTTCCAACCAAGTACTTCGTATGCCTTGGTCGGGTCGGCGTAGCAAATGGCAATGTCACCGGGACGACGATCGACGATCTTATAGTTCAGTTTGATCCCCGCCGCCTTTTCATAGGCGTGCACAATGTCAAGTACCGAATACCCGACGCCGGTGCCGACGTTGAAGATTTCAACGCCCTTGACTTTTTCGGCGCGTCCGAGCGCTTTGAGGTGCGCCTTTGCCAAATCGACCACGTGGATGTAATCTCTGACGCCGGTACCGTCTTTGGTATCGTAGTCGCCGCCAAAGACCGACAGGCAGGGCAGTTGCCCGAGCGCGACCTTTGCGATGTAAGGAAGCAGATTGTTCGGGATCCCGCGCGGGTTTTCCCCGATCAGTCCGCTCTTGTGTGCGCCGATCGGGTTGAAGTAACGAAGGATCGAAACGCTCCACTCTTTATCTGCGTTCCAGATATCCGAGAGGATCCGTTCGATCATGAGTTTCGTCTCGCCGTAGGGGTTGGTGGTGGAAAGCGGAAAATCCTCGCGGATCGGCACGGTTTTGGGCATTCCGTAAACGGTGGCGGACGAGGAGAATACGATGCGCTTGGCGTTGTATTTTGCCAACAGCTCAACGAGATTGAGGGTGCTTACAAGGTTGTTATAATAGTACTTCCCGGGAATGGCGACCGATTCGCCGACCGCTTTGAGCCCGGCAAAATGGATCGCGGAGTCGATCTCGGGGTTCTCGATAAAGACCTTTTCCAGCGCTTCCTTGTCGCAGAGATCAACCTCATAGAAACGGAAATCGCGCCCGGTGATCTCCTTGATCCGCTCCAGCGCTTTGGGAGAGCTGTTGGAAAAGTTGTCGACGATAATAATGTCATAGCCCGCGTCGAGAAACTCGACCGCGGTGTGCGAACCGATGAAACCGGCTCCTCCGGTAATGAGAACAGACATGTTTTTTTCCTCCTTATCATGGGATCACGCCCAAAGCGATTCGGGGTATTCCCCACTCTCGATCATGGCGGCAAGCGACGCTTTGACGCGCTCTTTGTCTTCGGCGTAAGTCACGCCCTGCCACACCGACGACGTGGGATAAACTTTGACGTCACAAATCCCTGCGCGTCTTTGTTCATCGACGGCAAAAGGCAGATAAAACTCGGCTTTTAAGGGATTGTTCGGCAGATCGTTTGCAAGGAATCTCTTGAACGAATCCGCCAAGGGGGCAAAGAAATCGGGGGTAAAGCCCCAGCAGTTCATCGAAACGATCGTGTCAAAAGGCAGATCGATCCAGCTCTCTCCGTCCTCGGCAAGATAGGCGGCATGGTCTCCCCGCTTTTCAATCTTCGTGCGCTCGGTGATGCCGTTCAGCCTCCCATTTTGATCTACAACGCAATGTCCACGGGAGACGCTGCCGTTCTCGGTCAGCGTGTTGCCAAGTCGGAAGCCGACCATGCAGTCGTGCGCGACGCCGTTTTCTTTCCCCGCAACGCGCAGATGCTTTGCCAGCTGCACGAAAGTATCTCTGCCGTAAAAATCATCGGCGTTGATGACGGCAAAATTATCCTTGACCGCGTTCTTTGCGCAGAGGAGCGCGTGCCCCGTGCCAAAGGGCTTGGTGCGCCCCTCCGGCACCGAGAAGCCCGCAGGCAGATCGTTTACGCTCTGGAAAACGTAAGAAACCTTGACGAAGCGCTCAATGCGACAACCGATCGTGGAGCGGAAAAGTTCGAGGTTTTCTTCTTTGATGATAAAGACCACGTGATCAAA
Source organism: uncultured Ruminococcus sp. (assembly GCA_902793915.1). Lineage (GTDB taxonomy): Bacteria > Bacillota > Clostridia > Oscillospirales > CAG-272 > UMGS1865. The sequence goes on from CADBFJ010000017.1 coordinate 8,687, forward strand.
GCCTGCGCGCAGTGCATCAAAGACCGAAAAATCGATGATGAAGTTTCCCTTTTCGGTCATGGGATCGAGCTGTTTGAGCCCGCCATAGCGGGAGCCCATGCCCGCCGCTAAAATTACCAGTGTCATAATGCCTCCGAAAAGCAGTTTGAAGTTTGGGGCGCTGTCACCAGTATAGCACGAAAGGCAGGCAAAAGTAAAGCCTTTTTCACTTTTTTTGAGAAATTTGTTTTTCCTATTGACAAACTTTTGTCAGGCTGCTATAATTGTATCAAATGATACAGTTTCGGAGGTTCTCATGGTCGTTACCGAAAAAGATCTGCAAATCATTTTTAAAACGCCCCTGTTCGTCGGCGTCCAGAAAAACCACGCGCTCCGGGTCTTTGATCTTTACAACTGCGAAATCAAATCCCTGCAAAAAGGCGAAGAAATCCTGTCTCCCGATACCAGAGAAAAGCGCGCCGGGCTTATTCTTGAAGGCAAAGCGCGCGTGACCACCGCCGACCTCGCCAAGAAAAACATCTTGCGCGAGCTTTCGCAAAAAGACGTGTTCGGGATCGCAAACCTCTTTTCAAGCGCTTCGTTCGTCACAAATATCCGCACCGCAACACCCTGCCGCATCCTCTTTTTGCCCGAGCTTGCCGTGCGGCATCTTCTCGAAAACGATCGCGCTTTCCTTTATAACTATCTGGGGTTCCTTTCGGGGCGCATCCGCTTTCTCAACCAAAAGATCTGCTACTTTACGGCAGGCAGTGCCGAGCGCAAGCTCGCGCTCTATCTGCTCTCATTCAAAAGCCAAAAGATCCGCATTGATCTCCCTCTCTCCTCGCTTGCCGAACTGCTCGATCTCGGACGCGCCTCTCTCTATCGCGCTTTTGACGCACTGGAAGAAGCGGGATACCTCCAGAAAGACGGTCGCAATATCACGCTCCTGCGCGTGCGGGAACTGAAAAGTGCGTATCAATCCTAAAAAGGATTTTCATACTAATTTCACAAAGATTTACAAAGGAGAACTACCATGAAACTTCGCATTTTTACCCTTGCTCTCGCACTGATCCTGCTTGCCTCGGCATTTGCCGGTTGCCAAAAAGCCGTAATTCCCGAAGAAAAGCCCGATGACGCCCCCGCAACCGACCCGATCAAAGTCATTGACGACACGCCCATCAAAGTGTATACCTTGAACGGCACCACCGGTTTCGGCATGGCAAAACTCATGTCCGAGGACAAAGCCAATGAATACACAGTCAAAGCCGACGCATCCGACGTGACCGCAGCGCTCATCAGCGGCGACGCCGACATTGCCGCTCTCCCGACCAACGCCGCCGCAAATCTCTACAATAAGACGGGCGGCAAAGTGGTCATTCTCGCCGTCAACACCAAAGGGTGCCTCTATCTCGTCAACGGTACGGGAGAAAAGATCGAAAGCCTTGCAGACCTTGCGGGAAAAACCGTTTACGCGCCCGCACAGAACCCGACCTTTATCGCGACCTATCTGCTCCGCGCCGCAGGGCTTGAAGTCGGCAAAGACGTGATCCTCGATTCCGAAAGCTATGCCGCTCCCGCCAATCTGCGCGATGCGGTCGCCGCAGGCAAGGTCGACCTCGCCATTCTGCCCGAGCCGATGGTGACGATCGCAAAATCGAGTGCAGAAAAGCCGCTTGAAGTCTCGCTCGACCTGACCGAGGAATGGAAAAAGCTCGAAGGCAGCGACTCGCTCGTGCAGGGCTGCCTTGTCGTGCGCCGCGCCTTCCTCGAGGAGCATTTCGGGGCAGTCGCCTCCTTCCTTGCAAACTACAAAGCCTCGGTGGAATTTCTGAATGAAAACCCGGCAAACGCCGCCGTGCTGATTGCCGAGACCGGCATCTTTGCCAACGCGAAGATCGCCGAAAAAGCAATCCCGAAGTGCAATATCTGCTACCTTGACGGCGCCGACATGAAAGCGGCAATGGTCGCTTACCTGACTGCTCTCGCATCGGTCAACCAAAACTCCATCGGCGGCAAACTCCCCGAGGACGATTTTTACTATGTGACCGGCACTGATGAAGCCGACAAATAATCGAATCTTTTATGAACCTTCTCAAAAAGATCGGCAAAGGGCTTGCGATCGCCGCCCTCTGGATCGGCGTGTGGTACGCGATCTGGGCGATCGTAAACGAGCCTTTGCTCTTCCCCGCCCCGCATGCCGTGGCAAAACGCCTTTTTGAACTGCTTGGCGAAAGATCTTTTTACGCCATCACGGGAAAGAGCCTTTGGAACATCTTAAAAGGCGTTCTCATCGGCGTCTTTTCGGGATGTCTTCTCTCCGCCCTGACCGCGCTTATTCCACTTGCGGGAGATTTTTTTCGCCCCTTTATGACGGTGGTCAAAACCACGCCTGTGGCATCCTTTATCATTCTGCTTCTCCTCTTTGCAGGCGCGGCAAAAACGCCGTCTCTCGTTACCATTCTCATCGTGCTTCCAATTGTCTGGAGCAATTTGGATGAAGGGCTACGCCGCATTGATCCCAAGCTGCGCGAGGTGGCGACCGTCTATCGCTTTTCCACTTCCAAGCGAATGAAACTGCTGGTCTTCCCCTCGGTGCTTCCCTATTTTTCCTCCGCGCTCAAAAGCGCGCTGGGACTTGCCTGGAAGGCAGGGGTCGCCGCCGAGATCATCGCCATGCCGCGCGGCACGATCGGCACGCAGATCGGCAACGCAAAACTTTACCTTGAGAGCGCCGATCTCTTTGCCTGGACGCTGACCGTGATCCTGCTCAGCTTTGCGATCGAGTCTGTCCTTTTGAAACTGCTCGAACACCTCTTTGAAAAAGGAAGGAGGAGGGCGCGCCATGCTTCGGTTTGAACAAGTATCCTTTTCCTATGGAAAAAGGGTGGTTTTAAACGATTTTTCCTTTACGCTGCACGACGGCGAGTTGCTTGCCCTCATGGGGGCTTCGGGAAGCGGAAAAACCACCATTTTGCACCTTGCCGCAGGGCTCTTGACTCCCACATCCGGGAAAATCGAATCGGACTTTTTGCCCCCTGCCGTCGTCTTTCAGGAACCGCGTCTCTTCCCCCACCTGACCGTGCGGGAAAACCTTGCCGCGGTGCAGGAGAAAACGGACGAAAAAGCAATCTTGGATGCGCTTGCGCTTATGGCGCTTTCCGAGTGGGCGGACGCTTATCCCAAGGAGCTTTCGGGAGGGATGCAGAGCCGCGCCTCTCTGGCAAGAGCGTTGCTTTTTCCTACCGACCTCTATCTGTTTGACGAACCCTTCGGCGCTTTGGACGAGGAAACCAAACGAAAAGTTCTCACGAACCTCAAAGCGTTTCTCGCCGAAAAAGGTGCCGCCGCAATTCTCGTCACGCACCAAAATGAAGACGCCGAAGCCTTTGCAAAACGCAAATTTTTCCTTACGACCGCCGATTGACAAGGCAAAAAAAGTATGCTACAATGATAAAAAGTAGGCTTTATGCCTGCAAATCGACAAAGGCGGTTTTCTTATGAAGCTTCGGAAACGCAAAGTTTTAGTCCCTATCTGTCTTTTGTTGCTCGCAGCGCTCCTTTCTTCCTGTTCGACGATCTCCTCCATCCTGCATATGCACACCTATCGATACGAGTTTGATGAAGGAAAGCACTGGAAAATCTGCACCGAGTGCGGAGAAACTTTTGATGAAGAAACCCATACGCTGAAGCTCCAAGAGAGCGCGGACGCGACCTGCGAACAAGCGGGATATACCCTGCTTGAATGTGCGATCTGCGGATACACCCGCACCAATATCACCCCCGCATTGCCGCACAGGTTTGAAGCGGTCCCGGGTTCGGACACCCGCATCTGCTCCATCTGCCACCGAGAGGAAACGACCTTGACCGAGCTCCCCGAATCCGAGCGCTACGGATACCGCCACCTCGCGTCGCTCCGCAATTCGGAAAAATATCTGCGCGCCTACAGCAAGCTCTCGATCGGGATTGCCAACCGCAAAGAAAAGGTCTCGATCAACGAAAGCCTCTCCAAGGAAGAACTCGAACTGATCTTCCACTGCTGTTCGGTCGATCATCCTGAATACTTCTGGCTGGCGCCCGCTTACGAGTATTCGTACACCAAAAGCGCCATCAAGGAAATACAGCTCTCTTATCTTGTTTCCGCCGGCGATTTTGAAAAAGCAAAAACAGCCTTCCGAAACGCCGCGGACGCACTCCTTGCAGGCATTTCGTCCGGCGCTTCGGATTTTGAAAAAGAGCTCTATCTCCACGACGCGATCGTGTCCAACGCTGTTTATGACGAGACCTATACGGCTCCCCTGACCCACTCGGCTTACGGAAACCTCGTCCTCGGCACCTCGGTATGCGACGGATATGCCGAACTGCTCCAATATCTGCTTTGCCGTTGCGGGATCCTCGCCACCACTCTTTCGGGATACTCGGGAGAGAACCACTCCTGGAATGTCGTTTTGATCGACGGCGACTGGTACATGGTTGACCCGACCTGGGACGACCCGATCGGGCAAGCCTCGGGAGAAGCCTCACACAACTATTTCAACTGCACTTGGGAACAGTTCTCGCTCGATCACTCGTTTATTCTGGAAAATGGCGAACCAGCGCAGAACTATTTTGAGATCCCCTCTTGCAATTCGGTGAAATACAACTACTTCACCTACTATGGTTACGAGGGCGAGCTTTCGCTCGAAACGATCGACAAAGTCGTGCGTGCGCAGGTCAAAGCGGGACAAAGCAGCCGCTTCCAGATCCGTTTTACCGGGCATGGAACGACCGCGGAAGAAAAAGAAGCCGCCATCCGCAGTTTTCTCAAAAGCACTGAACTGACCATTTACCCGGTGCTTGCAAAAGCCTTGGGACGCCCCTCGTATTCGCTTACAATCAGTTACAGCATCTCCAAAGACGGAGAGATCTTAAAGCTCTCGGTCGATTAAAAAGCAAAAAAGATCCCGGCGTCGGAAGTTTCCGACGCCGGGATCTTTTTTATTTGACCACAAGGTTCACGATCTTGCCGGGAACCCAGATCTCTTTTACGATCGTTTTCCCTTCGATGAACGGGAGCACTCTTGCATCAGCCTTGGCGGTGTCAAGCGCCTCGTCCTTTTCGCAATTTGCGGGGAGCGAGATCGTCGCGCGCAGCTTGCCGTTGACCTGCACCGCGACTTCGATGTGGCTTGCCACCGTCTTGCTCTCGTCGTATTCGGGCCACGCGGCAAGCGAGCAAAGCCCTTTTCCGCCGATGCTCTGCCAAAGCTCTTCCGCAAGGTGCGGAGCAAACGGGCAAAGCAGGCGGATGATGAGGCTGAACTGCTCATTTGTAAGCGTTCCCGCGTCATAAATATCGTTGAGCAGCGACATCATCGCGGCGATGGCGGTGTTGAACTTCAGCTCCTCAATATCTGCCGAGACCTTTTTGATCGTCTTGTGGAGCGAAGCCTCGACCTTTTCGCTCGGCGCGCCTTTTCCGACAAGATCGGAGAGGTCGGCGACGCGTTCGAGGAAGCGCTTGCAGCCCTTCATAGAGCTTTCGTTCCAGGGTGCGGCGCTGGCATAGTCGCCCATAAAGAGAACGTAGGTGCGGAGCACGTCGGCGCCGTATTCGTCGACCACGTCGTTGGGATCGACGACGTTACCCTTGGATTTGGACATCTTCTCGCCGTCGGGACCGAGAATGAGCCCCTGCGCGGTTCTCTTTGCGTAAGGTTCGTCACAGGGAACATCGCCCTCGTCATAGAGGAACTTGTGCCAGAAGCGCGAATAGATCATGTGGCGCGTCACGTGTTCCATGCCGCCGTTGTACCAATCGACCGGAAGCCAGTATTTGAGCTTTTCGGCGTCGGCAAAAGCCTTGTCGTTGTGCGGGTCAATGTAGCGTAAGAAGTACCAGGAAGAACCTGCCCACTGCGGCATGGTGTCGGTCTCGCGCTTGGCGTCACCGCCGCACTTCGGGCACTTGCAGTTGACAAAAGACGGAATCTTGGCAAGCGGGCTCTCCCCGCCCTCGCCGGGCTCAAAGTTTTCAACCTTGGGCAGGCGGAGCGGAAGCTCCTCATAAGGCAGCGGCACCATGCCGCACTTTGGGCAATGGACGATCGGGATCGGCTCGCCCCAGTATCTCTGGCGGTTGAACGCCCAGTCCTTCATCTTGTACTGCACGCCGGCTTTGCCTACTCCCTTTTCTTCGAGGTAGGCGAGCATCTTGGCGATCGAGTCTTTTTTGTTGGTAAGACCGTTGAGGAAGTCCGAATTGATGACTTCCCCATCGCCGGTATAGGCGCCTTTTTCGATGTCGCCGCCTTTGATGACGGGAATGATATCGACGCCGAACTTTTTGGCAAAGGCATAGTCGCGCTCGTCGTGCGCGGGCACCGCCATGATCGCGCCTGTACCGTAGCCCATCATCACGTAGTCCGAAATGAAGATCGGGATCTCCTTACCCGACACCGGGTTGACAGCGGTCAGTCCCTCGACCTTGACGCCGGTTTTTTCTTTGACAAGTTGTGTGCGCTCAAACTCGGTCTTCTTGGCGCAGATCTCCTTGTAGGCGTCGAGCGCCTCGATGTTTCCGATCTTATCGCGGTTGGCGTCCAGCATCGGGTGCTCGGGGGCGATGACCATAAAGGTCACGCCAAAGAGCGTATCGGGACGCGTGGTGTAAATGCGGAGTGTCTCTCCGGTTTCTTTGATCTTAAAGTTGACGAACGCACCGGTCGATTTGCCGATCCAGTTGACCTGCTGTTGTTTGACGTTGGGCAGATAATCGACTTTTTCCAGCCCTTCGAGGAGCTTTTCAGCGTACTTGGTAATACGAAGATACCAAACGGTCTTGGACTTTTGCACGACGTCCGAGTGGCAGATATCGCACTTGCCGCCTTGCGAGTCCTCGTTGGAAAGCACGACCTTACACTTGGGGCAGTAGTTCACAAGCGCGTTGTCACGGAACACAAGACCCGCATGGAACATTTTGAGAAAAATCCACTGCGTCCAGCGGTAGTAGTTCTCCTCTGTCGTGTCGATCACGCGCGACCAGTCGAACGAAAAACCGACGCGCTTCAGTTGCGACGTGAACTTTTCAATGTTTTTATCGGTGACGATCCGGGGGTGCATGCCGGTCTTGATGGCGTAGTTCTCGGTCGGCAGTCCATAGGCGTCAAACCCGATCGGGAACAGGACGTTGTAGCCCTGCATCCGGCGTTTTCTCGAGACCACTTCAAGCCCCGAATAGGCTTTAATGTGCCCGACGTGCATACCGGCGCCGCTCGGGTACGGGAACTCGACGAGCGCGTAGTATTTGGGCTTTTCGTCAAAATCCTTTGCTCGAAAAGCGCCCTCGTCCTCCCAAATTTTTTGCCATTTCGGCTCAATGCTTGCAAAATCGTATTTCATAACGGTTCCTCTTTATTCCGCAGACGAGCTTTCCCCGTCGGAAGATTCGATCATCATTTCTTCGGCGTCGCCGTAGAGCTTTTCAAGCTGATAAAACTCGCGGCTCTCGCGGCTGAAAACGTGCAGGATGACAGACGCGTAATCGACGACGACCCAGCTGCCGTTGTTTCTACCCTCGTAGTGGATCGGGTCGCGCCCGCGCAGTCCGAGTTTATACTCGACTTCATCGCCGAGCGACTTAACCTGCGTGGTCGAGTTTCCCGTGCAAATCACGAAATAGTCGGTGATCACGGTCTGGTCGTTGACGCGCAGGATCCTAATGTCTCGCGCCTTTTTACTGTCGAGGACTTCGTAAATGGCGCGGGCAAGCTCCTCCCCGCCGGCATCCTTTAGGGAAGAAGGTTCGTTTTTTTCAATCATTGGTTCCTTGGGTTCTTTCATATTGGATTCCTTTCGGTAGTTTGGGTCTTTTCTTCAAGCAAAAGATCGTTCAGCGCCTCGATCGTGTCCTTTGCCACGAGTTTTTTCCGATCAACAAGATCGGCAACGGTCAGGCAAAACGAATGAATGAG
>CADBFJ010000018.1 GCA_902793915.1 uncultured Ruminococcus sp.
TGGGATCAGGTAAGTGCGCTCGAAAAGAGCACCTTTGTCGATGACGGCAGCGGCTACATCGACCTTGGTCTCGATGAGGTGTACCGTTTCAATGACGATGGCGCACTGATTGCCGACACGGACGGTACCTGGCTTGCGATCAACGGACAGCCGGTGCCCTACTACCACATCGACACAACCGAAGACGGGGATGACTACACGATCCGCGGCCGGATCCCGGCGATGCTGAACGGAACCTATGTCAACCTGATTGCGGAGTTTACGGACGAGAATCCTGACGGGAGCATCACGGGATATGTGACAGACTACCGGGACGGGGAGACCAACACCGTGGCAAAGAGCATCGAGAGCCTGAACGACGGCGATGTGATCGACTTTGTTGCGACGTGCTATGACTATGATGGGAATGTCGATGACGAGTATGAGGTCGGAACGGAAGTGACCGTGGACGGCGGCGCAGAAAGCCTTGTGCTCTCCGATGTCTACGTGACGGAGAAACTCGTGCTCTCGTACCGCCTCACGGACACCTACGGCCACAGCGTGTACACGCCCTCGATCGAACTCGACAACAGCGGATCCTGATCCGCCGGATACTAATCCATGATTTTCTTCGGGTGCCAGCGAAGGAAATCGCCGGAGACCAGGCTGTACTCGATGCCGTGCTTCCGGCCGCGGATGGAGTCATGGAAGCGCGCTTCTCCGTGGCAGTGGGCGTAGATCACCTGCTCGGCATGGTAGTGCTCCGCCATCTTCGTAAAGACGGAAGATTTCTCGAAGATATTGGTCGGCGGGTAATGGAGGAACATGAGAAACCGGCTGTAGCCGTCTGCCCTGGCCGCCTCAAAGCTCTCTTCCAGCCGTTTTGCCTCCCGCTCGACCAGCATCTGGGCATGTTCCCAGCTGTCCAGTCCCTCAAAGCAGTACCCCTTCGTCCCGACGATTGCCACGTCGCCGTACGTGGCATAGTTGTTCTGCAAAAAGAAGAGTCTCCCCTGCACCAAGCGGCTGCAGGAGGATCTCTTCCTGTTTTCTATCCAATTTTTGATTACACAGAAAATCCATGATTGTTTACCAAGTGTTTAAGGAATAAACGAGCACGTGTTATTGTAACATATCAGCGGTGAAAAATCAAGCGATTTTCAAAAAAACAAAAACGTTCGGCACAAAAGAACGGGGCGCGGAGCCGTTTCTCCGCGCCCGTTTTGTTCAGACGTCAATATCCTTCATATACTGTCTGCCATGCTCGGCAATGAACTGTTTTCTTGCCGGAAGATCAACGCCGAGAAGCGTCTCGAAAATCCGATCGGTCTCGGCGGCGTCTGCGGGAGAGACCGAGATGAGCCTTCTCGTTTCGGGGTTCATCGTGGTCTGCCACATCATTTCGGGCTCGTTTTCGCCAAGTCCTTTGGAACGTTGCAGGGTATATTTTTGTTTGCCGAGCTTTTTTAGGATCTCCGCCTTTTCAAATTCATCATAGGCAAAGAAGGTTTCGGTCTTGGTCGTGATCTCAAAGAGCGGAGACTCTGCGATAAAGACCTTGTGTTTTTCAAGCAAGGTCGGAAGCAAGCGATAGAACACGGTCAAAAGCAGCGTGCGGATCTGGAAGCCGTCCTCGTCGGCATCGGTACAAATAATGATCTTTGACCAACGCAGGCTGCCAAGATCGAAAGCGCTCATGTCCTTGTGCTTTTTGCCTTGCAGTTCCACGCCGCAACCGATGACTTTTAAGAGATCGGTCACGATCTCGTTGGAAAAGATCTTGTCGTAATCGCTCTTGAGGCAGTTGAGGGTTTTACCACGCACCGGGATGATCGCCTGGTATTCGGCGGCACGCGCCAGTTTGCAGGAGGTGAGAGCCGAGTCGCCTTCCACAATATAAAGCTCGGCAAGGTTCGGATCCTTGGAGCGGCAGTTGACAAACTTTTCAACGCGGTTGGTCACGTCGTTTGAAACCGCGAGCTTCTTTTTGATGTCGATCCTTGCGCGCTCGGCGCTCTCGCGGCTGCGCTTGTTGACGAGAACTTGGTTTGCAATAACTTCTGCAGCCTTGGGATTTTCAATGAGATAGAATTCCAGCTTCGTGCGCAAAAAGTCGTTGAGCGTTTCGTAAATGAACGCGTTGCTGATTGCTTTTTTGGTCTGGTTCTCGTAGGAAGCCTCGGTCGAAAAGCCGTTAATCACCAGCGCCAAGCAATCGGCAATGTCGCCGAAGCCGATCTTGGACTCGTTTTTGGTGTAGCGGTTGTTTGCTTTGAGATACTTGTCGATTGCCGCCACAAACGCCATGCGCACCGCTTTGTCGGGCGAGCCGCCATGTTCGAGGTAGCTCGAGTTGTGGTAGTATTCCAGCATCTGCACCTTGTTCGAGAAGCAGAAATAAATATCGGATTTGAAGAAATAGGGCGGGCGGTCTTCGCGGTCTTTGCCCTCGCCCTCCACGTGCCAGGCAACCGGCTCGGTCAAAGCTGTGTCGCCGACAAGCTCCTCAAGGTACTGGGCAACGCCCCTTTCGTAGTAAAAGGTCTCTTCCGAAAAGCCCTTTTCCTCCTGCAGGCGCAGGACAAACTTGACGCCGGCATTGACGATCGCCTGGCGGTAGAGCGTATCGCGAAAATAATCGGTGGGAATGTTGATGTCGGTAAAGACTTCAAGGTCGGGCTTCCAATGAACAACCGTTCCGGTGCGCTTTTCTTTGGGAGAGAGCGGGCGCTCCTGAAGCTCGCCCACGGCGTTGCCCTTTTTGAAGTTGATCGAGCGCTCGGTCGTGCCGTCAAAGGACTGCACCTTCATAAACTCCGAGGTGTATTGCGTGCCGCAGGCACCAAGCCCGTTGGTGCCGAGCGAAAAGACATAGGCGGAGTCCTTGCTGTTGCCGTACTTGCCGCCCGCGTACATCTCGCAGTAAATGAGATCCCAGTTCCAGCGCCCCTCCTTTTCGTTCCAACCGAGCGGAACGCCGCGTCCGCGGTCGTCCACCATGATCGAACGATCTCTAAAAACGGTCACCGTGATCTCTTTGCCGTGTCCTTCCCTCGCTTCATCCACCGAGTTGGAAAGAATCTCAAAAAAGGCGTGTTCGCAACCTTCGAGCCCATCCGATCCAAAGATGACGGCAGGCTTTTCGCGCACGCGCTCGGCGCCTTTCAGCGCACGGATGCTGTCGTTGTTATATTCTGCTTTCGGAGTTCCTTTTGCCATTCCGATACCTCCGTTTGTTGACTGTTTTTAGTATACCATACCCGCGTGAATTTGAAAAGAGCCTTTTTCCAAAAATTCCAAAAAAATACGCTTTTCTCTTGCAAGGAAAGGCAAAAAAGAATATAATAAAGGGTGGATAATAGAAAGGTCGTGACGCAGATTGCAGAATAAGATCAAACTTCCCTTTGACAAAGAAAAAAGAGTCGCCGTGGTGGGGCTTGGCATCTCCAATCTTCCTCTTCTTTCGTTTCTTGCAAAGCGAGGGTATAGGATCACGGCAAGAGATCAAAAAGGCAAAGAGGCGTTTTCTTCGCTCTTGCCCGAATGGGAAGCGCTCGGGATCAAAGCGATCCTCGGCGACCGCTACCTTGACGACCTTTCGGAGGACGTGATCTTCCGCGCCCCCGGCATCCGCCCCGATCTTCCGCAGTTTCGGGCGGCGGTCGCGCGCGGGGCGCTCTTGACCTCGGAAATGGAACTCTTTTTAGCGCTGACCCCTGCCACCGTTCTCGGCATTACGGGAAGCGACGGCAAAACCACCTCGACCACGATCTCGGGAAAGCTCCTGACCGCAGAATGTAACGCGCGCGGGTGCGGTAAGGTTTTTGTCGGCGGGAACATCGGAGAACCGCTCCTGCCCCATGTGGAGGAGATGACAGAAAACGATTTTGCCGTGCTGGAGCTTTCGAGTTTTCAGCTTCAGACCATGACGCGCTCCCCCCACCGAGCGGCGATCACCAACCTCTCGCCAAACCACCTCAACTGGCACACGGGCATGGAGGAATACATTGCCGCAAAAACCAACATTTACACGCACGCCCCCTGCGAGCGCGTCGTTCTCAACGCCGAAAACGAAGTAACCCGCAAACTCGGGGAAAGCGCCTCAATCCCTGTCACCTGGTTTTCTTCCAAAAAGTCCTCATTTGCCGCTTTTTCGCTCAAGGAAGGAGATCACGCGATCTATTGCAAGGACGGTGTCATCACGCTCTGGGATGAGAAAAAAGAAATGCCGCTGCTCGACGTCTTGCGCATAAAGCTCCCCGGCGTGCACAATCTGGAAAACTACATGACCGCGCTTGCCTTGACCGAAGGGTTTGTTTCCAAAGAGAGCGCGGAAGAGGTCGCCGACAGTTTCTTTGGCGTCCGCCACCGGCTGGAACTTGTGCGCACGCTTCGCGGCGTCTCCTATTACAACAGCTCAATCGATTCAAGCCCCAGCCGCACCGCGGCGGCGCTCTCGGCGCTACAAAAAGAACCGATCGTCATTTGCGGGGGCTACGACAAACACATTCCCTTTGAACCACTCGCCGAAGCGCTCCTGAAAAAGGCAAAAGCCGTTGTCCTGACCGGCGCTACGGCAGAAAAGATCAAGTGCGCGATCGAGCATGAGAGCGCTGCTTGCAAAAAAGCCCTACCGATCTATTTGGAGCCCGACTTCCGCGCCGCCGTTCTTTTGGCGCATCGTCTTGCGGCACCCGGTGACAGCGTTCTGCTCTCCCCTGCCTGCGCGAGCTTCGACGCGTTCAAAAATTTTGAAGAACGCGGCGACACATTCTGCGATATCGTCCGATCTCTGGACTAAAGTATCAAAAAAAGGAGTACGATCATGAACCAACAAAACAGCTTTCTTCCGAAAAATGCGGCATATTTCCGCACCCGTGGGCGCGCAGCCCTCAAAGGAAATTGGGGTATCGCCATCGGCGCCATGTTCCTTGCCGGCATCTGCGGAGCCTTTTCGTCGGTCTTTTCCTTCGACGTCGATCTGGAAGATTTCGGGATCAAGGCAAGCGACCTTACAAACCCTTCCTTTTACACAGAGGACACTTTGAGAAATCTGCTTTCCCAGATCAACGCAAATTATTTTGCAATCCTTGTGTCGCTCTCGGTCTTTGCGGTCCTGACCACGATTGCCTGGCGCCTTTTTGTCGGCAGCCCGGTCTTTCTCGGATATCAAAAATTCCAGCTCGACCTCATTGACGGAAAGCCCTTGAGTATCAAAACGCTCTTTGGGAACTTCCGCACGGGCTACATCAAATCGGTCGTCCTGCGCCTTTTGCTCGTGCTGATCAGCATTGCCTGCATGCTCCCCGCCATTCTTACGGTCGGCATCGGCGTTTTCCTCTGCATTCCCGCCGTCAAGGCATTCATGCTCGGCGAAACGATGGAAACCGGCTATTACATGATGATCTCGGTTGCATGTCTTTTGATTTCGCTTGGCTCGATCGCCTCTTCCATTCTCTCGATCATCATCGGTCTGCGTTACACCTTCGCCTTTGTGATCCTTGCCGAATACCCCGAACTGACCGCAATGGAAGCGTTGCAAAAATCCGCGACACTCATGCAGGGCAACAAGTGGAAACTCTTTTGCCTGGAGTTGAGCTTTATCGGCTGGTATCTTCTCTCTGCGCTGTTTACCTGCGGCATCGGTTTCATTTGGGCAATTCCCTATCGCAACGCATCTGTCATCGCGTTTTACGATGAGATCGCCAACCGCAAAGCCGCAACCGAGGCAGAGTTCCCGAGCCTTGACCCCGACGACTACACGTCTGGCTCCACCTCGTTTTGATCCTTTATGAAACGGTTTTTCATCACACTTCTTATGCTCTGCCTTTGCCTTTGCATCTTTGTTTCCTGCAAGCAGGACGAGGAAGTCCCAAAAGGATTTCAGAGCGCGACGAGCGAGGGCGACGCCTTCCGCTTTTACATCCCCTCCACCTGGAACTCCACGCTCGATTACGGAATTTCAGGCGGCTATTATAACCTTTCCACCACTTCGGTGGTGCGCCTGAAAGCCTACGAGAGAACCGACAATTTGAGCGCGGAGGACTTTTATGAAAGCACTTTGCGCCCCGCCATGCTCGCCGTTTCAACCGATCTGATGGTCAAAGACGCGCCGACCTCGGCACTCTTGGGCAATCTTGACGCGCGCCGCTTTCACGAGAGCGGAAGCGTCTCGGGCAAAAAACTGCAATTTCTCACCTATGTGGGGACATCCAAAGAAACCTTCTTTGTGCTGACCTTCACCGCCGACGACAGCGTGTTTGACGCGCTCCTTGCCGATGTAGAAGGCATGGCAGAGGTCTTTACGCTCGCAGAGCCCTACCCGAACGCGGACAAGCCGACGAGGGCGCCGAACGAAACGGTTGCATCCCCCGCGGGAATGAAGCTCGTTTCGTCCGATGACGTCGCCTACCGCTTCTTTGTTCCCGAAAATTGGGCGTTTGACGCGAGCCTTTCGATCTGCGAAGCGCACAACGAAACAAACACCGCCAACCTCTCGGTGGTTCCCTATCTGCCCGAGACGACCATGACGGTTGCAGAATTCCTTGCGGCGCAAAACGGACAGCTCCTCGCCGCCTATGGGGAAGCCTATAAAAAGCTCGGGGAAAGCGAAGGAACGCTCGGGGAGAGGGCTGCCCGCATTGTGGAATACCGCATTCGGGAGAACGGAAAAACCTATCTTGTCAAAGAGTACGCAACCGCTTACAAGGGCATGATCTATTCGCTCACCTATACGGCGACCGAGGAAGCCTATTCGCTCTATCTTGACGACGCGGGGCAAGCGATCGCGGCATTCACCTTCCGATAAAGGAAACCAATATGGACTACATCTATTTTGACAACAGCGCCACAACGCCGCTCTGCCGCAAGGCAAAAGAGGCGATGGAGGCGGCGTTTGAGTGCTACGGCAACCCATCCTCGCTCCACCCATTGGGGCAAGCCTCCAAAGCCCTGCTTGAGAGCGCGCGCCTCGAACTTTTCCACGCGCTTGGTCTGCGCGGGACGCCAACGCCCGGCGAGGTCCTCTTCACAGGCAGTGGAACCGAAGCCGATAACCTCGCCATCCTCGGCGTGGCGCACGCAAAAGAACGCCGCCGCGGCGGCAGGATCCTTTCGACCGATTCGGAGCATCCGGCGGTGGAAAATACGCTCTGCACGCTGGAAAAAGAGGGCTTTGAGGTTGTCCGCATTCCGACAAGGGGCGGCGTGCTCGATTTTAACGCTTTTGAAGCGGCTCTGACCGACAAAGTGTTCCTTGTGACCATGATGCTCGTCAACAACGAGACCGGCGCGCGATACGATATTGAAAGAGCCTTTCGCATGGCAAAAGCAAAAAATGCCGACATCGTAACCCACACCGATGCGGTGCAGGCGTTTTTGAAGCTCCCCTTCTCTCCCGCAACACTCGGAGCCGATCTCGTTTCGATCAGCTCGCACAAGATCGGGGGACCCAAAGGGGTCGGCGCGCTCTATGTTTCTGCCGACGCGCGGCGCAGGCGCGATCTTGTGCCGATCATCCACGGCGGCGGGCAGGAAGCGGGACTGCGTTCGGGAACCGAAAACCTCATTGGCATCGCGGGTTTTGCCGCCTCCGCAAAAGAGGGGAAAGCTGCTCTTGTGGAGCGCGCCGCTCATTGCAAGGAGCTTTCGGCTTATCTGAAAGAGCGTCTGGAAGGACTTGAAGTAACGCTCAATCTTCCGCCGGTCGTCCTGCCGCAAATTCTCAATTTGACGCTGCCCTCAATCCGCAGCGAGACCATGCTCCACGAGCTTTCCAAGAGCGGGATCTGCGTCTCGCAAGGCTCGGCTTGCTCCTCGCACGACAAGCACCTGAGCCGCGCCCTCCTATCGTTTGGGCTCTCCCCCGACAAGGTCGAGTGCTCATTACGGATTAGCTTGAGCCATGAAAATACCAAAGAGGAGATCGACCTCTTTGTTTCTGCCTTGGAACAAGCCTTAAAAACACTCGTCCGAACAAAAAGATAACAACAAAGAACAATAAAAAACACAGGGGAACCTCCCAAGAGTGGTTCCCCTGCTTTTTTGTTTGGTTTGTTTTAGTTCGCGCTCGCGGTAGGCGGGGTTGTAACCTTTGTGCCGGTAAAGGCATTGGTTCCCACATACGTGAGTTTTGTCGCCTTGTTGGTCACAGTGGCGAGTTTGGAACATCCGTAGAAAGCGTAGTCGCCGATCGTCTCCACACTTGCAACCAGCGTGATCTTGGTCAGCTTATCGCATCCCGAGAATGCGCCTGCGGCAATGTTGACCGTTCCTGCGGCAATGGTGACAGACGAGGCGTTCTTTGCACGCACGAGCGTCTTGCCATCTTTGGTGTAGATACTGCCGCTACTCGTGCCGCTACCCGCTTTGTAGTTGGGGTTACCCGAGTTGACCGAGAAGTTGATGAGTTTTGAGCAACCCGAGAACGCATAGTCTTCGATCGCCGTGACGGTTTCGGGAAGCGTGTAAGTGGAAGAGTTTGCCGTAAAGCGCACGAGCGTAGCACCGTTATCTTTGAAGATAGCATTGGCATTCGAGGTAAAGACCGTGTTTTCGGTCAAAACCGTATCGCTTGTGATCTTTAGTGCCGAGCAGTTTGCAAAGGCGCCGGTGCCGATCTCGACAATAGTTGCCGGGATTTGAATACTCGTAATCGCGGTGTTTGCAAAGGCAAAATCGCCAATGGCGGTCACGATGTCGTCGTTGGGAGCTTTGTCGGGAATCACCAGGTCGGAGTCGGTGCAGCTACCCATGCCGGTTACCGTGCAAGTGCCGTCGCCGTTGGAGGTGTATGCCAATCCTTCGCTCGACTTCTTTGCGCCGCAACGGGTGCAAACGCCATCTTTAAAGTCGTGTCCAAGAGGTCCAATTTCCACTTGCGGAGTTGTAATTTCGCCACACACCATGCAATGTGCACCCTCACTCAAACCGCCTTCGGTGCAGGTGGCAGTTGCAGGGTCGGTAACCCGTTTGTGATCCAACGGAGAGGTGATCTGCTCATTTATGTGGCTGCCGCAAACCGAGCAGGTATACATTCTGTTCCCGTGCTCAAGGCAGGTCATCTCTTTTGTGACAACGCCGTCGTCCAACGTATGATTGATACAACTTGCGCCATCCGAGCAGATGACGTTGGGCAACTTTTCAGTATCCCACGCACCTTCCATTTCGATAGCGTTCCATTCATCCCTTGTGCCGGGATAGGTGAGTGACAACAATCCGGCGCATCCGCGGAACGCTTCAGCCCCGATCGTCGTCAGCGACTTCGGGAAGGTGACCGACTTGAGCGCAGCAAGCTCTGCAAACGCCGATTTTCCAATGGCAACCACGCCTTCGGAAATCGTGACCGATTGGAGGTCACCCATTCCCACAAACGCAGAATCGCCAACGGTAGTCAACGATGCAGGCAACACGAGTTTCCGAATTGAAGTGCCGGCAAAGGCAGACTCGCCAATGGTGGTAAGATTTTGCGGAAGAATGATAGAAGTAAGGAACGCGCAGCCCTCAAACGCTCCCTCGCCAATGGTTGTCAGTGTGCTCGGGAGGGTGACCGATTTGAGGTTGGTCAGCCCCTCAAAGGCGGAAACTGCAATGGAGGTCACGCCTTCCGGAATGGTAATCGATGTGCCGACGTTGGAAATGGGCACGCAGTTCGGTGTGCTCTTCGGTTGCAGCGTAATCCTGTTCAAGGCGTTGTCGACGATTTCAAAGACCGCAACATAATCCTTTACAAATTCTGCAACGCCCTGGGGCACATAAAGTCCATCTTTGAAGCGGACCCAACCGATCCCGTTAAAATCTGCCTCATAGGTTCCGTTGGAAGCCTTGAAGCCTGCCGTTGGGAAAGTGGTATACAAACCATCAATCACATTGGTGGTTTTTACGCCGCTATAGGTATTAGATCCAAAGATCGGGTTTACGCCGCTATCTCCAAGGTTGCCAGAAATGATCTGACCGGCAGCCAACACGTTGGTCAAGACGTGCTGGGAACCCCAGTTAGTGTTTGCCACAATCTGCGACATAGAAAATTGATGTTTTGGAGACGTATAGGGAACGATCATTTCACTGTTGGTGTGAATGATGCGTCCGGCAAAAACCGTGTCACTCATCTGATACGGAGAGGTGTATTCATCGTTATGACGCACAGCATAGCCGAGTAGCCCGCCTACGGTCGCATGTTCGCTGCAAAGGAACACTACATCCATATCGAAATAGAGGTTGGAAAGGGTCAGTGCAAACGTGGGTTTGCCGGAATTGCTGGTTTTATCACATTCCGCTGCAAGACCGCCAATGCGGATATCGTTGGTGCCATAGCTGCCGCTCCCCATGTTTTGCACAATGTGGATGCTGTTTTTGATCATCAAATTCTTGACAACCACACCATCGGCAGCAACATCAAAGAGTCCACCGTAGGCGCCTTTATTTTTGGACACGGAGCGATTGGAATAAATCCCCGAAATAGAGTGTCCCTGACCGTCAATCGTACCCCGGAAGTCCGCAAAGGCGGTCCATATAACCTCGGGTTCGTCCGGGAGAATAAGCTCGCCATCTACGATGCTTGTTGCCGCAGACCAACCGGGGTTGAGGTCAATGTCATTGTCAAGGTAGATGATCTTCCACTTGAAGTTCTCCCCGCTTTGCGCCAGGTCAAGTAGCTCATTGGCAGTGCTTACATGAATGATGTTTTCTTCCGCAAGGGTATACTCGATCGAGATCTTTTCCCAGTCGGCAGAAGTCTTGGAGACGCCTCCCCAGTTTGCCTCTGTCGAGGTGTAGATCGCTTTTGTTAATTTCTCGCATCCCGAGAAAGCATTTTTCCCAATGCTGGTAACGGTATGCGGAATTGTCACCTGGGTCAGAGCTTTGCAGTCGCTGAACGCGCTTGCCTCGATGCTCTCTACCCCTGCGGGAATGACGAGCGTGGTCAAGCCGTAGCAACCGCTGAATGCGCCGGTTTCGATGGTTTTTACACCACTGCCGCCGCCTGGGATCTCACTGGCTTTGCATGCAGCAACAAGCGTTTTGGTGCTTTTTTCAATGACGCAATTTCCGTCAGCCTCATAGACCGCGTTGTCGGACGCAACCGTCAGGCTGTTCAAATTCACGCAACCATAGAAAAGTCCCTCTCCTATGCTCGATACACCGACCGAAATCTCCATTGCCGTAAGCCCTGTGCAATCTTTGAAAGCATAGGATCCGAGGAAATTGATGCTTGCGGGAATCTCAAGGGCAGTAAGACCGGTGCAGCCCTCAAATGCGTTTGCTCCGATTCTCGTGATACCGGACGGAATTTCGATTGCCGTCAATTCACTGCAACCGGCAAACGCAGCCTCATTGATAAACCGCGTGTCCGGATGGATCGTGCAAGACGAAATCGCCTTGGAGGTCGCCCGGAGCAAAAGCAGGTAAGGATCGCTTTCGTTGCCCAGATACTTGGCATTCCCATAGATTTTGGTATAGGGCAGATTTGCGCAGTTAGCAAAGGCGTTGTCGCCAATGCCGGTCAAACTGCTGGGAAGCTCAATGGAAGAAATGCCCGTGCAATTGAAGAAGGCTTTTTTGCCGATATCGGTCAAACCGGACGGCAAAGTAACACTTTCGAGGAAATAGCAACCTTCAAAAGCGGAATCCGCAATGACGGTCACGTCATCGGGGATCTCCGACGAAGCCGTGACGGTAAGGCTATCCGGCTTATCCTTGTGCTGCAAGGTAAGTCCTGTGAGTGTATGATCACCGTCAATCACCATAGCGGGACGGTAATCTTTTACAAAGTCACTGATCGATTGCGGAACGTAAAACCCGCCTTCCGAGCGGACCCAGCTTTCCGAGGGTGCCTCGGCAAAGAGAATGGTGCTGGTTCTGCTGCGCGAGCCCTTATCGTCGGAGCCGACGTAAGTATGGATATATCTTGCGTCGCTTCCCTTGGTGCCGGTAACAATGCTACCGACTGCAAGCGAATCATCAATGTAAACGCCGGTGTTGAAGTTGCCGCAACCAATGATCTGCCCGAGGTGCAATTCGTTTCCTTTGGCAGAGGCATAAAAAGCAGCCCCTGTTCCATCCATCTTGTCGGTGTTGCCAACCTTTCCGGCAAACACCACGCGCTGGATGTTGTATTTGGCTTTGACCATGCCGATAAGACCGCCAACGACAGCATGATTGGGAGAAACCAACCAAACTTCCATGTCGGTAAAGAAGTTCCCAAGAATAAAGCCATAGTTTTCGGAGTTGCCGAGTGCGTAAGGATCTTTGTTGGCGTCTCCGCTCTTAACCGTGACCTTATTGATGTCCGCGGCAAGACCGCCGATGTGGATATCCTTTTTACCGTCGCCGGAGCTCACCACGATGTGGATACTGTTGACAATGGCAAGGTTGAGAATGCGACCATCCGACTGATAGTCAATCAGACCGCCGTAATTGCCCGCATTGCCTGCCACGGTGCGCTTGGAATAAAGCCCGGAGATGGTATGTCCCTGACCGTTGATCGTTCCTTTGAATTCTTTAAAGGCAGTCCAGGTGACTGCGGGCTCGCTCGGGAAGACAAGATTGCCGTCCCCATCGATGCTCGTCTTTGCAGACCAGCCCGGGTTAAGATCAATGTCGGCATCCAGATAAATCGTAGAGCCTTCAAAATTTTTGCCGCTTTCTGCGAGAGCAATCAGCTCCGCCGCGGTGGAAATGTGGATCTCATCCGGATTGGGAACAGCAGAAACGAAGGAACCGCGAATGGAGAGATCGGAACCGACGGTATCCGAGAGTTCGTCATCGGCGATCATCTTGGAAACCACCTTTGGCACATAGAAGCCGAGGTAATGATCATAGGTCCAGGAAGCACTGTTGAACGCAGCCGTCTCGGTAGACTTGCTGGGATCGTAGGCACCCTTGGGAGCCGTGGTATAGCGGCCGCTTATAACGTTGGTGCATTTGACGCTCGAATAGGTCTTTGCGCCGAAGATTGAACCCACGCCAGACTCATTGCCGCTAATAATTTCGCCCGCGGCAAGAAGGTTAGATATCACGTGCTCGGAACCCCAGTTGGTGTCCGAAACGATCTGCGACATCGAGAACTGGTCTTTCGGGGAGGTATAGGGAACCTTCAAAGTATAATCGGAGTTGATGATGCGCCCGGCGAAAACCACGTCCTCAAGACGATAGGGAGACGTGTAGTTGGAAAGAGACTTTCCTTCTTCATCCTTCTCGCTCTCGTGTCTTACGGCAAAGCCGAGGATGCCGCCAACCGTACCGTGGTTGGTGCAAAGGAAGATCACGTCCATGTCTGTGTAGACGCAGGAAAGGGTAAGAGCATATTTGCTCTCAATACCGCGCGTCTTATCGATGCCACCCACAATTCCGCCGACGTGCAGAGAGCGCGAGCCCCAAGAGCCGTCGCCTGTGTTGTTGAGCACGAAGATGCTATCGCGGATAATCAGGTTTTTAATGATCGCGCCGTCTTTGGCGGTATCAATAAATCCGCCATAGTTGCCATCGTTTTTGGATTTTGCGTTTTTCCAAGTATACAGACCCGAGATCGCATAACCGTTGCCGTCAAACAGTCCCTTGAAGGTCGGAATGGCGATCCACTTATTGATGATCTGTTCTTTGTCCGGTAGTTCCAGACGGTTGGTTTCGGGATTGATCGTGGCAACCGTTTTGATACTGGGGTTCAGATCGATGTTAGCAGTCAGACGGATCGTTTTACCGGCAAAATCTTCGCCGTCCTGGGCGAGCTCCATGATCTCCATAAGCTCGACGGCGTTGGAGACAAGGAAAATCTCGTCGTCATAACCGCTTATGATGCTATAGGGATCGAAGTATTCAAGCACTTTCGAGAGGCTAGCAATCTCAAGGTTGCCGATCTCGCCGATGTATACGGAGTTCTCGGTTTTCAGCAGATTGGGCATCGGCTCATAGGGTTGGAAGCCGCCGAAAGAGCCTTTCACGCTGCCAAACGTCCAGATATCCATGCCGAGGATCACGTTTTTGATCGTGGTATTCTTTTCGGCTCTTGCGACTGCGCCGCCCAACAGGACGCCGCCTGCCGTTTTTTCAGAGGTATTATAAGCCAGAATGGCACTGTTTTCAATCGTCAGATTTTGAATGACCGCGCCCTCGCATAGGACGTCAACCAAGCCGCCGGCAGAGTAAATACCCTTTTCAAGGTTCACAATGCGGCAAAGACCAGAGATGGTGTACCCCTGACCGTCAAAGGTGCCGGCAAATTCGGGTATCCCGTTCCAGTAAACCGCCGGAACTTCCAGAGTCCCGTTCTTGGCGTCGTTTGCCACCCAGCCGGGGTTCAGATCGATGTCATTCATAAGGCGGATGGTAATGCCTGCATAATTCCGATTGGGGTCAAGCCCAAGGAGATCTTTTTTGGAGCGGATCGAAATAATGCCTTCGGGATCCTCCTCAAAAATGGGGGTTTCGACTCTGCAAGATTTCAGGGTAACGTAAGCGTTGCCTTCGGCACAGAAATTTTGATCTTCATTTTCGGGCTCCACACCGAACAAAAGTCCGCCGGCAAGGCAGTCCTCGAGAAGGAGGGCGTTATCCTCGGCACTGCCGACGATCTGCGCCATCACAACATCTTCGGCGGGAGAGGGATATCCCGCGTTCGAGCCGGCGAGGATCACCTGACCCTCAAAGGAGACCGAGCGAAGAACGCAGTCTTCCGCTTCGATCGTACCGATCACACCACCCATATCCGGGCTTGTATCGCCCTCAAAGAGAACGTAGGTGGATTTGACCGAAACATTTTCAATTTGGCTCCCTTCGCCAAGCAATCTGCCGGCGAGCGCGCCGATAGAAACATTCGTATAGGTATCGCCGGTTTCGGTTTTACCGCACACGAAGCAATTTTCAAGAGTAAGATCTTTGACCGAACCGTAAAGGTCCCAGAAGAAGCCGATGCTATCATAGGAAATGATCTCATCGCTCATCAGATAGACGCCCGAAATGGTGTGTCCGTTGCCGTCAAAGATACCGTAAAATTCCTGGAACCCCTCGAACGGTTCAGCCGGTTCAAAGGGAGGATAAACTTCATCGTCAAGCGTTGTTTCCGCAACCCAGTAGGGGTTGAGATCGATATCGCTCGCAAGGTAATAGACCGTGTCTTGGGTCAACTCGCGGATATCCGCGCTGGAATTTACAATGTAAGCAAGTGCAAGAAGATCCTCGGCATAGGCAATGCCGGTAACGTTCTTGCCCGGATATTTTGCGCGCATTTGGTCGTCCAGAAGGTCACGATCGTCGGAGGGATCGACAGGATCAACTACAGGATCGGTTGAACCGCCCTGACCACCCGGGTTGTAGGGATCGTCCGGATTAACAGGATCGACGGGACCGGCAGGGTTGTCAGTCGTGTCCGAAGGATTCGGCTCGTCTTTCTTTTTGCACGCGGAAAGGACCGACAGAGCCATGAGAAGGCACATCAGTACGCACAAAACTTTTACGATTGTCTTCATAAAAAATCCTCCTTACTGGGGAAAAGCCCTCCGGTCCTTCCGAAAAAGACCGAAGGCTTGCAAAAAATCTTTGGATCCCTGCGGCAGGGGACACCCTGCCGCAGGTGCTTTTTTCATCCGGGAGGGAGGGGTTCCCTCCCGGTTTTTGGAGTAAAGCTTCGTTTATTCGGCAGTGTTGACCGTAAGGCCGCCGTCGAATGCAAACTTCACTTCTTCGTTGTTGACTCTGCGCTCTTCCATAGGCTTGGAAGTGTCGCTGTCAACCGTGAAGGTGGTGATGTAGAAGTCAACTTCTGCATTGAGCGTGACACCCTTGATCACGAACGCGTAGAGGAAGCCTCCGGCGTCGTTCATGTCGTAGAGGTCGTCGCCTGCCTGGAGCGACTCATACACCGTGGTGGTGGTCAGCTCGGTGGTGAAGAGCACCTGATCGCCACGCTTGGAGGTGATAATCATACCGACTTCACTGTAGTTGCCGAGCTCGTTTTCATCGAGAATGCCGGTGAGGACACCGATGAAGCGGAGGTCAACAGCCTTGGTATTCGTACCGGTGAG
>CADBFJ010000019.1 GCA_902793915.1 uncultured Ruminococcus sp.
TTTTTGCAAATGCGATATATCCGTGCCGCTTCAAAAAGAGGCAGGGAAATGCAAGATAGATGCTTCGTTTGATTGGATTTTTGTCTAGGATATCGCGGAAATGCGAGAGCTCTGCGCCGTTTTTCTTTGCGACTTTTAAGGAAAGCCGCAAAGCTTTGTGTGACAACAAAAGCTCGGAGACAGAGCCTCTTTTGCGCCGACTCAGGATTTCCGGACACAGGAAAAAGGGCGAGAGAACGTAGCCTTTTTCGGCTTTGGAAAGTGTCAGGGACTTCTTTTGATTGACTGCGGTAAGGTATTTGATCCAGACCCTCAAGCGGTCGATGTTAATCGTTTGGTTGACTTTTGCCGAGACCGAATCTTCCCGGATGGTCCAACGGTATCCGTCGATCGCAAGACTCAGAAAGGAGCGGCAGTTTTGAGAGAAAAGGCAGGAAAAAGCGCCGTCGGCATCATAGCCGGATTTTCCGAAATAGCGCAGCCCCCCGAGCTTTTCGGTTTTGAAACATTTGGCAGTATCCCGCACGAACAGGATTCTTGCCTGCTTGGGGTATTTTGCTTCAAACTCTGCGGCGGAGACATCGGTCAAGCGGGCGACCGAATCAAAGTTTGAGAGCGCATCGCGCTCAAAAAATGTTCCGTCCTTGAATTTGAGCGCGCGAAAGGCGATCATATCCGGTAGTTTTTCGTCTTCCGGCATCCCGTCTACGATCTCAAAGAAGAGGGTTTCGGTCAGAGCGTCATCCGAGCCAAGGAAGAGGAAATAGTCGCCGGAAATTTTTTCAAGTCCGAGGTTGACGGCCGAAACGTAACCGCCGTTTTCCTTGGAAAATACCTTGATCCGTCCGTCAGCGGCGGCAAAGCGGGTCAGAATTTCGAGCGTGTCGTCGGTAGAACCGTCGTTGACGGCAATGAGTTCCCAATTCGGGTAGGTTTGTCTGATTAGGCTCTGCACCGCTTCAGCAACGAAAGCTGCGGAGTTATAACAGGGCATGATAACACTGAAACGAACGGGAGGGGTTCGCATGAGGGTTGGTATCTCCTTTTTTAAGGTGGTTTGCGATCTTTTTATTTGTTGCTTCGTTGGAAGAGTTTTTCGGAAAGGATATGGGGAAGTGGGGTTCTTTTTGCAAAATTATTTGTCTTGGAGCGGGGTAACAGAAAGAGACCGTTCACCTTTGACGAGTGAGTGTGCGGGGATTTCACCGTGAACGATGCAACCGGCTCCGATCACCGAATGGGCGCCGATGCGCGTGCCGCGCAGAATGATGGCGCCGGCACCGATCCAACAGCCCTCTTCAATGACGATTTCCCCCGTTTTGTATTCGGAAGGAGAGGCGCCTGCGGCAGAGAACTTGTGATCGTGGTCGATGATGCAAACGTTGTGGCCAAAGGAAACGTGGTCGCCAACCACGACACGCTCGCGGCACACAAGGTTACAGTTGCGGTTGAAGAAAACGTCGCTTCCGAGGGAAATCTCACCGCCGATGGCAACGAGCGAGGTGTTGGCACGCAGACGAAGGTTTTCGCCCGACTTGCAGGTGCCGCCGCAGATCAGATGGATCATTGATCCCTTCTCGGCGAGTGCCACTTGTGCGGCATAGGCTTTTTTATATTTGATTTTTTCTTTCAGTGTGAACAGCTTTGTTCGAAGCGGTGTCATGAGAGTTTGATTTTTTCTCCTAATTTGATAAGTCCCTCCGGAGTGAAGTTTTTATCCACGCCCGCGCAAGGGGTAAAGGTTAGTTCTCCGAAATAGATTTTGCCTTTGTCGGAGAATGTTAGTTTTTCTTTTTGTTCAAATGAAGCGAAAGAAAACGGTGCAGATCGAAACGATATTCAAATAAAATGAAGAAAAGTCTTGTGGAAAGAAGCGGGAAAAGCGAGAAGGTAAGTTTTTGCCCGGAGGTAAGTTCGGGTTTTAGTATTTTTTTAAGGACGCGTCGGTTCTTGACGATCCATCTTTTGACGGTTCGTTTGCCGTCGTTGTCCAGTTCGGACGCCTGTCCCAAAATGATGAAGAAGTAGCGCAAAAAATGAACGCGCGACTCATCCATCTGCTCCGGGAAATAGGAGAGACAAGTTTGGTTTTTGTAAAGGAGGGCTGCGAGCCGGTTGCAGAGCGATTTCGGGGAGGGCGCGTGCATAATGCTACCCGGTCGTTGGTAGTAGTAATAGAGTCCGTTGGTATAAACGACCGCTTTTGACAAACGCGGAGCGTAATTGGAAACCCAGATTACGTCCTCGTGTACGACACCCACGGGGAAACGAAGCCCCTCGATGCAAGCGCGGCGGTAGAGCTTTGCGGGGCACATGACGAGCTGCGGCGCCGCAGGCTTCCCTTCAAACCCCATGTGCCAGTATTCTTGTCTATTTTTGACCGTATAAGCGTCAAAATTAATGTTTGATTCCGGGATCTCGGAGGACTCGGTGTTCTGAATATAGCAAATTGAGAGGTCGGCGTCGGCTTTTTCCAGCCCGTACACCAAAAGCTCGATCATTTGCGGATGAATGAAGTCGTCGCTGTCCAAAAAGGAAATATAGTCGCCGGTTGCCACGTCAAGGCCTGCGTTGCGTGCGGAAGACAGTCCGCCGTTTTGCTTGTGAATCACGCGGACACGTGGATCCTTTTTTGCATACTCGTCGCAGAGCGTGGCGCTTTCGTCTTTGGAGCCGTCATCGATAAGAAGAATTTCCAAAGACCGATAGGTCTGTGCAAAGACCGACTGCATACAGCGATCCAGATAGTCTTTCATGTTGTAAACCGGAATAATCAGACTGACGGTTTTCGAATTCATAATTCAGATTCTGCTAAAGCAGGTGCTCCTTTTTGTGATGTAACGGGTTATTCGGATTCGATGTCCAGATCCTGCATGCGGATCTTGCCCCAGGATCGCTGGTTCCATCTGACGGCGTTTTCGTCTGTAAAGTTGCGGAGCAGTTCAAAGGAAAGCCCGGGATAAACGGCGTCCTGGTCGATCACGCCGCCGAACTCGTTTTTTTGATAGAGCAGGAGGACGGCTTTGTAGCGTCCGCTGACAAGACTTGAAATATCAAGCGAGAATGTTTGCTCCACGATTGTTCCGGCTTCCCCGTCTTTCAGTTCGCCAGACAGGGCTGTGCCGATCGGCGTATCGTCGGCACTGTGGAGTTCCACGCGAAGATGAAGGTTCTTGAGCGGTTCGATTAGTTTCCAAGAAAGCGAGAATTTGATTTGATCTGCATTCTCATAAACCGGAGAATCCTGCAAAAGCTCCGACCGCCACAGTTTGACGTTGACCGTGGAAGCAAGAAAATCCATGCGTTGTCCGGAGAGGTCAAACGAGGTGACTTTATCGTCGAAGTTTTTGTTCATGTAAATCCCAATCGCCTCTTCGACGTCGCCGTTATAGATGATCTTTCCGTGATCCATGACGATGCATCTGTCGCAAAGCGTGCGAATGGTATTCATGTTGTGCGAAACGTAGAGGATGGTTCTGCCTTCGTCCTGGGAGACCTGGCTCATTTTGTCAAGGCACTTCTTTTGGAATGCCATGTCGCCGACGGCGAGGACCTCACTTCTTCTGGAATGCCATGTCGCCGACGGCGAGAACCTCGTCCATGATGAGGATCTCGGAATCGAGGTGGGACGCCACGGCAAACGCGAGTTTGACGTACATACCCGAAGAGTAGCGCTTGACCGGCGTGTCGATGAACTGGCGAACCTCCGAAAAGTCGATGATCTGTTCGATTTTGCTGTCGATTTCGGCTTTGGTCATACCGAGGATGGCGCCGTTGAGGTAGATGTTCTCGCGCCCGGTCAGCTCTCCGTTAAAGCCGGTGCCGACTTCGAGCATCGAGGAAATGCGACCGTCGAGCTTGATCTCGCCCTCGGTCGGTCCGGTGACGCGCGAGAGGAGTTTTAAGAGGGTGGACTTCCCTGCTCCGTTGTGTCCGATGATGCCGACGCGCTCGCCCTTGTAAACGGTTAGGTCGATGCCGTCAAGCGCCATGAAGGTCTCGTTCTTTTTATAAGCCTTTGCGCCGATTTTGGAGTTGGGATCCTCCTTGTGGCGCACACGCGCCCACCAGGATTGAATATCCCCTTGCAGGGTGCCTCCGCCGATCGTGCCGAGGCGGTACATTTTTTTCAGCCCTGTGATTTGAATGGCAATATCTTGTTCGCTTCTCATGAAGGTTCTCCTTTAGACGGTATCCATGAAGTTCTTTTCGATCTTGTTAAAGAGAATAATTCCGATGAAAAGAACGACGAGGGTGGTGATCCAGCTGATGCCCCAATACATCCAAGGCGTGCTGCCTGCGCCGAGCCAACCGTAACGGAAGAGCTCGATAGCGGGAGAGACCGGGTTGAGCATGAGAGCAATATAGAGCTTGCCGCCGACCGTGTTTGCACTGTAAACGACAGGGGTCAGGTACATGAGGAGCGAGACGCCGAAGCCGACGAGCACCTGCAGGTCGCGGTATTTGGTGGTCAGCGACGAGATGATGATGCCGATGCCAAGACCCAATACCGAGAGTTGGATCAAAAGGAGCGGCGTCAGCGCGGCTACCCAGGTGACTTTGAAACCGGGTTGATCCGGAAGGAAGGCAAAGACGATCGCGGTCACGCCGAAAATGGCGAACTGGATAAGGAAGTTAAAGATTTGCGTAAGCGATGTCGCGATCGGTGTGGTGAGCCTTGGAAAATAGACCTTTCCGAAGACGTGCGCGTTGCCGACAAAGGTGTTGGAGGTCGCTGTCAGCGCACCCGAAAAGAGCGCCCAGGTGATCGATCCCGCAAGGTAAAAGAGAAATTGCGGAACGCCGTCGGTTGAAAGACCTGCGATGTTGCCGAAGACCAGCGTGTGAATGACTGACGCCATGAGGGGCTGGATGACGAACCAA
The DNA here is from genome assembly GCA_902793915.1 of uncultured Ruminococcus sp. Lineage (GTDB taxonomy): Bacteria > Bacillota > Clostridia > Oscillospirales > CAG-272 > UMGS1865. The sequence continues at coordinate 4,885 of CADBFJ010000019.1, forward strand.
AGAGGACCCAAAATCGTCTGCTTGTAGCGGGTTTTGATGTCTCTTGTCACAAACAACCAGATGAGGTCGCGGTATTTGAAGGTTTCCTTCAGATTCAAATCGAGTAGTTTCTTTTTCGGCTTGATAACCGCCGTCCATTGTTTTTGCATGAGGGTTAGTCCTTCTTTCTTGCGTTTTTCCATTCATATAGATAAGAGAGATTTGCTTTGAGCCGGAATGGATTGAGTAAAACAATTTTTAACAATGTCCGGCGATAGAGAACGGGATCGATGTTTCGATAGGGCAGCAAAAGCTTTTGTAGCCGGATCGCTTTTTTGAAGGGGTGAAAGAAAAGATAAAAACGATATTTATGATTGATGTATTCAAAGCCGTGTTTTTTGTTGTAGGGGTTTTGCGTAATTCGCTCAGCTCCGTGATTGATATAGTAATTTAAAAGCGGTTCATCAACATAATCGACCCGGAATTTCTTGCAGATGCGTAAAAACAGTTCTGCGTCCTGCGCTGAGCGAACCGGGGCAAAGGGACCGCAACGGTCGATTGCTTCCCGCCGGAGCATCACGAAAGAAGCGCCGCCGATGAAATTATCGGTGATAAGATGACGGAAAACCCGCCCTTTTTGATAGTTGCGAGATCCGACTCGTTTTTCACCGCTTGCTTCATCCACAATAAACTCCCGACAATACACAAGACCTACTGCGGGGTTCTCAAATTTTGCAAGTTGTTTCTCGGTCTTTTCCGGCAACCATTCGTCATCATCATCTAAAAAAGCTAAAAACTCGCCGGAGGAGGCAAAAATGCCGGTGTTACGCGCGGCAGATCCACCTTGACTTTCCTTATGCCGAATATATTGGATCGGCATTCTGTTTTCAAAAGAGAGAACGGTATTTTGTACGGCATCACGTAGCGGAAAATCCTTCGGGCTGTCGTCCACGACGAAGACTTCCATTTTTCGGTAGGTCTGCACGGCGACGCTTTCCAGTGCCCGGCGAAGCATCTCAGGCGAGCGTTTATAGGTCGGAATAATTACAGAAACTAAATTTGGGATCATTCTGTTTTCTCCAATGCTTCAAATAAATAGGCTAAAGATTTTTTGCGGAAGTCAGCCAGAGTAGAAGTAATCTCGGGATACGGAACTTCTTGAGTCTCCCAAATGGAATCTTTTTCAGCGAGAAGAGCTTTGGCAAGATTCAGCTTGCGGTAGAGCGAATAGAATCGTCCGTTTTCGGCGTTTTCTTCGTTTTCATAGCGCTGCAGATTCACGAATTGCTTTGCAAACAGAAGCGAGAAGAGCGTTCCGTGATAAGAATCGGTACAGACGAAAGACGCATTATAAAACAGTTCCAAAAACTCTCGTGGACCACAAGGATCGGTATTCCCTTTCAAAAACTCGGTTTGTTCGGGATTGACCGGGATCCATTTGATGGGAAGACCGAGCTTTTTTGCAAGCGCCCGGATTTTTTCATTGTACCAAGGGTGCTTCCCGAGAATATAACAGAGCAAATAGGGCTTTTCGGTTTTCTTTAGGGAAAACTCCTTAACCCATTGATCGCAAGATTTTAAGAGCACCGGATCACAGACGAGCGAAACAGGGAGATCGGTTAAACGCTCCACCAGTGCCTTTCCGTGATCGTCCCGAACCGAAAGCGCAGAAAAGCGCGCAATCAAAGGGCGCAAGAGTTCTTCCTGCTCGGTGGAAAACGACAAATCTCCAATGCAGGGGGCATAAGAGATACGGCACTTTTCGGGAGCCGTGAAGCCAAGGTAATAATAGTTTGACGCAGCATCCGAACGGTAGGTCCAAATTTGGTCGCTACCGCAGACGTAGATGTCGTAACGTTTTCCGAACTCGGTCAGGTTTTCGAGCGAAACCGAATCGGATTGTTTTAGATGGGTTGCTTTAAAAGCGTTAAACGCTGTCAGCTTGTTCTGACTTGCCGCCTCAAAGACGCGCTCGTTTTTATAAATTCGCCTTGCGGCAGGAGAAAACAGAACGCGAAGCGCCTTTTTGGCTTTGCGGAGATAGTATTCTTTTTTGGAGAGCGGAGTAGGTGCAGTGGGAGTCGGCGGCGCGGCCTTGGTATCAACCGATGCCAGCTCGGCAGTCAGCGCTCCGTCGTTAAGAAGCGTTGCGTCATATCCCCGGAGGTTCAGCGTGCTGCAAAGAGAATAGGCTTGCAAGATCGTGCCGTAGTTGCATCCGCGTGTCCAGGTAACGATGGCAACCGTTTTTTTGGTCATGCTTTTGATCCTTCCTGTATCGGATTTTCGGGAAACTGCTTCAGCAACTCGAGAAGCGTCCCGGCGACCCGATCTGCGTTAAAGAATTTTCCGCGTTCGGCCGCCAAAGCGCGGTAAGAGTCCAGTTTTTCGGGATCCGAGAAGATTGCCGAGAGCGCGTCTGTAAGCCCCTCCGTGCTGTTTTCACAGAGCAGACCATATTTGCCGTCTTCGAGAATTTCACAGGGGCCGGTACAAACAGTGGAAAGAACCGGCTTGCCGAGAATGAGAGCCTCGGCCACGGTCAGATTGAAGCCTTCAAAGCGCGAGGAGCAGACGCAGAGATCGGTCTGCGCCATATAGGGAAAGGGATTCGTTTTTGCGCCGAGCAGACGAATCGAGGGATCGCCGGATTCCGAGATCTTTTGTTCCAGCATCGGACGATCCTCGCCCTCTCCGACGATCCAGAGCGCGGCGTCTTTTTTTGTCTTCTTCTTTGCGGCGACGAACGCGTCGACAAGGCGATCAAAGCCCTTTTGTTGGACAAGCCTTCCCACGGCGACGACCGTAAAGCGATCCTTTTTCAGTTCGCAGGGCTCTGTGGCTTTGTGCAGGATCTCCTCTGCCGGAATGGGGTTATACAGAACCGAAACCGATCCCGCATACCCGATGGCAATGCGGAATTTTTCGGCCGCTTCTTTTGATACCGCGACGATGCCGTCAAAGGCTTTGTAGGCTTTTTTCAGGTCGTCAAGGCTTTTGAAATTTGCGGTGACGCCACCGCACTTGGTATAATCGTTATGTACCCAGGCGAGCTTTACCGAATTTGGATTGGTCGATCCGCTGATGATCTTGACCGAGCGGCCGCGGAAGAAAGCAATTTCCACGTCATATTGCTCTTTGCCAACATAATAGCGGTAAAGCTCTTTTGCCGAAGCACGGGTTTCCCAAAGGCCGGAATCGTAAAATTTGTCCCGGACATAGGGAATCTTTTGCATGATCGGGTGCGGCTTCGGCCGAACATGGCGAAAGGTGACTTCCGGCAACAGTTCTTTTGCCAGGTCTTCCCCCTCGTCAAACGTTATGACCGTCACGTTGTGTCCGGCTTTTGCCAATGCGTTGGCAAGGGTGACCTGTACGCGTTCCAGCCCGCCAATGGTCAGCGAGGGAAGAACAAACAGGATATTTTTCATGGAAATTCCCCTTATGAATTCTTTTTGAGAAGTGGGCGAAGGGTTTTTACATACCAGTCATAGAGCGCGGATCTTCTCGCTTCTTTTTCAAAATAGCGGAGCGCGCCCTTGCCGTCTTTGGAAAGGATCAATTCGCGGATCCTTTGCGTGTGCGCGTCAAGCGCCGGTGTGTCCTTTGCCCGCTGTTGGTTATAGGGATGGGAAAGAATTTCTTCCGCATAGGCGATTTTCTCTTTGTTGGAAAGCTTCCAAAAGGGATTTTTGTAAAAACCGATTGTGCGGAAGATTGAATGATAAAACAGCGCGTCGATCTTTTCCTTTCCCTGCCCTTCTTTGATATCGAACTCCTTTACGCGATCCACAAGATAGGCGTCGTACTTGACGTCGATGAGATAGAGATCGCGAGGGAATTTTTTCCACACCTTTGTTTGCGTGTTGGAACGATAGCAGTAAAGAAGTGCGGGAATGGTGCGGAGCGTATGGATGTGCCGGTAATACTCCATATTGAAGAAGGCGTCCTGCGCACGGCGCGTATCGGGAAAGATGATCCCGTTTTCGCAGATGAGATCTCTGCGGAATACCTTGTTCCATGGCACGTTGATTGCCGAGGAGAAAAGAAGATCGCAAAAAGAGGCGCGGCAGGCTTCCTTTGTGGAAAGATCTTTTACGATGGGGGGGCAATCGAAGGAACCGACCAGGATTTCGCGCTCATTATAGCGAAATTCTCTCGATCCGTAAATGAGAAGATCCACAGGGGAATTGGTCAGCTCCCGGTGAAGCGTTTTGAGAGAATCCGGCTCGATCCAGTCGTCCGAATCGAAAAACAAGATATAGGTTCCTTTGGCAAGAGAAATTCCTGCGTTGCGCGCGGGACCGGCGCCTGCGTTTTTTTGAGAGAAGACGCGGACGCGCAGGTCGTCCTTTTGTCTGCGGGCGCAAATCTCCCGACTGCCGTCGGTTGAGCCGTCATCCACGAGGATCAGTTCAAAATCCGAGAAGGATTGCGACAGAACCGAATCTAAAAAGTTTTCCAGATAAGGCGCCGTGTTGAACACGGGAGAAATGATGGAAAAAAACGGCATGCGTTATCTCCTTTTGAAAAGATGGAACCTGTGGATTTTCAAGAGTTGCAGACGGTGCAGGAAAAAGAGTCGGGCGTACTTTTTTTGTAAGATCCAGACGAGCGCTTTGCGGCTTCCGCGCGAGGCGTCGCCAAAGTCTTTTTCATTCGCGTAGGCAAGAGCGGATGCAAAAAATCCGGGATACAGCTCTGGTTTTTCAAACGCGGTTTTGAGAAACTGTTTGCGCTCGTGGAAAGACAGGCGGCAGGTTTCGGGAAACAGACTGTCGTAGACCCATAAAATGTTGGAACAAAATATTTCGCACAAAAAGGACTCATCCAGACAGTCGTTTTCTTTCATAAAGGAATAGGTCAGTTCCAAGCGCTTGTAGTAGCGGTCGAATTTTTCTTTGCGGAAGGAAAGCGTTGCGCTTTGTCCTTCGCGGCGGAAGTAACGGTAAAAACAATCGCCGACCACGCGCAGATTGGAAAGGTGCGGAAGCAGGCCTAGCATAAAAACGCCGTCTTCCCCGCCCATGTTGAAATAGGAATCGAATTGCAGATGATTCTCTCGGATCAAAGAGAGGCGAAAGAGTTTGTCGGTGATAAAATCAAACAGTCCTGCGCGGGTTAAATCGGAAAAACGGGAAAGTAGATCTGCTTTTGCAAGATCGCATGGCGTTTTTGGATCTTCTCGCAGAAGCTCCACGGCTCCGGTGGCTTTTTCCAGATAGTGGTGGTATCCGAAACAAACGACGTCAAAGTCGCCGTCCTCGGCCGCGGCCACGCACTTTTCCACGGTATCGGGATCGAGCGCGTCGTCTCCGTCGAGAAACAAAAGATAGGTTCCGGTTGCCTGCGGCAGAACCAGATTCCGCGCAGAGGAGACACCGCCGTTTTCCTTGTGGAACACCTTGATGCGCCCATCTTGTTTTGCATAGGCATCGCAAAGTGCGCCCGAGGAATCGGCAGAGCCGTCGTCAACGAGCAGAATTTCCAGATCCTTGTAGGTTTGGGCGAGGAGCGACTCGACACAACGTGGCAGTTGACGCTCGACGTTGTAAATCGGGACGACGATTGAAACGGTTACAGACATAGGACACCTCTTATTCGCTGTCGGACGTGATTCGTGCGAGCTTTTCATCTAAAAACTTGCAGAACTTCGGCACCCGGATCAGCTTGAACAGCCAGAACCGACAAGCATCAATTACGGAGCAAATGAGAAAGAGCGCGATAGAGGCAACAATGACAAAGAGTGGGATAAGCGCGGGATGCAGTTTTTCCGCAAAAGAGATTGCACGTCCACGCATCAGTTCACGACCAAGCGGATGCATATGGACGAGATAGACGCCAAAAGCAAGTGAAGAAAAAACTTTGATTACTTTTCCAAAGAAATCGTTTACTTTTAACGACAGGCAGGAGTAGAACAGGAAAATCGAAGAGAGAACGACCCAGATCATGTTGTTGTTCATGATCGCGTAATCGCTCCACCCGAGGATGCCGCAAATTTTGTAGTAGACAAATTTTTCAAGAAGTGCAACGCCGCAGAAGAGCAGATAGAGCAAAAACGGCGGGATTTTCAAAATTTTTTGAGGTAAAGGATATTTTTTCAGATATGCTCCGAGAAGATAAACGATACAAAGCCAAATCGGCGAACGTCCGGCGTTGACCAGAAAAACGTCTTTGCCGAATACGAGGGTGGGAAACCGGAAAAGCGAAAACAGAATCACAAGACCGAACAGGAGAATTTGCACTCGCTTTTTTGGCAAGGATTCTACGAGATAACTGAGATACGGGCCGGCGAGAAACATCACGAAATAGGACGAGAAGAACCAGTAGCGACCTGTAATCAGAGGGAATACCATCTCCAGAATGCGCAGAGGCGTGGGCGGAAAATATCCGATTGCAAAAGAGATCACACTTAAAACGACCGAATAGAAAAGAACGACGATCCAAAGTGCCAAAATGCGTTTCCACGAGTGTCTTTTATTGCCTGAGCCGAAATATCCGGAAATGAGCGCATAGCAGTTGACGCAACACATACAGAGTGCACTGATCGCATCAAGCCCCCAAAAGACCGGAGACGAGCCGTCGTAAATATCCCATAGACCGCCATAGCCCATCACGTGGTGTGCGCAAATCATGAGCATACAGATAATGCGTAGCAGATCCACACCATAATTTCTTTGTGTCGTTGTGGGCGTCGTTTCCTTCATAATAAAACTCCTTTTACGCTTTTCTCAAAATCGAAATGGTGGCAGAGATGCCAAGGACACGTTGCATGAATGCGCACAGGCGCCACTTGCTCGAGCGGGTGCTGCGAAAACGGTTAAATGCGGATCGGTACTGCCCCGCTTCCTCAAAAAGGATCTTTTGCCGATCTTTCGGAAGGGTTTTGATCTGGCACAGCGCGCCCCAGAAGTATCTTGCGGCGTAGCGGCAGAACGCCGGGTGGTTCTTTGCCGGATCGGATTGCAGCATGGAGGCACCGATGGAAATGCGATCCTTGATGCGTTTTTCGATCTTTTTTGTGTCGGTGGTCGTGACGATCGAATTCGGGCGGTGACGGTAACCGTAAACTGCAGAGGAAGAAACCGAGAGCGTTGGGTTTGCAGCAAGGACGCGAGAGATCCATTCATCGTCTTCATGATAAATTCCCGCGCGGAAAAAGAGTTTTTCTTGCAAGCAGAATTTACGACGCAAAAGCTTGGTTTGAGCCATCGTAACCCAAATGTCTCCTGCTTCATATAGCGCATCCAGCACATCTTCGGCTTGATAGAGCGTGTTTTCGGAAAGTGGTGGATTACTGTGCGAGAACAGGATCGTTTTCCCATCCTCTGCATACTCGGTTGTATTGTAAAGAAGTAGATCCGGGTTGGCTTTTTGAAGAGACGCGGCAAGCTCTTCGAGAGCTGTCGGCGCATTCAGAAAATCGTCGCTGTCCAAAAAGAAGAGATAGTCCCCTTTTGCGTTGCGAATGCCAGTGTTTCTTGCTTCGGAGAGTCCGCCGTTTTTTTGATGGACGACGCGGATCCGGTCGGATGTTTTGCAAAGTTCGTCGCAGAGCTCTCCGCTTCCGTCGGTCGATCCGTCGTCGACGAGAATCACCTCGTATTCTGGAAAGGTCTGCGACAGGATGCTTTCCACACAGGCAGCAAGATATTCTTTGACGTTATAGACCGGAACGACGATCGAAAAGAGAGCGCTCATTGCGCTTTCCCCTCGCGCCGGAAAACTTCCACTTCTTCGGGAGTCCCGAGCACGTGAACGAATTTTTCGTCGATGTCGACGATGCGGACGCAGCCGCCCTTCTTTTCGATCAAATAATTATAAAGCGGCGCAACGTAGCGTTCACCCGCGTCAAGCGCGTAGTTCCCGGAAAGATAATACTCATTGTAAAGCGTTTCGTAGAGCTTTGCCGTACGGAAGTAGTAGGCGCCGAGCGTGCAGTGCGGAGAGATGCGCTTTTTCTCGCGGATCTCCACAGCGTCGCCCTTTTCGTCGAGCCGCACAAAGCTCCAGTGGTCGCCCTCGCCCAAAAAGCAGGGGATCCAGCCGTCTCCGGCAATGTCTTGCGCCTTCATCTGATAGGCTTCGACGTAGGTATCAATGTTGTAGATCAAAAGTGCCTCGTCTTTTTCCCAGTAAGGAGAAGCCAGCATCGCGGTTTCGGCTTGACCCGAGGTCAGATGATCGATTTCGATCACGAAAGGGTGTATGTTCAGCGCGGCGCATTCGGCTTCGATAAAGCCCTTTGCGTGGTCCTCTTTTCGGACGATAAAAAAGGTCTTTTCTGACGGAAGCCCCAGAAGGCTTTGCATACTCCAATAGAAAAGAGAATGCCCTCTGACTTCAATCTCGTATTTCGGTTGTTGGTAGCCGGCCTTTTTGAACCGGGAGCCAAGCCCCGCCATGGTGATCACAGTGATCATGTCAATCCTCTTTTCCGACTCTGCTTTCCCGACAGAGTGCGTTCATTTCATCGACCGATTTTGAGAGGAATTCGTCCGGACGAATGGTGCGGTCGTCTATGTAAAAGCCGTTCGGTCCCGGCCAGGGTTTTCCAAACAAAACTTCATCGTAAGGAATATCCCATTTTTTCAGCCAGGCGAGCAGGATCGGGGCGGTATTTGCGTTGATGAGCCCGAGGTTTCCCCCGTAGGTTTTCATGTTGCGGGAGGAAAAAAGCACAATCTTTGCTCCTGCCGCTTTATACTCACGCATTTTTTCGACCACGTCGGCGTAAGGGACGAGGTCTTCGTATTTTTCTTCTTTCTTCTTGATGGGACAGATGGTTCCATCCACGTCCATCACAAAGGTCAGTTGGGCTTGATCCATGAGCGGTCTCCTTTCGTTGCTTCATCGAGGAGGCGAAGTCCGGTTGCCAGCATGGCGTACTGACGGTTCAAATAGTCACTATGAAGCGGGATCATACTGAGGAAGAGCAGGCTTTCGATGAGTTTTAGCGCGGGCAAATCTCCAAGCTCGGGCGCAAAGGTGGAAACGAACAGGTCCCATACGCGGGTGCGCTTGGCGGGCACATCGAGCAGGATCGAAGAGCCTTCTGCCTGCACATTGAAAAGGTCTTCAATGATGAAATCGTAGCCGCCGTCCATGCTGTGAAAGAGCTTTGCAAGCTCGTATCTGCGGTCGCCGTAAATATCAAAACTTCCGAATTCTCCCCGCGGATCGATGAGACGCAAAAAGCCGTAATCATTTTCGACGAGGATGTTGGAAAAGCAGAGGTCGCCGTGAATGACGCAGAACTCGGGGTCACTTCCAAGGAGCATTTTTGCAATAAGATCCGGAAGGCTCTCGATGCAGGAGTCCAGCGAAGGATACTCTTTGCCGTTGACAAGGATCGGATGCTCGAAAAATGCCTGCATGACGCCGGATTTTTTCAGATCCTGCAATCTTGCCACGGTCTTGTCCACGTAGATATTCCGCATGGCCGCGATTTGCGCGTCTTTTCTGTCCACAACGCGGTGCTCGCGCATACATCTGGTCAGAAAGAGCAGTCTGGAAAAGATCCTTTCCCAGGTGGCATCCGGAATTTCACCGAAGACGAACATTTCGTGGAGCGTCGTGTAGCCGTAGTACTCCATGGAGACGAAGGGATCTGTTTCATCCAAAGAATAGCGATAAATTCTGGGAATGAAGCATTGCAGATCCTCCGGCATCTTCAGATACCATTGGATTTCTTTGCGGAATTTGTCCCGGTTGTCACTTCGTTTGGTGAGAATCCCGCGGTTGTCGTCGATTTCAATCGTGTTGAAGGCACGTGCCTGCACCTTGGTTTTTGCTTCAAAATATTTTTGTGTATGTCCCACGTCGTACCATTTTCCGACGAGGACGCAGTCAAACGAATGGGCAAGGCTGTATTCGGCGATTGCGGCGTAGAATGCGTCGATTTCCCGCTTTCCGTGCGACAGGTGATTTTTCAGAAGCGCGAGGAAACGGCGGGGATCCGAAAACTCGAAAACACCGGTAAAGACGTTCCCGTTCTTTTGAGAGGATGCCGGCAGAGCCTTTTTGTCGACGATGTTTTCGATCTTTCCGTGCAGATGGTCGAAATACGTCCAGTCCGAGGAAAAGGGTTCCTCGGTATAGTAGACCACGTCGGCGGCTTTGTCGTAAGGCTTGTTGGACAGAAGCGTGTCGGCAAAGTTGACGAAGAGTGCGTCGGGTGCGGGATCACTTTTGAGTGCCGCCTCAAATCCGAATGCGATGGTCTCACCGAGCGTGCCAAGCGTCGGAAGATCCACGACCGTTACAGGAAGCTTTGACAGAGCAACGTAATCGTAGACCAACTGCCGCTTTTCATGTACCACGACGAGGATCTCGTCTGCAAGGCCGGCGTATTTTTCCACGAGGCGTTGCAGCATCGTGCGATCCTGCAAAGGAAAGAGGCAGGACGGGATGGCGCCGAACTGCGATTGCAACTCTTTCGGAATGAGGGTAGCGCTGGGGATGATCAATGTTTTCATGATTCAACCTTCCAAGGAGTCATTTCTTCTTTTGGAACAGGGCACAGTTGGGTTTGATCTCGTCTTTCCATTTGGAGCGGAACAGTTTTCCGTTTTCCGAGAGCGAGCCGAGAAGCGCTTTTTCTTGTTCCAGATATCCTGCGTTCTTACGCAGTATCTTGCGCAAATAGACGTTGAGATCTCTCGCGACGCGCTTGACCGAGAAATAATCGCCGGGAGTCTTTTGCAGGAGGAACAGGTCTTTTTCAAGGACCCAAAATCCTTCCCGATCCCACGGAACCCAAGTGAACACATCGCCGGGGCATTTGGAATAACGGTTTTTGAGATCCGAATTCATAAAGAGCGTGGCAAAAAACACCTCTTCACGCGGGTATTTGATTTCCATTTTGGTGTAGTCGTAATATTTTTCGACAAGGTCAGAAAGCTCACCGAAAAGGGCTTTTGAGTAATAGCTTCCCTCGATGTGCGACATATAAATTTTGTCGGCGCAAAGGTCTTTGGCCATGGTCTTGAGCACCGGATCGGTCCAAGCTTTTTTTGCGTAATAGTACCAAGAGGGCGCCTCCGGATTTGCGACCGAGAGGATCTCGATCGGCTTTTCGCCGCAGTCGTACGGGCGAATATAGTCGGCAAGTCCCGGACGGAAGAACATATCGTTGCTGGCGCAAAGGCAGAACTTTTCAAAATCGCAAACCGTGAGGGCATAGCGGTAGTTGGCGATATGCGCTTGAATCATATCTTGTAGCCCGGTGCGCAGACTGGTTGGATTAACAAAGACATTTTCAATTTTGGAAAGCTTTGCAAGAAAGGTCTTTCGATCCATCACGGCCTTGGAAAAATCAAAGGCCTGACTGAGATGCAGAACAACGCCGCTATCCGGATTGAAGTGCAGAAAATTGAGAACCTGGTCGATGACGACCTCGGGTTTTTCGTGTACCGGAAGCGAGAACAGTAGCTTCATGGCGGAAATCCTTTCGTTTTACTGGATGAGAAAGAGGGAGAATGCTTTTTTGTTGCAACGGGGGCAACCATCCGTTTGAACCTTTTCTAAAATGCGGACGGCTTCGGGAGACGAGGCCCGGATTGCGGTAGAGCAATTCGGATCGCAACAACGAATTTCAACAAGTCCCGCTTCGGGAAGCGCATCAATCGGAATGCCTTTTACGGGGTAATTTGCGGCAAAAAAGGCGGCGCTTCGATTGGAAGAAAGCCTTGGGATCGTGGTAAAATCGGTTTTTCTCATGTGGGTTTCTCCTTAACAGTCAAAGGCGTTCAGGCGGCGGGCAAGCGCCACGGCGGCGTGCGGCCAGATACGGAACACGCGACAGCAAAGCTGTTTGCGCCGGGAGAGTCGTCCTTTTTTCATAAGATCAGGATAGAAGGATTTGAAGTAAGCGCGCATCGAGGATTCGGCAAGAGTAAAATGCGCTTTACGCTCGGGGGTATCCTGATAGGCCGCTTTTTGATTGATGATATCGGCATAGTCGAGGAAGAAATCATTTGCCCAGCGGATTGCCGTCTCGTTTGCGTATTCTGCGTTGCCTGTCTCTTTTGCAAAGCGGCAGACGGTAAGCGTTGAGAGAATGTGGTCACAACAAAGCTTGACGCTACGGACGTTGGATTGGCTGTTCTCTCGCGTGCGGTACCAGACCATCTGTCCTTCAATGCGCACGAAGCGGTTCGCGGCCGAATAAAGGCTCGGCATGATGCGCGAGTCCTCCACGAGACTGTCGGGCTCAAAACGCGCCGAACGAAAGAGTTCAGACCGATAGATCTTGTCCCATGCGATGAGCGGATGACTGGAAGAAATATTTTCCAGCAACCAGTCGGGAAGCTTTTCTTTGTCAAAGGCGTAGGTTCTGGGTGAGAGCGTCTCGGTTCCGATTGGCGGCGCGTCTTCGCCGACGTAGGCCTTGTAGCCAAAGAGCGCCATGTCCGCGTCGGTCGCCTTCATCTGATCGAGAATATACTCGAAGGCGCGTTCTTCCGAGAGGCTGTCATCGCTATCGAGAAAGGCGACATAAGGGGTATCCAGCAGGTTGAGCGCGATGTTTCGCGCGTCTGCAAGCCCGCCGTTCTTTCTGTGGATCACAATGACCCGTGGGTCTTTTGCGGCATACTCATCGCAGATCTTTGCGCAACCGTCCGGACTGCCGTCGTCCACGAGATAGACTTTTATTTCTTTTAGAGATTGCCGCAAGACCGAATCCACGGCGATCTTCAGATATTTTTCAACGTTGTAAACGGGAATAATGACCGAAAGTTTCGGTGTCATTCCGATGCCCTCCTTCTATAAATGGCGGGGTGAATGTAATAGGGTTCTTCTTCTTTTTCGCTTTTCAGGAAGGCGGCAAGTTTCTGTTCAAAAGCGGCCTCTCCGAAATGCTTTTCGTACAGCGCTTGAATGTTTTGACTCATTCGTTCGATCTCTTCGTCGGCATATCCGCCCGAAATGATTTTTTCGAGAATTTCGTCAAGCCCGAGAAGCTCGGAAAAGATCAAGCAGTTTTCCGAATTTTTCAAACCTGCGTAAAGAGGATATTCCTGTAAGATTGGGACTGCTCCGCAAAGCATGCCTTCGGGCTGGTTGTGACAGTAGGGGAATTGATCTCCGCAAGTCCAGAGATGAAATGCGCTGTTTCGCAGGATCCGCATATAATCCTCTCCCCCGATGTGCGGCTTATCGATGAGGACGATTTTGTTTTTGAGCGGGTGAAACGGATCGTCAAAGGCCTGCCAGAATTCTTCTGCGGTTTCGGGTTCAAACACCGACTCCGGAAAGGCCTTGCGAACATGATCCAAGACCTCCAGACGGGAAGGAAGATGAAAGGTATTGTGAATGTAGGATTCAAAGGGCTTGTAGGAAGCGGGGGCGGTACTTCCGATAAAGACCGCGCCGATTTTTTGTTCTTGCGGCAGTTGCTTGACAAAAGCCTCCTGATGGGCCTCCATGCGGATCATGTGAAGATGAAGCGGAAAGAAGAAGGGTTCCTCCATGTGCTGCGGGAAATCGGCAATGTCGTCACAAAACACGAGCTTTTTTTGCCCGGGATATTTGCGATTGTCCTTTCCGCAAACCACGAGAGAGACGGGCTCGTCTTTTGCGCAGAAGCCGTTTTGCCAGAAAGCGACTCCGTAAGGCTCGTTCCCGGTAGACAGGAAAGAAGCTTTTGATGGGAGAATCCGAATGGTGTATCCGGCATCTATCAGTTGCAGTTCAACCTGACGGATCCTGCGGTTTACGGTCAAGCCATCGGTATCAAAAAGAGCGATCGGCTTTTCTTCCACAGGTGCCTGCCGTTTCTTCCAAGCGGCGTAGGAGCGGTTATTACGAATCGCGGCGATTGCGCGGGAAAACAGAAGAGATAACCGCTTCATGTCAGAATCTCCTTTTCGTTTGTTAGTCTTTGCTGCAAGGGCCGTTGGTGTAAGGCGTGTCCTTGCCGGCTTGTAAATTTTCGATCAAGGTCAGAAGGCGTTTGGCTGCCACGTCGGCGCACCAAGTTTCTGTCATGGTCTGATATGCCGCTTTTCCCATGGCGGCGCGCTCTTCGGGATGGTCGAGGAGGTGCTTGACCCTTTCATAAAGATCATCGAGGTCGCCGTCGCGGTAGATATAACCGTTTTCGCCGCTCTTGACGAGATACGGCACCGAACCGATCGCTCCGCCTGCGACAATGGCGCAGGCGCTGTTCATCGATTCGTTGAGCACGGCGCCCCAACCCTCACCTCTGTCCGAGGTGAAAAGATAGATCGCGGATTCCTCCATGTGACGGCGGACTTCTTCGGGCGGCATAGCGCCGAGCAGATGCACGCGACTTGAAAGATCGTTTTGCGCGATAAAGGCGTTTAGTTCACGTTCCATTGCGCCGGTT
>CADBFJ010000020.1 GCA_902793915.1 uncultured Ruminococcus sp.
CATTTCCAATCGTAACGCTCGTAAGGCCGGAGCAACCATTGAACGCAGATTGTCCCATACTCGTGATGCCATTTCCAATCGTAATGCTCGTGAGTGCGGAGCAATTATAGAACACCTGGTCTCCAATGCTCGTGACGCTATCCGGGATCGTGATGCTCGTAAGAGCGGAGCAATTGTAGAACGCACGATCTCCAATGCTCGTGACTCCATTTCCAATCGTAACGCTTGTCAGTTTAGAGCAATAGCAGAACGCACTATTTCCAATGCTCGTGACACTGTTCGGAATCGTGATGCTCGTAAGAGCGGAGCAATTGTAGAACGCACGATCTCCAATGCTCGTGACGCTATCCGGAATCGTGACACTCGTAAGAGCGGAGCAACGCTGGAACGCATAACTTCCAATGCTCGTGACACTGTTCGGAATCGTGATGCTCGTAAGCGCGGAGCAATTCTGGAACGCATCGTTTCCAATACTCGTAACGCTGTCCGGAATCGTGACGCTCGTAAGAGCGGAGCAATTGTAGAACGCATCCCCTCTAATGCTCGTGACCGTGTCCCCCGCAGGAGATTTTCGGGGAATCACGACGTCGGTATCGGTGCAAGTTCCAATACCCGAAACGGAGCAGGTTCCGTCTCCGTTTGAGGTGAAAGCAAGTCCTTCGCTTGGCTTTTTTTCTCCGCAGACCGTACAGACGCCGCTTTCGTAGTTATGCCCTGCAGGAACGACGGTCGGCGCTACCAAAACATCGCCGCAAATCGAGCAATGTTTTCCCTCGGTAAGTCCTGTTTCGGTGCAAGTGGGTGCGACTGCCGCGTCGATCACTTCGCGGTGCGGGGAGTCAGGCGCGGTATGAGTCCTCACCCCTGTTTTGGTGTAATTGAGGCCCGCCTCAATGATGGGCGTGTTTCCGGCTTTGAGGTCGATATTCTCCCACTCTGCCGTTGTGCCGCGCCAATAGATCTCAAGGAGTGCGTCGCAATCCTTAAAGGCGTTTCTGCCAATCTCTTCAATACCGGCAGGCAGATCGATGCTGACGATCTCCTCATCGCGGAAGGCGCCGCCGTCAATGCTGGTAACAAGGTCGCCGTCCGGCGCAGAGCGTCTCGGAACGACGACGTTTACATCGGTGCAGTCACCCATGCCGACCAGCGCGCAGGTGCCATCCTCGTTGCTCTCAAACTCCAATCCATGTGAACTCTGGAGATAGGTTGCTGTGTAGGCGGCGTTCGTTGTGCCAACCGTGATTTGGAGTGAGGTCAGGTCCTCGATCTCATTCCCGGCACCGTTTTGCCAGCAATCAAAAGTGGCGCCGCCATTCTGGGCGCTCGCCGTCAGCGTGATCTTTTCGCCCGCTTGATACAGTCCTTTTGTCATACCGTCCGGCAGAGTACCGTTCTCGACCGAGATCTGATAGTAGGTCGCATTGGCAAGGCGACTGGTATTGTAATTAAAATACTGCTGTGCAAGTGTGCCGTAATCGAGCATACCGGTAAGCAGTTCTCCCAATGTTTTGCTTCCGCCAATTTTGGTGGTATCGCCTTTTTTGTTGTAGGCATACTGCAACACGCTGTATTTATCGAGTTCGCTGTAAGTAATCTCGTCGCCGTTTTTGATGTAGGAAACGGCATAAAAATTCTGCGTCATCATCTTTGCCGCAACGCCGGGAAAGATGAATTTATCATAGCCGTAATCCTTGCCGACGGTCGAGAGCTTTGCGTCCTCGGTGCCATAGGTATAGCTATCCTGCGGATTTCTCCAAACAAGCACGCCGCTCTCGGCGCCGTCCGGCGTCTTCAAGGGCAAGATTGTGTCCCATAATACTTGTGGTCGGTTCGCTATCTGCCATGGCAGGAATCGCAAAGGCGATCATGACGAGGCAGAGCATTGCCGCAAGAACGAGCAAAAACCGTTTTTTCATTTGCGTTTTCTCCTGTTTTAATTTTTTAATTCCAGTCGGGGATCAGTTCGCTGCCGCCGGACTGCTGTTGACCCGAAGCGGTGATGACGTCCTCATTTGCAAGAGCAATCAAACAAACCTCGAGCTTTTGATAGTTCTGTTTTTTCATTTTTACCTCCTTATGATATAGAACATATATTATAACATAAATCATAACATATATTTTTGTGTCTGTCAAGGGTAGAATAAAGGTAGAAAAAACAGGAGGGCGCAAAAATGAAGGAAAAACTCATCATCAACAAGAAGGCCATGAAGGGCGACGACGGCTACAAAACCTTTTCGGTACGCCTAAAAGAAGAAACTGTACAGTCCCTCGATACCCTCTCGAGTGAAACAAACCGCTCGCGCAACGAACTCATCGGCATCCTCCTCGACTACGCCATCCGCAACTGCGAAATCAGATAAACAGCGCAAAAGAACGCCCCGCTTTTCAGCGGGGCGTTCTTTTTTCATGCAAAGTTTTTGAAAAAGGGTGCGGGGAAGAACTTTTTGCAAAAAGTTCTTCCCCGCATTTTTCTTTTTTCCCCTCTAACCTCAAATCTTAAACATGAGTTCGCTATAACTCGGGAAGGGCCAGCGGTCGGAGGAGGTAAGGCTTTCCATCTGGTCGACGGCGACGCGCAGGCGCTTCATGGCGGGAATGACGCGATAGCAGAAGTCCTCGGCGCGCTTCTTAACGTCGGCGTTTGAGGCGGCGCTACTGGTGAGGGTTTTGAGGTTTTCGAGCGCATCGAACGCCTCGTCGTTCCAAGCCGAGAGCGTTTCGATGAGCGTTTTTTCGGTCTTGCAGGAGGCGTCCGGGCAGACAGTCAGTTTGGTCTTGAGCGTCTTTGAGAGATCACCGATGTAGGCTTCCACGGCAGGAATGTAGCTCCTCGACGCCATCTCGATCATGGTCAGCGCCTCGATGTTGATGACCTTTGCATAGTTCTCAAAATAGATCTCCTCGCGCGACTGCATCTCGACGCGGTTCATCACGCCGTGGCGGGCAAAGAGCTCGATATTTTTGTCTGCAAGGAAGGTCTTGTACGCCTCGACCGAGTTCTCCAGATTGAGAAGCCCGCGGCGTTTTGCCTCTTGTTTCCACTCCTCGGAGTATCCGTTGCCGTCAAAGAGGATGCGCTTGTGATCGCGGAAGGTTCTGCGCAGCAGCTCCGAGAGTGCGGCGTGGAAATCTTTTGCGCCCTCAAGCTCGTCGGCAAACAGTCGGAAAGACTCGGCAACTGCGGTGTTGAGTACCGTGTTAGGCATGGCAACATTCTGGGACGCGCCGGGCATACGGAACTCAAACTTGTTGCCGGTAAAGGCAAAGGGAGAGGTGCGGTTGCGGTCGGTGGTATCCTTGCGGAAAACCGGGATCGAGGGAATGCCGAGATTCATCATGGGAGCTTTGGCGCCCTTGTAATCGGTCCCTTCCACGATCGAATCAATGATCGCGTCCAGCTCCTCGCCAAGGAAGATGGAAATGATGGCAGGGGGCGCTTCGCCCGCACCGAGTCTGTGATCGTTCCCGGCATAGGCGACCGAAAGGCGCATAAGATCCTGATAATCGTCCACCGCTTTGACGATGGCGGCGAGGATCAAAAGGAACTGCACATTCTCCTGCGGCGTTTTGCCGGGATCAAGCAAATTTTTGCCGCCCGCCGAGAGCGACCAGTTGTTGTGCTTACCCGAACCGTTGACGCCTGCATAGGGCTTTTCGTGGAGCAAGCAGACAAGTCCGTGCCGCTCGGCGACCTTTTTCATGTACTCCATGGTGAGTAGGTTTTGATCGACCGCGATATTGGTGGTGGCATAGATCGGCGCGAGCTCATGCTGTGCGGGAGCCGCCTCGTTATGTTTTGTCTTTGCGTTGATCCCAAGCCGCCAGAGCGATTCGTCGAGATCCGCCATATAAGCGGCGATGCGCGTTTTGAGCGATCCGAAGTAATGGTCCTCGAGCTCCTGCCCTTTGGGGGCGGAGAAACCGAAGAGCGTGCGACCGGCAAAGAGCAGATCAGGGCGCGCGTCGTAGAGCTTTTTATCAATGATGAAATACTCCTGCTCGGCGCCGATCGTGTTATCAACGTGCTCGCAGGTCGTGTCTCCGAACAGGCGCAGAATGCGGAGCGCCTGCTTGTTCAGCGCGTCCATCGAGCGAATGAGCGGTGTTTTGGCGTCGAGCGCTTCGCCGGTATAGGAGCAAAACGCCGTGGGGATAAAGAGCGTGCCGTCCTTGACAAAGGCATAGGACGCCGGATCCCACGCGGTGTATCCGCGCGCTTCAAAGGTGGCACGCAGTCCGCCCGTGGGGAACGACGAAGCGTCAGACTCGCCCTTGATGAGCTCTTTGCCCGAAAACTCCATCGCGATTTTTCCACCGCTCACAGGAGAGATGAAAGCGTCGTGCTTTTCGGCAGTAACGCCGGTCAGGGGCTGGAACCAGTGCGTGAAGTGGGTCGCGCCCTTTTCGACCGCCCAGTCCTTCATTTCATTCGCCACCACGTCGGCGATCGTGGGATCAATGGTCGATCCGCTCCTGATCGAGCGCATGAGAGACTCATAGACCTCTTTGGGAAGCCGCTCGCGCATGACCGTCTCATTAAAGACGGCTTCACCGAAAATTTCAGGAATGTTCTTGAACGTCATGGTTCATCCTTTCCCGGTTCTTTTTTTAGGAGAACCGTCGGTGCCGTCTTGCTTTTGAAAGATCCCCGCCGTCAATGGAGAGAGGAGCAAAGCGGGCGCCGTTTTTTGTAATTTGGGAAATAGCTGTTTGTATTGACCTGCCGGAAGATCGATCGGGCAAACGCCCAGATTGACCCCGACAAGGAGTTCTTCTTGTTTGTTCTTCCGACGGAAGAAAAAGGCGTCATCTCTCTCGGACAAAATCATAAAATCGCCGTCCGCAAAAGCCGTGTGGCTTGTTCTGACCTTCCCGAGTTCACGGTAGAAGGCAAGCAGATCCTCATCTTCTCTGCCCCATGGGTAGGGGAAGCGGCAAAACGGATCGCCGTACCCCTCCATGCCGGCTTCGTCGCCGTAATAGATCGAGGGAAAGCCGCAGAAGGTAAACTGCAAAACCGCACCGATTTTGAGCAGTTCCAACGCTTTCTTTTTTGCCTCGGGTGAGAGCTTTGACACCGCTTTTTGCGCGTTGGTAAGACCATCGCCGCCGCTCTCATCGCCAAGCAGCGTCAGAATACGCGGCGTATCGTGCGTGGAGAGCAGGTTCATCAGCGTGTGGAGAGATGGCGTCGGATAGGAGGCGTAGAGATCGCGCGCAAGCTTGCAAAAAGCGTGCGCGTTTTTGGAGCGCAGCAGATCAAGGATCGCCGCGCGCAGAGGATAATTCATCACGCTGTCGAGTTGTTTCCCCTGCAGGTATCTCCGCCGCTTGCCGTAGGAAATTTTGTCGGCGGCGTTCTCCCAAACCTCTCCGAGGATCAGCCCCTGCCCACCCGTGACATCTTTGACCGTGGCACGCAGTTCGTCAAGAAACTCGTCCGAGAGTTCGTCGGCAACGTCGAGCCGCCAACCGTCGGCGCCAAAGCGCAGCCAGCGCGCGGCAATGCCCTCTTTGCCGGTAAAATAGTGCCTGCAATCGGGATTATCGTGACAGAGGCGCGGCAGAATCGGGATGTTCCACCAACATTCGTAGTCGTCGTTCGTCTTGCCGAAGCGATACCACTGTCGGTAGGGCGAGCGTTCGGATTGGTAGGCACCGAGATCGGGGTAGTTTCCTTTTTTGTTGAAATAGCGGCTATCGTCGCCGGTGTGGTTAAAGACGCCGTCGAGGATCACCTTCATGCCGCGCTTGTGCGCCTCGCAGAGAAGCGCCGCAAATGCTTCGTCCCCGCCGAGCAGACTGTCCACGACCTCGTAGTCGCCGGTATCGTAGCGGTGGTTGGAAACGGCATCAAAAATGGGGGAAAGATAAAGCGTTGTCACCGAAAGCGAAGCGAGATAATCGAGTTTTTCGATAACCCCCCAGAGGTTGCCGCCGAAAAAGCGGTTGTTGGCAAGCTCGTCGCCGGGTTTATCGGGATATTCGGGAATACCGTGCTCCCAGTCCTCGTCGAGCGTGGCGCCCTCGTGCAGGGTCGCCTTGCCCTTGCCGCGACAGAAGCGGTCGAGGAAAATGTGGTACATCACACCGCCATAGAATCTGTGGGGCGTGTCGTAGGTCGTTTCGTAAAGGAGCAAGCGATAAGAGTTTCCGCGCTCGCGTGAAAAGGAGAGCGAAATTTGATCCTCGGTGGTGGAGAAGAGCGTTTCTTTCGCGCGCACGAGGAAAAATTCGTAGTAGAACAGCCCGCAGCCGCAATCTCCGCAGAGGGCTTTCAGATCGAGCTCGATCGATGTGCGATCGTAGCCGTAATCCTCCGAGGGAAGCAGGGGCAGATGGGTTTCGGTTGCGCCTTCGCCGTCGCGGTGAATCGCAAAAATGATCTCCCGCGCACCCAGAGAGCGCGGGATTGAAAGCCTGACTTTCCACTTCCCTTTTGCCCGGAACGCGCCATGCCCGCCGGCAGGACGTCCCGCATAGAAGACTTCCTGTCGGCAATCAAATTGTTCCAAAGGCATTTCGGCTTTGATTTGCATAGGCGTTCCTTATGAAAGCATGGTTGATTTTTACTTATTTGACCTTTTTCAGACCCCAGATGCGCGTTGCGTATTCTTCGATCGAACGGTCGGCGGCGAATTGACCCGACGCGGCGATGTTGTAGATCGACATTTTGTACCAGCGCTGTTTGTCTTTATACGCTTCAACGACCTGCTCATGGGTCAGACGGTAGGATTCAAAATCGGCAAGACACATATAGGGATCTGCGATCGCGCCGTTCTGCCCGCCGAGGAGATAGTTGGCAATGTCGGCAAAGGATTCGCCCGCAAAGCCGACCGTCAGGGCATTGATGATGCGGCGCAGCCGCTCGTTGCCGGTGTAAAAGTTTGCGGCGTGGTAGCCTTCCGCCCAGAGTTGTTCGACTTCAGACGCGGTAAGCCCGAAGATAAACATATTCTCTTTGCCTGCCGCCGCCTGCATTTCGACGTTTGCGCCGTCAAGCGTACCGATGGTCAGGGCACCGTTCATCATGAGCTTCATGCAGCCGGTGCCGCTCGCCTCTTTTCCGGCAAGCGAGATCTGTTCGCTGATTTCGGCGGAAGGGATAAGCGCCTCGGCAAGGCTGACGCTGTAGTTTTCCAGGAAAACGACGCGGAGCTTTTCGCGCACGACAGGATCGCGGTCGATCTCTTTACCGAGCATACAAAGCAGTTTGATGATGCGCTTTGCCATGGCGTAGCCGGGAGCGGCTTTTGCGCCGAAGAGGAAGGTCTGGGGTTGCATCTGGAGGTTGGGATTGTCTTTGATGTCAAGGTAAAGACCAATGATGTTGAGCGCGTTGAGCAGTTGCCGCTTGTATTCGTGGAGACGTTTGATCTGCACGTCGTAGATCGAGTGGGTATCGATCGCCTGCCCGGTCTTTTGATAGATCATATTGGCAAAGGCGACCTTGTTGTGGTGCTTGACCGCGCGCACGCGCGTCTGCACGTCCACGTCATCGGCAAACTTGGCAAAATCCGACATCCGCTCGGGCGAGTGGCGATAGGCGTCGCCGATGCACTCGTCGAGAATGGCGGCAAGCTCGGGGTTGGAATAGCAGAGCCAACGCCTGTGCGCGATGCCGTTGGTCACGTTGTCAAAGCGGTCGGGATAAAGCTTATAGAAATCCTTGAAAATCGTTTTTTTCAGAATATCCGAATGGAGCTTGGAAACGCCGTTGACCGAATGAGAACCGACGACCGAAAGGTTTGCCATGCGCACTCTGCCGTAGCCGATGATACTCATTTTGGAGATGCGATCCCAGTTGCCCGGGAAGGCTTCCCACGCCTCTTTGCAAAACCGCTCGTTGATCTCTCTTATGATCGCGTAAATGCGCGGGAGTTTTAAGCGGAAAAGATCTTCGTTCCAGGTCTCAAGCGCCTCTGGCATGACGGTATGGTTGGTGTAGGAAACGGTTTTTTTGACCATTTCCCACGCTTTGTCCCAGGGATAGAAATAATCGTCCACAAGGATCCTCATAAGCTCCGGAACGCAGAGCGCCGGGTGCGTATCGTTGATATGGATCGCCACTTTGTCGGCAAGGTTATCCATCGTACCGTAAACCGCCATGTGGTCGCGCAAAATGCTCTGGATGGAAGCCGAAACAAGGAAATACTGCTGGGTCAGTCGAAGCAGTTTGCCCTCGGTATGGTTATCCGAAGGATAGAGCACTTTGGAAATGACCTCTGCGTCGTTGCTGTTCTCCAGCGCGCGGGTGTACTGTCCCTGGTTGAACAGCCCCATGTTGAAGTTTTGGATATCGCGCGCTTTCCAGAGGCGAAGAAGGCTGACGGCAGAACTGTCGGCGCCCGAGATCATCATGTCGTAAGGCACGGCTTCGATCTCTTCGGCGCCTTCGTAAAGAATCTCACAGTGTCCGTCCTCGCGCCAATTCTCTTTGACGTGCCCGCCCATACGTACCTTGTAAATACGGTCGGTGCGCGGCACGAGCCAAACCTCGCCGCCCGGCAGCCAAACATCGGGGAGCTCGACCTGCATCCCGTCCACAATCATTTGCTTAAACAACCCGTATTCGTAGCAGATCGAAAAGCCGGTCGCGGGATAATCGAGCGAGGAAAGCGAATCGAGGAAGCAGGCGGCAAGGCGACCGAGTCCTCCGTTGCCGAGCCCCGCGTCGGGTTCGCACTCATAGAGATCTTCGAGGTCAAAGCCAAGCTGCTTCAACGCTTTTTTGTAGTTTTCCTGAAGTCCGAGATTGCAGAGATTGGTTTTGAGCGAGCGCCCAAGCAAAAACTCCATGCACATATAATAGACCCGTTTTGCGCCGGCTTTGTTGACCTTGCGCTTGTATTCGGATTGCTTATCGCTGAGCATGTTTTTGACCGTGATGGCTGCCGCTTTGTACATTTGTTCTTTGGACGCCTCTTTGGCAGTACAGCCGAAGTGGCGCTGCAGCACACCTTCCAGCAGTTCTTTGACTTGAGCGGTATTGAGATTGGTGTTCATTGAGATGATAGCCTCCGTGGTAATGCAAGTAAAATTGAAGCCGAAGAATCAGAATTCTTCATACATGGAAAGGTACTGATTTGCCGACGCTTTCCAAGAGAAATCGGTGGTCATGGCACGTCTGACAAGGCGTGCAAAAAGTTCTTTGTTTTGGTAAAGCGAAAGTGCCGCCATCACGCGGTCATAAAGTTCGCCCGATGAATAATTGGCAAAGGTAAAGCCGTTGCCGTGCATCTTGTCACCCTCCATCCAGAAGGGCTTGATGGAATCGTAAAGCCCACCCGTCTCACGCACCACGGGAACCGACCCATAGCGCGAGGCGATCATCTGCGAAAGTCCGCAAGGTTCGCTCTTGGAAGGCATGAGGAAGATGTCCGAAGCGGCATAGATGCGCTTGGAAAGACTGCGGTCGTACTGGATGCAGGAGCGCACCTTGTCGGGAAAACGGTGTTCGAGTTCGCGGAAGAAATCCTCGTAGCGCGCTTCTCCCTTGCCGAGGATCACGAGCTGCAAATCGTTTCTCTCAACAATAGAGTAAATGCACTCGGAGAGAATATCGATCCCCTTGTGGGCGGCAAGGCGCGAGATGACCGCAAGCATCGGAATTTCGGCACGTTCGGGGAGCGCCATTTCCTTTTGGAATGCCAGTTTGTCCTCAACCTTGCCCGAGAGCGAGCGCGAGGAATAGGGGGCGGCAAGATCCTTGTCGGTCTTGGGATCGTAGTAGGCGTAGTCGATGCCGTTGAGAATGCCGCGCAGTTTATACGAGTTGGCGGCAAGGCAATCCTCAAGGCCGTGCGCGTATTCGGGGGTCCTTATCTCCTCGGCATAGCGCGGGCTGACCGTGGTCACGCGGTCGCAGGATTCGATCGCGCCTTTCATGAGGTTGATGCAGCCTCCGTGCTCCATAAGCGCGTGATCGTTGTCGTCAAGGTCGAATACGTCGCCGAGAATGGCAAAATCGTACTGTCCCTGGTACTCGATGTTGTGAATGGTAAAGACCGTGCGGATCTTTTCGTACCCCTGTCTCCAGCGGAAGTGCTTGTTCAGGTAGACGACCGAGAGAGCCGCCTGCCAGTCGTGCGCGTGGAGGACGTCGGGATAGAAATTCACCTTGGCGAGCAGTTCGAGAGACGCCATGCAGAAATAGGCGTAGCGTTCGCCGTCGTCGTAAAAGCCGTAAAGCCCCGGTCGCTTAAAATAGTATTCGTTGTCGAGAAAATAGTAGGTCACGCCTTTGTGGAAAAGCTCAAAAGCGCCGCAGTAGAGCTTGCGCCAGGCGAGGTTCACGTCAAAGACGGCGACCTGTTTCATTTTTTTGCGCCAGTCCCCCGACACCATTTCATAGAGCGGGAGAACAACGCGCACGTCGCACCCCTCTGCCGCGAGAGCGGCGGGGAGAGATCCCATGACGTCGCCAAGCCCGCCGGTTGCGGCAAAGGGCATTGCCTCGGCGCCGATGAACAAAATTTTCTTTTGTACTTTCTCCATGCCGTTACACCATTTGTCCTTTGCCGATGAAGAAGGGCATCGTCTCGTGTCCCGAAAGTCTGCGCTCGTCTTTGATGACCACGTTCTTGTCGGTGATCACGCAGTTGAGGTCAGCCCGATCCCCCACGTTGGTGTCCTGCATGAGGATGCAGTTTTTGAGCACCGCGCCCTTGCCGACGCGCACGCCGCGGAAGAGAATGCAGTTTTCCACCGTTCCCTCGATCGAGCATCCGTCGGCGACCAAGCTGTTCGTCACCTTGGCGCTCGCGGCGTACTTGGTGGGCGGACTGTTGCGGACTTTGGTATAGATGAGCCGATCTTCCACACGGAAGAGCGAATTTTGGGCTTCCTCGGTGAGAAGCGCCATAGAACCTGCAAAATAGGATTCAAGAGAAGTGATCTGGGTGTACCAGCCGTCAAACTCATAGACGCGGAAGAGTCTGCGGCGCAGACCGTGGCGCATCACATCGTTGTGAAAGCTCTTGTACCCTTTTGCGATCGCTTCGTCGATGAGGGAGAGCAGATCGGTGCGCTTAATCACCATGATATTGGTATTGATGAGCGGCTTGCCCTTTTGCGGAATCGCCACCTCAAAATCGGTAAGTCTCCCGGTCGAATCGACCGTAAGAATATCAACGGGGCAGTCGATCGGGTTCTTTTTCACGTCCACGCGCTTGCCGACGAGCGTTAAGAAGGCGCCCGAACGGATGTGATCTTCGATCACGGCTTTGAAATCAATGTTGAGGATCGCGTCGCAGTCCGAGAGGACCATATAATCGGCACTGCAATAGCGAATGAAGTTTGCGGCTCCCACGGTCGCTTCAAGGCGGTTTTCATAAAGTTTCCCCGCAAGGCGATTTTCGTGCGCCGAGATAAAGGGCGGGAGCAATTTGATGCCGCCCGAGCGACGGGCGAGATCCCAGTCCTTGCCGGTGCCGAGATGGTCCATGAGCGACTGGTAGTTGTTGTGGGTGATGACGCCCACCGTGGAAATGTTTGAGTTGACCATGTTGGAAAGGGCAAAATCGATAAGGCGGTAGCGGCATCCGTAAGGGATACTCGCCATCGTGCGCTGCTTGGTCAGTTCGGGAATGCTCTGGTTGTGAATGTTGGAAAAGATCAGTCCTGCTGCAGTCATTTTTTTGCCGTCTCCTTTCAGATATCTTTGGGAAGCATGGCTCCGGCGGGAACCACTTCCTTATCGTTCACTTTATAATCGGCACCCAGCACGGCAATTCCTTGCGCCGTCGCCTTGTCCTCGCCCACGCGGGCGTCTTTCCCGACCGTAACGCCGGTGTCAAGGATCGAATAGCGCACAACGGCGCCCTCTTCGATGCGCGTATCGCTCATGACCACGCTATCCTCAACCACAGCGCCCTTGCCCACGTAAACATTGGCGCCGAGCACGCTGTTTTTCACCGTGCCCCAAACCTCGCACCCCTCGGTCAGAGAGGAATTGACGACTTTGCTGCCCTTGCCCAGATATTGGGGCGGCTCCGCGTCGTGGCGGCTGTAAATGCGCCACTTGTCGTTAAAGAGCTGGAAGTTGGGTTCCTCGCCGAGCAGATCCATGTTGGCTTCCCAGAGAGAGGAAATCGTCCCAACGTCTTTCCAGTAACCCTCAAACGGATAGGCGTACATCTTCTGCCCGTCTGCAAGCATTTTGGGGATCACATTCTTGCCGAAATCGTTGCTCGAATCGGGATCAAGGCTGTCCTCGCGCAGATATTTTTCAAGAACGTCTTTCGTGAAGATATAAATGCCCATGGAGGCTTTGGTGCTTTCGGGATTCTTCGGCTTTTCGGCAAATTTGAAGATTTGCCCGTCCTCGCGCGTGCTCATAATGCCAAAGCGGCTCGCTTCCTCAATCGGCACTTCGATGACCGCAATGGTGCAGTCGGCGCCTTTTTCCTTGTGGTAGGCAAGCATTTTGGCGTAGTCCATTTTATAGATGTGGTCGCCCGAGAGAATGATCACGTATTTGGGATCGTAGCGATTGATGAACTCCATGTTCTGCCAGATCGCGTTTGCCGTCCCTTTATACCAGTCGGCGCCGCCGTGCCCCTGATAGGGAGGCAGGATCTTGACGCCGCCGTAGTTGCGGTCGAGATCCCACGGCAGTCCGTTGCCGATATAGTCGTTGAGTTGCAGGGGCTGATACTGGGTCAGCACGCCTACCGTATCGATCCCCGAGTTGACGCAGTTGGAAAGCGGGAAGTCAATAATGCGGTATTTCCCGCCGAACGAAACCGCAGGTTTGGCGGTTTTTTGAGTCAGAGCGTAGAGTCTGCTCCCCTGCCCTCCTGCCAACAGCATTGCCACACATTCTTTCTTTTTGAACATCGCCCTTTTAGCCTCCTTCAATTTGAAAGGTAATCATTTTTTGGGGTTACGCTTAGGGAATTTGCGTTTGCATCGGAATATCATAGCGCTCATCGCGGGAACAAAAATACGGATTGCCCTGCCATAACCGCGTAGCATACAGGGCTCGGTGCGGTACTCTCCGGGATTGCATTTTCCCGCGCCGCCGAACTCCTCGCAGTCGGTGTTGAGAATTTCTTCATAGATCCCGGCATCGGGAACCGCAAGGAGAAAATTCTCTCTCTCAACCGGCAAAAAGTTGAGCAGTACCACAAGTTCTTTCCCCTCGTCGTCGCGCCGACGGTAGGAGAAAATGCTCTGCTCGCGGTTGTCGGCATCGATCCAGACGAAGCTGTCCCAGTTGTCGTCCTTTTGCCAGAGCGGCTTGGAGGAAAGATAGAGATGATTGAGGCGGGAAACGAAATGCTGTAATTGTTTGTGTTTTTTGTAATCGAGCAAGAACCATTCGAGCGATGAGGCAAAATCCCATTCGCGGAATTGCCCGAACTCGCTCCCCATAAAGAGGAGTTTTTTGCCGGGGTGGGTCATCATGTAGGTGAGAAAGACCCGATCTCCCGCAAACTTCATATCATAGTCGCCCGGCATCCGGTCGAGGAGCGAACGTTTGCCGTGCACCACCTCGTCGTGCGAGATCGGCAAAATATAGCGCTCACTGAACGCGTAGGTGATCGAAAAGGTCAGTTGATTGTGATGGTCGCATCGCCAGAGCGGATCCTCGGCGGCATAGGAGAGCGCGTCGTTCATCCAGCCCATGTTCCACTTGAACGTAAAACCGAGCCCGCCGTCGTAGAAATCGGTAACGTTGGCAAACGCGGTCGATTCCTCTGCGATCATCATGACGTCGGGATAATCGGTCGCCATTGCCGAGTTGAGCTTTTGGAAAAAGGCAATGGCTTCGAGATTGTGGTTCCCGCCGTAAATGTTGGGGATCCATTCGCCGGGTCTTTTGTCGTAATCGAGATAGAGCATCGATGCGACCGCGTCGACGCGAAGCCCATCCACGTGATATTTTTCCGCCCAGAAAAGAGCGTTGGAGATGAGGAAACTCTGTACCTCTTCCCTGCCCACATCAAATCGGCGGGTCCCCCAGGAAGCGTGCTCCATGCGGTCTTTTCCCTGGTATTCATAAAGCGGCTGACCGTCAAACTCGTAGAGCCCGTGCGCGTCTTTCGGGAAGTGCGCGGGAACCCAGTCGAGGATCACGCCCACGCCCGCGCGGTGAAGCGTATCCACAAACTTCATAAACTCGGTCGGCTCGCCGAAGCGCTTGGTGGGCGCATAGTAACCGCAGATCTGATATCCCCAGGAACCGTCAAAGGGATATTCGGCAACCGGCATCAGTTCCACGTGGGTGTAGCCCATTTGCTTGGCATAGGTCGCAAGAGAATCGGCAAGCTCGGTGTAAGAAAGGTATTCGCCGTTCTCGCCCCTCATAAAAGAGCCGAGGTGGACTTCGTAAACGTTGATCGGCTGTTTTCGCGCGGTCGCGCGTGTAAATTTTCCTTCTCTCCACGCCATCCAGTCGTCGTCTCCCCACTGATAGGAAAGATCACAGATGACCGAGGCGGTCTCGGGCGGCTTTTGCATCGAAAAGCCGTAGGGGTCGGCTTTGTATAGCTCTTTTGTACCGTTTTTCAGAAAGTATTTATAGTTTTGCCCGATTTTAAGGCGCGAATCCTTCACAAATGCTTGCCAAACACCCTTTTCGGTGGCTTTTTTCATCGGGTGGCTTTGCGTATTCCAATCATTGAAATCGCCTACGACCGAAACAAAATCGGCGTTCGGCGCCCAGACCCGAAAAACAAAGCCCTCGCCCTCGGCATGACAGCCGAGATAGTCAAAGGCGCGGCGGCTCGTCCCCTGGTGAAAATAGTAGGACGCCATGTCGTCGCCCGGCAGATGATTTGGTCGTTTGTCGCTTCGTCCCATGGATCCCTCCGTCGGATTTTGTCAAAGTTTCACAAAAGTAATTATAATAATCTAATATCTATTATAACACGAAAAGTTTAGATTTCAAGAGATCGCCTTTTCTTTTTTTTCGCTTTTGACGGATTTTTTATGCAAAATCACGCCGAACAATCAAAAAGACCGCTCGAAAGAGCGGTCTTTTGATTGGGTTTAATGCGTTAATGCGACGGATGCAGTTCGCCGTATTCATCGGTATTCTGCGGCCAAACGGTCAACACACCGTCTACCCAGTGCCAGAACTGACCATTTGCGGAAGGGGCGTTCTCGGTGTAACAATACACGTCGGCATAATAAACCGAGCCGTTGCCTTCTTTGAAATCAACGCTGTTCCAAGAGGGCAGATTTGCGCCGTAATAGACCGCCATGATCGGCACGTTATAGAAGGCGTTTTCTTCAATCGTCGTTACCGTCTTCGGGATGACGACTTCCTCGACGCGGGAACCGACGAATGCATTTGCGGCAATGCTCGTGACCCGGTCGCCTGCGGGAGAGGTCGCGGCAATCACCACGTAGACGTCATCGTAGGTTTTGGATTTGAGTCCTGTCACCTTGCAGGTGCCGTCTCCGTTGGAGGTGTAGATCACGTTGCCTTCACCGCAATTCGTGCAGAAACCGGTTTGAGGATCATAGGTATGCACTCCGGTTGCGGCGGTTTCACTGTCGACATAGACATCCCCGCAACGCGAGCAGGTGTGCGTGGTATAGCCGGCAGCCGTACAGGTCGGAGCGGTTACGACTGCTTCGTAGTTGTGTCCGAGCGCGGCGACGGTTTCTTGCGCGACAAGGATCGCATGACATCTCGAGCAATGCTTGCCGGCGGTCAGTCCGGTTTCGGTACAGGTAGGATCAACCGCCGCGTCGATCACTTCGATATGACCGAGCGCTTCGGTGTAGGTGTCAACATAGCTGTCAGAGCATCTCGAGCAGGTGTGGGTCGTGTAACCTTGAGCCGTGCAGGTCGGATCGGTTACGGCTGCTTCGTAGTCGTGTCCGAGCGCGGCGATCGCTTCGTAGGTGGTGTAATCGCATCTCGAGCAGGTATCGTATGCTGCCCAACCGATCTCGGTACAGGTTGCAGCCTGTGCATCGTGGTGCACAAGGTCGTGCCCAAGAGCCGCAGCAACTTCTTGAGCGGTGAGCACTGCGTGACAAACCGAACAGTGCGTACCGGCAGTCAGACCGGTGGTCGTGCAAGTCGGAGCAACAGCAGCGTCATTGACAACCGTGTGCCCGGTGGCGGGGACAACTTCCTGCGCGGTCAGAACCGTTCCGCAAACCGAGCAGTGCATACCGGCAGTCAGACCTGTTTCGGTGCAGGTTGCGGCAACGGCGGGATCGGTCACTGGGGTGTGCCCGAGCGGGTCCCCGACCGTGTAGGGATCACCATTCACGGCTCCGCACTCGCAGGTCAACAGATAAACTGCCGACGCGGTGCAGGTGGCGGGAGAAACAAGGATCGCCTTATAGTCGTGCTCGGTGCAGACCGCGCGGAAGAACTGCGGATCGGCAGTAACCGTCACATCCAGCGTTTTACCGGTGGCGATCTGCGTGCCCGCCTCATCGTACCAAACGATGGTGGCACCGATGCCGGTCAGGGTCACTTCCTTACCGACCTCGAAGCAGCCGGTTTGCGAAACGCCGTCGGGCAGAAGAGCGCCTTCCATTGAGAGGTATCCGAAAGAGCCGGTCGGCAGGCAATCGGTTTTATAGCCCTCGGCGATCTGCGCTTTTGCGCCCTCCGAAAGGAGCCACTCCAAAACGCCCGCAAGGCTCGGATTGGGATCGTATCCGGTTTTGCCGGTCTGCTCCATGGCATATTGCAGAACGCTGTAGGTATCAAGCTTACCGTAAACCGTTTC
>CADBFJ010000021.1 GCA_902793915.1 uncultured Ruminococcus sp.
AAACCCGCAAAAGAGGAATCCATGAAAAAGGCGGCAGGCTACTACCTTGCTGTCAAAGAGATTGCAAAAGAACGGAATTACCGCTCGATCTCGATCAAGGACGTGGACGGCATGAAGAAGCTTTGCGGCTTCCCGCCGGCACCGATCTTCATGCTTCTCTCGGAAGACGGATATACGACCATTCCCGAAAACGACAGCCTCGGCGCCGTGACCCAGCTCCTCATGAACAAGCTGACGGGGCAACTCGCAGGCTATCTCGAATTCTACGAATTCTTTGAAAAGAGCGTTCTTGCCGGCGTGCCGGATTTCGTTGCCGCCGATATGGTGGATGGCGACACCTACACGGTGCTTCCCGCCGCGTTCGGACTTCTCGACGAGGGCATTCTCAACGTTTCCAAGGTCAAAACCGGCGTCGTTACGATGTCGCGCCTGACCTACAGCAAGGGCAAATACACCATGCAGATGCTCCTCGGCAACGGCAAAACGCCGCCCAAGTGGGAGGAATGCGGCTGGGATCAGCCTGCGCCTCAACTCTCGGCGCTTGAAATCGAGATCCCCGACGTCGAACGCTTTGCCGAGAACGTTGCCTGCCAGCACTACATCATCACCTACGGCGATAACAGAGAAGCGATCCGCAACCTCTGCAAGATCCTCGGCATTGACGTTCTGGAACTTTGAGGAGGCGCCGCATGTACAAGAATTACAAAATCCGCGCCCCTTATTTTGAGATCGGCCCCAAATGCTTCATGTGGGGCGAGCGGATGCTGAAGCTTGCCAAAAAGATCGACGAGATCGCTTACAAATACGACCTTGATGTCATCGTGACGCCGCAGTATGCCGACATTCGTCTGTTGGCCGAGAACACCAAGTATATCCACGTTTACGCCCAGCACATGGACGCGCTCTATCCCGGACGAGGACTCGGTTCAGTGCTTCCCGAATCGATCAAAGAGGCGGGAGCCGTCGGCGTCATGCTCAACCATGCCGAAAAGAAACTGACGCTCGATGAGATCAAAGCGACGATCGCGCGCGCCGACGAGGTAGGACTTGCCACCATCGTTTGCGCCGACAGCGTCGAGGAGATCAAACAGGTCGCGCTCATGGCGCCCAACCTCATCGTCGCCGAGCCGACCGAACTCATCGGGACAGGAGTTGCGAGCGATATGGGCTACGTCAGAGACACCATCGAGGCGGTCAGAAAGATTAACCCCGATATCATGGTGCTTCAAGGCGCGGGTATTTCCGGTCCCGACGACGTGGCAAACGTGATTCGCGCCGGCGCACAGGCGACCGGTTGCACGAGCGGCGTGTTCAAGGCAAAAGACCCCGAAGCCGCCGCAGAAGAAATGCTCTACACGCTCCGCAAAACATGGGACGAGGTACACGGAAAATGAAAGACGAAACTTTGCGTCTTGCGATGAACGCTTTTGCGATTGAGAGCGAGTCGCTCCTCGAAACTGCAAAAGTCCTTGACGAGAAAGAGTTTACCAAAGCTGTCGAGGCGCTGGTCAAAGCACCGCGCATCGCCGCGACCGGCTGTGGACACAGCGGCATCGCCGCGCGTCACTTCGCGCACCTGATGTGTTGCGTCGAGCGCCCGGCGCGCTTCCTCTCGCCCGCCGAAGCACCGCACGGTGCTCTCGGCTTTCTGCAAAAGGGCGACGTCCTCGTTTGGGCGTCGCGCGGAGGCAAAACCGACGAGCTGACGAAAATCCTGGAAATTGCAAAAGGGAAGGGCGTCACGATCATCGGCGTTACCGAAGCGCTCGATTCTCCCTTGGCAAAGAAATCGGACATTCTGCTTGCCATGAAGGTGACAAAAGAAACCGATCGCTTTAACTGCCAGGGCACGACGAGCTTTGCCGTGACCAACGCGATCTTTGACGCATTGCAAACCGCCGTCATGGAGGAAAGCGGCTTTGTCAATGAAGAATTCGCCGTGATCCACCCAAACGGCGCGGTCGGAAAGCGACTGAACAAAAAAGGATAACCTGACCTTTCTATGAAGAAAAAAGAATTTGCTTTCATCATCGTAGCCGGCCTTATGTGGGGCTCCTCCTGCCTCTTTATCCACGCGCTCTCTCCGCTTGGGTTTAGCGTAGGGCAGATGGTGTCGGCACGCGGCGTGGTGTCCTTTGTCGCCATGGCGCTTTACGCACTGCTTTTTAACCGAAAGAGTTTTCGGATAAAGCTTTTGGATCTGCCGCTTTTCTGTGGCATGGGCGTCCTTCTCTTTGCAACCGCTTATTTCTACTACCTCGGTGTGCAAAGAACCTCACCCTCCACGGCGGCAGTGCTCATGTATATGGCGCCTGTCTATGTGCTGATCTTTTCGGTCATCTTTTTTCACGAGCACTTTACGCCGGCAAAAGGCATCTCGATCTTCGTCATGCTCGTCGGCTGTGCACTCGTCTCGGGGGTCGTCGGGGGCCTTGCCTTCGACTTTGTCGGAATGTTGTTCTCCTTTCTGTCGGGCGTTTGCTATGCGGCTTACAGTCTCTTTGCAAAGCTTGCGGCAAAACAGGAAAAAGACACGGTATCCCTCTCGATTTATTCTTATTTTGCTATGGCGATCGTTTCGCTTTTCTTTGCAAAACCCGTGGAAATGGCAGGCTTTATCGCAAAAGAACCGGCAAAATCGATTCCGCTTCTCGTCGGCATCGGTCTTGTGACCTTCGTTATCCCGTATTTTCTCTATACCGTTTCGTTTCGGCGTCTGCCTGCCGGAACCGTCTCGGCGCTTGCCGTCTTGGAACCGCTTGCCGCAACGCTTTACAGCGTTTTCTTCCTTGGCGAGCGGCTGACGGTGGCTTCGGGCATCGGCGTTTTCCTGATTCTTGGGGCGATCGTTGCCCTCGGCATTTTTACCGGCAGAGAGCCAACCAGTACCGAAAATTAAAATTTTACATACAAAAAAGGAGTTTTTATCATGGAATTCAAAGTGTATCAAAAGGAACTCGAACTGCAATCGAGAGGTTGGATCCCGACCTTCCACGACGTCTCGAAGGAGATCATTGAGATCGTCAAGGCGTCCGGCGTAAAGAACGGAACCGTTTGCATCGCCTCTCACCACACCACCTGCTCGGTCATGGTGCAGGAATGCTCGCACGATATCGACAGCTTCGACCTCGAATTCTTACAGCACGACCTGCTCGACATCATGCGCAAACTCGTTCCCGATTTCAAGGAAGAGCACCAGTATCGTCATCCCGGCCCGATCCATGCAAAGTTTGGCCGCTTTGTCAACGAGCCCGGCGACTTCACCAGCATGAACACCGACGGACATCTTCGTTCGGTCTTCTTCGGCAGAAGCGAGACCATGACCATCAAGGACGGCGTTCTGGACGGCGGCGAGTTCGCACACGTCTATTTCGTCGACTGGGATCAGGTCAGAGCAAGACGCCGTCAGCTTAACGTCACGGTCATGGGCACGACCGATAAGGTCGAGGACCGCAAGTGGAACAACGGTGAAGTCATCAACACCCTGCACAAGTTCACCGATGAAGAAAAGGGCGACGACGTCCACTACACGCTCCAACAGCAGAGATAAAATCGTTCCGAGATAGGAGAATCTTTCTATGAAACTCATTCTTGATACCGCGAATCTCGAAGATATCCGCTATTTCAACACCTACTACCCGATCGTGGGCGTGACCACCAACCCGACCATCCTCTCGCGCGAGGGCGGCGACATCGTCGCTCACCTGCACGAGATCCGCAAGATCATCGGCAACAAGGAACTGCACATTCAGGTCACCGAGACCGATTACGATGCGATGGTCAAAGAAGCGAAAGCGATCGTCAAGGCCTTTGGAAACAAAGAGACCGTCTGCGTGAAGATCCCCGCCACCGATGTGGGTCTGCGCGCCACCAAAGCGCTCGCCGAAGAGGGCTATCGCATCACCGTGACCGCCGTCCTTTCTGCGGGACAGGCTCTCCTTGCCGCAAATGCAGGCGCCGCCTACGTGGCTCCCTATGTCAGCAGACTGGAGAACATCGGTGCCGACGGCGTGGGAACCGTAGCCGAAATTCAGGAGATCTTTGACGCCGCGGGAACCGACACCCAGATTCTTGCCGCCAGCTTCAAGACGGCGCGCGAAGTGCTCGACGTTGCCCTGACCGGTGCCGGTGCCGCTACCGTTTCTGCCGACGTGATGAAACGCCTCCTGGCACACACCACGACCGATACATCGATCGCGGGCTTTGCCGCCGACTGGGAAAAAGCATTTGGCAAAAAAACGCTCGGGAGCATGCTCTAAAACACGATGAAACAATATCTTTTACCCAAGACGGGCAAATTCTTCAAAGTCAATCTGCACTGTCACACGGTTTGCTCGGACGGCAGGCAGACTCCCGAGGAAGTCAAAGAGTTGTTCAAAGCAAACGGATATTCCGCCGTCGCGTTCACCGATCACGAGATCATGCTCGATCATTCGGATCTAAACGATGAAGACTTCATCGCCTTGACCGGTTACGAATACGGTCTCGATAAAAACCCGGTCAACCCCTTTCCCGCGCTCTACGAAGGCGCGCTGATCTCGCGCCAGCACGTGGAAAAGGTGCATCTCAACCTCTATTCCAAAGACCCGCACGATACCCGCATGGTTTGCTGCGATCTCGATTACATCTGGGGAAACGCCAGAAAGTATCTCGACGAGGCGCGCTATGTGGGGGACCCTCACTACCAGAGAAAATACACGGTGGAAGGGGTCAACGAGGTCATTCGCGCGGCAAAAGAGCGGAATATGCTTGTCACTTACAATCATCCCAACTGGTCGATGAACACGCGCCATCTCTATTGCTCGCTCGAAAATCTGACCGCGCTTGAAATTCTGAACGGCGATGCCATGAGCAGCAGCGATATGGCCGACGCGACGCACGTCTATCAGGAAATGATGCGTGCAGGGAAGCGGATCCTTTGCGTCGGCGGCGACGATAACCACTCGAACGAAGCCAGCGGTCTTGCCTGGACGATGATCAAGGCCGAAAAGCTTTCTTATGCCGATCTGATCGACGGGCTGGAACAGGGCAACTGCTACGCGTCAAGCGGCCCCGAGATCAAAGAACTCTATGTCGAAAACGGTAAAGTCACCATCAAAACCTCTGATGCGGTAGGCATCTTTCTCCATACCGCGGGCAGACGCACCGACTGCAAAACGGTAAGACCCGGCGAGACGCCTGTTACCGAGGCGACCTTTGCCTTGCAGTCGCACGACCTTTTGTTCCGGATCTCGGTGCGCGATCTCTACGGCAACCACGCCTACACACGATACTACTATTTTGACGAACTGAAAGAACAGATTGTCGATTAAAGGGGAAAGATATGGATCAAGCAACCGAAATCAAGGAACCTCTATATGGGCGGGACAGAAGGCAAGCGATCCTAGTATTGCTCGCTTTTCTGATCTACTCGCTCTTGCTCGCGTCAAGATATGCTTTTAGCGCAAGTATCCTTTCGATCGAAGCCTACTACGGCGTCAGCCACGCCGAAGCAGGATGGGCTTTTACCCTTTTTAACATTTCCTATGGGATCGTTCAGCTCGTTCACACCTTTTTTTGCAAACGCTATTCCAGCCGCTATGTGATCGCGGGGATTTTGCTTGTGACAGGCGGATTGCAACTGGTACAGTATTTTCGCCCGCCTTTTGTCAGCCTCGCCTATCTTTGGCTTGTTTGTGGGCTTGTGCAATCGGCGTTTTGGCCGACCTTTATCTACATGCTCAGCCAGGCGCTTGACGAGCGCTACATGAAAAAAGCCGTGCTCGCATTTGGCTTTTCGGCACTCTTCGGCAAGGTTCTCGAATACGGCGGACGCGCATTGCTCGGCAATGACCGTTTTCAGTTTCTCTTTCTCGGAAACGCCGTTTTGCTTGCCTCTCTCGGCTTTGTATGGCTGTTTGCCTGCAACAAACTGACGCTTGGCAAAGCAGAACCGCAGAAAGAAGAAAGCACAAATGTGAGCGCCGGCAAAAAGGCGCTTCCGCTCGCTATGATCGTTTTCCTGACGATCTGTTCTGTTTTGGTCATTCCCGCCAACTTTATCCGGGAAGGCGTTTCCACCTGGATGCCTTCCATATTGACCGAGCAGTTCGGGCAGGGCGACCGCCTTTCGCTCATTCTTACCATGGCGCTCTCGGTAACGGCGCTTCTCGGGACCTATCTTGCGGTCGGCGTTAATCAGTTGATCAAAAACTATCGCACGTTGCTGTTGCTTTTCTTCGCTTGTACGGCACTTTTTGTCGGCGGCGCAATTCTGGCTATGCGGGGCGGGTACACGATCTTGCTTGTGATTTCTGCCGGCTGTGCGATCTGCCTTGGCAGCGCGATCAACACGGTGCTCATCACCATGTTGCCGCTTGCGATGCGCGATGAGGTCAATTCCGGATTTCTCGCCGGACTGCTCAACAGCGCCGCTTATGTCGGCGTCGCGGCAAGCACCTATGGCATGGGGTGGATCGCCGATCAGGCAGGCGGTTGGAGTCGGGTGTTCGTTGTTTTGCTTGTAATGTCGCTTTTCTCGCTGGCACTGTCGGCTGTTAACCTCTTTTTCGGCAAAACGCAGAGCAAAACCGATGCTTGACAAACAAAATCAAAGAGGCTTGGATGTTTTCATCCAAGCCTTTTTTTGTCTTTTATTTTTCTTTGATCGATAGATTTGAAACCGGGCTTAAGTCTTTTGCGTCGGTTCTTCGGTATTGTGACGGGGTCATGCCAAAACGCGTGCGGAACAAACGAATATAGTTGGAAAGATCGGGGAAACCAGATTCCACGCAAGCGTCTGTTACGCTTCTGCCTTCGCGCAAAAGCTCTCTCGAATAGGCAAGCCGACGGTTTTCCAAATAGGTTTTCGGCGTCATCTGAAAATACTTGCGGAACAGCTCGCGCAAACGAAAAGAGGAAATGTGATATTTTTCCAGAAAATAAGAAAGCTCGTGAACCTTTGAGAGGTTCTTTGAGATGTCGTCCAAGATCATTTGGAGTTCCTCGGGGAGCTTTTCGCCCTTTGCGGGCGTTCCGAGGCAATCGTGCCAAAGAGAGAGAAGTTTTACCATGGCGGCGTATTCGGCGAGCGGCTCGTTCTTTTCATAAAGAGAGACAAGCGCCGCGGCTGTGTCGAGGATCTCGAGCCGCGCTGCTTCGCTTGCAGGGGAGAGCAGATTTTGTTTCTTTGCTCCCGTGTGTAAAAAATCTCCAAAGAGAAATTCCGAATCCGAGCGGAACCAAAAGCAGTAATGCTTGTGCACCGTTTCTTTGTTCAGTACACAGTTGTGGACTTCGTTCGGGCGCGACAGCACCGTGTCTCCCGGCTGCAGGCGGCAGAGGTTTTCCCCCACGAGGAAGGAAACGTCTCCCTCCATAAGCAGATAAAATTCAAGACAATCATGAATGTGCGGCGCAAAGCGCTCGCTGTGCAGTTCCGATCCGTCAAGACAGTAGTATTGTAGTTCAGTCTGCGAAAGCCCCGGAATTTCTACGGTAGAATACTCGTTCATTGGCTCCTCCGTGTTTTGAGAAGGTTTACAACAACATTCTACCACATTTTTTTAAAAATGGGATAAAAATATGCATTTTTTAAAAAATCTCACAAAAAAAGTACGGAGGAAACTTTTGCAAAAGCTTCCTCCGTACGATTTTTGATTGTCTTATTTCTGCAGTGCTTCCTGGATAGCGACTGCAACTGCGACGGTCATACCGACCATCGGGTTATTGCCGGCACCGATGAGTCCCATCATCTCAACGTGAGCGGGGACCGAGGAGGAGCCTGCGAACTGTGCGTCGCTGTGCATTCTGCCCATGGTATCGGTCATGCCGTAAGAGGACGGACCTGCTGCCATGTTATCGGGGTGGAGGGTACGACCCGTTCCGCCGCCCGATGCGACCGAGAAATACTTAAATCCGTTCTCCACACACCACTTTTTGTAGGTGCCTGCGACCGGGTGCTGGAATCTGGTCGGGTTGGTGGAGTTACCGGTGATCGAAACGCCGACCTTCTCGAGCTTCATAATGGCAACGCCTTCGGGGACGTTGTCAGCGCCGAAGCAACGGACGTTGGCTCTGGGACCCTTGGAGAAGGGCACGGTCTTTACGACCTTCACGGTTTCGGTGTAGGGATCAAACTCGGTCTGGCAGTAGGTAAAGCCGTTGATGCGCGAGATAATGTAAGCGGCGTCTTTTCCAAGACCGTTGAGGATCACGCGCAGGGGCTTGTTGCGAACCTTGTTGGCGTTGAGCGCGATCTTGATCGCGCCCTCTGCGGCTGCAAAGGACTCATGTCCTGCGAGGAAGCAGAAACATTCGGTCTCTTCGGAGAGGAGCATTTTGCCGAGGTTGCCGTGCCCCAAGCCGACCTTGCGGTTTTCGGCGACCGAACCGGGGATGCAGAAGCTTTGCAGACCGATGCCGATGTTGGCGGCAGCGGTTGCGGCGCTCTTGTCGCCGGTGCGTTCAGCCTCTTTCAGCGCGATTGCCGCGCCGACCGTGTAAGCCCACTTTGCGTTCTCAAAGCAGATGGGCTGGGTTTCCTGCACGATGGTGTAGGGGTCGATGCCGACCTTGTCGCAAATGGTTTTGCATTCGTCGATCGACGAAATGCCGTATTGTTTCAGGACGCCGAGAATCTTGGCTTCCCGTCTTTCATAACCTTCAAACTGTGCCATGTTTCTCTACCTCCTATCAGTCTTTGCGCGGGTCAATGTACTTCACGGCGCCGTCTTCGGGATTGAATCTGCCGTAATGTCCCATTGCCTTCTTGTATGCTTCGTTGGGTTCCATACCTTTTTTGATGAAGTCGGTCATCTTGCCGAGCGAGACGAACTCGTAGCCGATGACTTCGTTGTTTTCATCGAGTGCCATGCGGGTGCAGTAGCCTTCGGTCATCTCAAGGTAGCGGACGCCTTTTTCTTTCGTGCCGTACATGGTACCTACCATCGAACGGGCGCCTTTGCCGAGGTCTTCCATACCTGCGCCGATCACAAGACCGCCTTCCGAGAAGGCAGACTGCGAACGACCGTAGACGATCTGCAGGAAGAGTTCTCTCATAGCGGTGTTGATCGCGTCGCAAACGAGGTCGGTATTCAGGGCTTCAAGAATGGTTTTGCCGGGCAGGATCTCTGCTGCCATAGCGGCAGAGTGGGTCATACCCGAGCAGCCGATGGTCTCAACCAGGGCTTCTTCAATGATGCCGTTCTTCACGTTGAGCGAGAGCTTGCAGGCGCCCTGTTGAGGAGCGCACCAGCCCACGCCGTGGGTATAGGCGGAAATGTCGGAAATCTGTTTTGCCTGGATCCATTTGCCTTCCTCGGGCAGGGGAGCCGGGCCGTGGTCGCAACCCTTTCTCACCACGCACTGATGTTCTACTTCAGCGCTCATGGCATAGGGGCGTTCACTTACGTTGCTCATGTCTCTTTCTCCTTTTTTTATGTTAATCTTTTGAATGAACGGAATTTATGCCAAAACCTCGCCGTAGACTTCGCCAAAGGCGGAGGCGGCATTGCACTCGTCGGTGTCAATGTGCATGGCGAGCGCAAAGTTGGGGTTGACGCGGACGACCACGTCGTCAAAAATGAGCGAACGCTCGGAGTTGATCTTGACCTTGACGATCTGCTTGTCCTTGACGCCGAAGGCTTCGGCATCGGCGGGGGTCATGTGAATGTGGCGCTTTGCGATGATGACGCCTTCGTTGATCGTGATCTCTCCTGCGGGACCGACAAGTTTAAGACCCGGAGTTCCCGCGGTGTCACCGCTCTCGCGGACCGGCACGCCGGCAAGTCCGAGT
This sequence comes from uncultured Ruminococcus sp., assembly GCA_902793915.1. Classification (GTDB taxonomy): domain Bacteria; phylum Bacillota; class Clostridia; order Oscillospirales; family CAG-272; genus UMGS1865. The sequence goes on from CADBFJ010000021.1 coordinate 9,776, forward strand.
GCACGCGCGTCGGTGTAGGAAAGCTCGACCTGATTGGATTTTCTCTCGGGACCCAGAACGCTGACTGCGAGGCTGCCTTTGGGGCCGACGAGCGTGATTTTTTCATTGCCGCAGGCAAACTGCCCGGGTTGGCTGAGCATCTTTTTGACGGTCAGCTCGGCGCCCTTTCCATAGAGCGCTTCAACTGCTTCTTTCGTCAGGTGAATGTGTCTTGCGGAAGTTTCGACCAAGACTTTCTTTTCCATAATTTCAAAAGACCTTTCTTTCAAATTTCGCTTTGGGGCATTTTTACCCCAGACACAATCATTATAGCATATCCTTTTTGTTTTGTAAAGCAGTCTTTGCAACAAAATCGCTTTACATAGGAAGAAATTTTGCGGTTCATAATAGTTTCAAACAGTGAAAAAACGCGAAGGAGTGTAAGAATGGAACCCAAACGAAAAGATCGTCCCGAAGTTGCCGAGCTTTTCCATATCAAAGCGGAGAACGAGCCGTTTCCCTGCATTTCCATTATTGGGCAGATCGAAGGGCATTATTTGCTCGGAGACGGGCAAAAAGCGACCAAATACGAAGAAATTTTGCCGCGCCTTGTTTCCATGGAGCAGGACGAAGAAGTGCGAGGACTGCTCATTTTGCTCAACACGATGGGAGGCGACGTGGAAGCCGGCATGGCGCTCTCGGAGCTCATCGCCTCTCTCTCCAAGCCGACCGTCTCTCTGGTGCTCGGCGGAGGACACTCGATCGGCGTGCCGCTTGCCACGGCTGCGGATTATTCTCTCATCGTTCCAAGTGCCACGATGACGGTACACCCGGTCAGGATCAACGGCACGGTGCTCGGTGTTCCGCAATCCTTCCTCTATATGAGCGAAATGCAAAAACGGATCATTGGTTTTATCTGCGCCCACTCAAAAGCGAAGGAAGAAACGATCCGAGAGCTCATGATGCGCCCCGACCAGCTCGCCACCGACTGCGGTTCTGTGCTCGAAGGAAAGGAAGCGGTCGAGTATGGGATTATCGACGAAGTAGGCGGGCTTTCGCGCGCGATGGAGAAACTGCGCGAACTTTCCAAAACTCCTGCGAAAAAACTCTCTCAAAAAGACGAAAAAAGGGGCGGGAGCACTTGAAACCGAAAAAGAAGTGTGCTATAATATAGTGAAAATTATTTGTCTTTTTATAAGACGATCGAATAAACCACCGAAAAACGGTGAGGAGGACCCTTGAAAGAGAGCATGAAACTGCGGTCGGGTGCGACCATTCCGCAGCTGACGCCCGAAGCGGCAAAGGAAAAAAGCTACCTGACCCGCGCGGCGCTGATACAAATGCACCTGACCCCATCCGGAAGCCCCGTTGCGTTTTTTGAAAACCCCGACGGGAGCATTACTTATTTTTTTGACCCGACGAAATTGGTTGAAACGCCGCCCGAACTCTGGTACGCGCCGAAGCAGAAGACCGAGACGATGACGACCGAGAACGGTCGAAAACTCATCAAGATGAACACGCGCCGCGCCGCCGCCTTTGGATATTACACCAAAGAGCGCCTCTCGCAGATGAACTACGACGTCATTGAAGAACCGGTCGCTTATACCACGCGCAGAGATAAGAGCGTCGCCTATTTCTACGATAAAAAGACGGCGATCAAGCGCCCTCTCCTGTGCGTCAAGTGCGGCAAAGAGGTGCGCTATCGCCACAAGCTCTGCCGCGCCTGTTTTGAAGAAGATCTCGTTTTGCGCAGGGAAGAGGGCGACGCCTATCGCGCTCAACACTTCCACGCAAAGAGGGAAGAGGTACTCTTCTTCGATTTGGAACTCACCGGCGTTTATGATCACGACGAAATCCTTTCGATCACGATCATCAACGGCAAGGGCGAAATTCTTATGGACACGCTGGTAAAACCTGCCCGCAAAAAACGCTGGAAGCAGACCGAAAAGATCCATGGAATTACGCCGGATATGGTGCAGGATGCGCCGACGCTCGTTGAGCTGACCCCGCGCATCAAAGAGATCTTTGCCGGTGCAAAGCAACTCATTGCTTACGGGATTTCAACCGATTACAGCCACATCAAAAAGATCTATGAAACAAAGGAAGAGCAGGAAGCTTTGCGCGAAAAGACGCGTTGCGCCGCGGTCGAATTTGTCCGCTACCGCAACGAGCACGAGCCCGAATTTCTGCACGCCTCGCTCGGCGACGCCATGGCAATGCTCGGCGTTGAGTGGGACGGCGTTGCCCACACCTCGATCGCAGATACGATCGGTTGTGCAAAGGTCTGGGAAAAGCTTTTTCCCAACTACTACGACGATTGAAAGGGGAGACTATGAAAGAACTGCTCCTCTGCAAATATGGCGAGCTCATCTTAAAAGGGAGCAACCGCCGTTATTTTGAAGACACGCTTTGCAAAACGCTGCGTTTCCGCGCAAAGCATTACGGTTCTTTTGCCATCAACCGCTCGCAAAGCACCATTACGATCGAGCAGAAAGACGATAACTGCGATCTCGACGGGCTGTTTGACGCAGTCTCCAAGGTCTTTGGTATTTCGGCGGTCAGCCGTTGCGTCGTTTGCGACAAGACGATGGAGAGCATCGAACAAACCGTGCGCGACTATCTGCCGCCTTACCTTGCGGGCAAAAAGACCTTCAAAGTTGAATGCAAGCGCTCGGACAAGACCTTTCCGCTCGGGTCGATCGAACTTGCCGCCGAAGTGGGCGGAGTGATCCTTTCGATGATGCCGAAACTGAAAGTCGACGTCCACAACCCAGAAGTGCTTGTGCAGGTGGAGATCCGCCAATACGGCGCCTATATCCACGCAGGGCAGTTCAAGGGCGCCGGCGGTATCCCGATCGGCACGAGCGGCAAAGCGCTCCTCCTGCTTTCGGGCGGGATCGATTCACCGGTCGCGGGATACATGATCGCCAAGCGCGGCGTTCAGCTCGAAGCCGTGCATTTTGAATCCTTCCCCTACACCAGTGAGCTTGCGCGAGAAAAAGTCATTCGCCTTGCGCGTCAGATATCGGGATACACAGGCTCGTTCAACCTGCACGTCGTTTCCTTGACGCACATTCAGGAAGAACTCGTCAAGTCTTGTACCGAGGATTATTTCACGCTTCTTTTGCGCCGCTACATGATGGCGATTGCCGATAAAATCGCGCACGCGACCGATTGCGGCGGCATCGTCACAGGCGAGAGTTTAGGGCAGGTCGCGTCGCAGACCATGCAGGCGATCGGCGTGACCGATCCCATGTCCTCTCTTCCTGTCTTCCGCCCCTGCATCGGGCTTGACAAAGAAGAGATCATCGGGTTTGCCCGCAAGATCGGCACCTTCGATATTTCGATCGAGCCTTATGAGGATTGCTGCACGGTCTTCACGCCACGCCATCCCATGACCAAACCGAAGCTCGAAAAGGTCTTGGAAGAAGAGAAAAAACTCGATTTTGACGCACTGGTGGAAGAAGCGCTCGCAACCGACAAGGTCGAGCGCATCCGCACAGAGTTCAATTAAGAATGAAAAATGAAGACTTTTCCAAATTTCAACGAGAAAGAGGAACAAGGATATGGAACAAAAGTATTACCACATGACGATTGCTGGTTGTGAGCGCGATCTGCCGCTTTGCCGCCTGAACGACGACCTGATGATCGCGGGCTTTGTAATTTTTGGCGATCCCGAACTGACCACCGCCTGCGCAAAGGAACTGCTTGCAAAAGCGCCTGCGTACGATTATTTGATCACCGCAGAGGCAAAGGGTATTCCGCTCGTTCACGAGATGGCGCGCCTTGCGGGAAATCAAAAGTATTTCCTGGCAAGAAAGAACCCGAAGCTCTATATGACCGGCGTCTTTGAAGCTACCGTGCGTTCGATCACCACCGAAAAAGTGCAAAAGCTCTATCTCGACAAGGTCGACGCAGACCTTATGCGCGGTAAAAAGATCCTTATCGTCGACGACGTAATCTCGACCGGCGAGTCTCTCCACGGTCTGGAACAGCTTGTGGAACTTGCCGGCGGCATCATTTGCGGTCGCATGGCGATCCTCGCCGAGGGCGACGCCACCAAGAGAGACGATCTCATTTATCTCGAACCCCTGCCGCTCTTTGATAAGACCGGCAAAGCCATTTGATTTTTTGCTTTCAGAGCGGAAAGGAATTTTTTATGGAAAGAACCTACATCGGAACCATCACGCCGGGCGCAAAGTACAAGATCTCGGGCTTCATTGAAAACCTGCGAAACAAGCGCACCATGGCGTTCCTCGTCGTGCGCGACATCACCGGCAAGATCCAGGTGACGCTCGAAAAAGAGAAGCGCCCCGATTTGGCGGCTTTGGTCGATCAGATGACGCTCGACTCTGTCATCACGGTCGAAGGTGACGTCGTCGCCAACGATTTTGTGAAAATGGGCGGCAAAGAACTTCTGCCCGAATCCATCAAGATCGAATCGATCGCCGAGCCGCTCCCGATCGCGGATGACTCCGAGATCGACTCTCGCATGGACTTCCGTTGGATCGATATGCGCAGGGAAAAGAACCAGCTCATGATGCAGATGCAGACGACTCTGACTGCCGCTATGCGCGAGTTCCTTCTTGCGCGCAACTTCGTCGAGATCCATACCCCGAAGCTCATCGGAGCTGCGAGCGAGTCGGGCTCTGACGTTTTTGAAGTCAAGTATTTTGATACCAAAGCCTACCTTGCCCAGTCGCCCCAATTCTACAAACAGATGGCGATGGCATCGGGGCTTGACCGTATCTTTGAAAGCGGTCCCGTGTTCCGCGCCGAAAAGTCCTATACCAACAAGCACGCCACCGAGTTCACCGGTTTCGATCTGGAATTCAGCTACGTGACCTCTTGTGACGACGTGATGCACATGGAAGAAGAACTGCTTGCTTACGCCTTTGCAAAGGTGGCTGAAAAGCACGGCGAGAAGATCAAAGAGCTGTTCGGCAAAGAAGTGATCGTTCCGACCGTTCCGTTCCCGCGCATGAAGCTCTGCGACGTTTACAAAGAACTCGAAGAGCGCTACGGATACAAGGTGACCGATGAAGTCAAGGGCGACCTGACCACCGACGCTACGACGCCAAAGAGCGCGCGTTCTATCATATGCGTGACGAGCGCGGGGTGCCTATGGGCTACGACCTCATCTGGCGCGGCTGTGAGATCACGACCGGCGCCGTCCGCGAGCACCGCTACGAGATCCTCAAAAAGCAAGCCGACGAAAAGGGACTTGGCAAGGACGTGGAGTTCTATCTCCAGTTCTTCCGCTACGGTTGCCCGCCGCACGGCGGCTTCGGCTTGGGCCTTGACCGCATGACCATGCTCTTCCTGGGGCTTTCGATCAAAGAGGCAGAGTTCCTCTTCCGCGGACCCAACCGCCTCACTCCGTAACAATCAAAAAAGAAAGGGAAGGTTTGCAGAAATGCAAACCTTCTTTAAAAGGATATGGTAGAATTACTTTCCCCCGCGGGGAATTTTGAAAAACTGAAAGCGGCGCTTTTGTTCGGAGCCGACGCAGTCTACTGTGCGGGGCAGGCGTTCGGGATGCGCTCGGCTGCTGAAAACTTTACGGTCGAGGAGCTTTACGAGGCGGTCGCCTACACGCACGAACGCGGGAAAAAACTCTATTTGACCGTCAATACGCTCCCGCACATGGACGAATACGACGCGCTCAAAAACTTTCTTGTCGCGATCAAGGATGCGGGGATCGACGCTTTCATCGTCGCCGACCTCGGTGTGATGACGCTTCTGCGCAAGATCATTCCGAACGCGGAAATTCATATTTCCACCCAGACCAGTGTGGTCAGCTCATCGGCAGTCAAAGCCTATGCGGCGCTCGGCGCCAAACGCATCGTTCTGGCGCGCGAACTGACCTTGCGCGAGATCAAGGCGATCCGAAAAGAAGTGCCCGAGGAGATCGAACTCGAGGCATTTATCCACGGCTCTATGTGCGTCTCTTACAGCGGCAGATGCCTGCTTGCCAACGCCTTAAATCGGCGTGACGGCAACCGCGGCACCTGCACGCAACCCTGCCGCTGGAACTATACGATCGTAGAGGAAAAACGCCCGAACGAGCCGCTTCCGATCGAAGAACAAGAGGGCATTGGGACTTTTATCATGTCCTCGAAAGATCTTTGCATGATCGAGCATATTCCCGAACTCATGGAGAGCGGGATCTCCTCGTTTAAGATCGAGGGGCGCATGAAGAGCGCCTATTACACGGCGGTGGTGACCAACGCCTACCGCCTTGCGATTGATACCTATTTGAAAGACCCCGCGGGATACCGTTTTGATCCGGCATGGCTTTCTGAACTCGAAAGCGTCTCGCACAGGGAATACGGCACGGGATTTTATTTCGATGACCCGATGGAAAACCCGCAACTGGTTTCCAAGTGCGGCTATCTGCGCGAAAAAGCATATTTTTCCACCGCGATCGAATATGATGAGGGCGAAGCCCAAACCATCAAGTCCTGCGGCGTTTCTCTTGAAACTGCCGATGGAAAACTTTATCGCTTTATTCAAAGAAACAAAGTTTCTGCGGGTGAGGATGCAGAACTGATTTCCCCCGGTAAAGTCGGCGCCGCTTTCCAAGTGAAAGAACTTTACGCGCCTGACGGAACGCCGCTCGAATCAACGCCGCATCCCTCGATGATCTACTGGTGCCGCGTACCGCTTGACGTAAAAGTCGGCGACATTCTCCGTGCGGGATACGGAAAAGGACTGGAGGAAAGGGCAAAAGATATCTGAAAGGATCTTTGTCCTTATGTTCTTTGAGTATCTCAAAGCGCTCCTCTATGGCATTTTGGAAGGCGTGACCGAGTGGCTGCCGATCAGCTCCACCGGACACCTGATTCTCCTTGCCGACCGCCTGCCGTTTGCTTTTTCAAGCGATCCGATTTTTCTTTCGGAGTTTTGGGAGTTTTTTGAAGTGGCGGTGCAACTGGGCGCGATTCTTGCCTTGCCGGTTTTGTTCTCCGAGCGGATCTTTCCGCCGAAAAAAGAGTCAAGTCCTTTGCAAAAAGCCGTATGGAAACAGCTTTGGAAGCGGGTGATTCTCGCCTCGATCCCGGCGGCGCTTGCCGGGATCCTGCTCGATCGTTTCCTCGAGCATTTGACCGGCAAAGATTTGCAAGACTGGCTCTATCGCCCGCCTGTCGTGGCGCTGACCTTGATCCTTTATGGCATTGCTTTTTTGTGTGTGGATCGGCGCGGGCGTTCTTTTTCGGTTTTTTCGATCGAGGAGATCTCAAATCGAAAAGCGTTTGCCGTCGGTGCGTTTCAGGCGCTTTCGCTCGTTCCGGGAACTTCGCGTTCGGGTTCTACGATCCTCGGCGCTACGGCGCTCGGGATCGCACGAAAACCCGCGTCCGAGTTTTCCTTTTTCCTTGCAATTCCCGCGCTTTGCGGCGCGTCCTGCCTTAAGGCGATCGGATTTTTCGGCTTTTTGCGCGAAAGCCGGACAGTACTGACGGGTACTGCCGCCGGTCTGCTTTTTGTCGGTTGTCTTGCATCCTTTTTGGTTTCGTTGGTCAGCATCCGCTTTTTACTCAATTTTGTGGGACGACATTCGTTTCGGGCGTTCGGAATTTACCGGATTGCGCTCGGGGCGTTCGTCCTTGTCGATCTGTTTTGGAAAGGAGGTTTTTGAAGTGGAAGAAAAACTGAAAATCCCGTATCCCGTCATCGTGGAAGGGAAGTACGACCGCCAGCGGCTCGAATGTGTAATGGCGGGAAAGATCCTTACGACCGACGGCTTCGGCGTGTTCAAAAAGAAAGAACTCTTGCAGCTCTTTCGTACGCTCTCCGAAAAGACCCCTCTCATTTTGCTGACCGACAGCGACGGGGCGGGGAAGCTCATTCGCTCCTATTTGACCTCCGCGATTCCGAAGGATCGGCTCATCCAACTTTACGTGCCGAGGATCGAGGGCAAGGAGAAAAGAAAAGCCGCGCCGTCCGCCGAAGGCATTTTGGGGGTGGAAGGCATGGAGCAAAAACTGCTTTTTGACCTGCTATCTCCCTATGCGGATCCGCAAGCGGTTGAAAAGCGGCTTATGGATAATCCGCTTTCCAAAACAGATCTTTATCTCGACGGTCTTACCGGCCGTCCCGATAGCAAGATCAAACGGGACGAGCTTGCCGAACGTCTCGGACTTCCTTCCGGGATGACACCGAGCGCGTTTCTCTCTGCGCTTCGCATTTTGCTTTCCTATGAAGAATACTGCTCGCTCGTCGGCAGATGATAAAAAAAGAACCGCAGGGGGATACCCTGCGGTTCTTTCCTTTGTTTCGGAGTTCTATCTCACAAGATGAAGAGAGAGATTACTCCTGCGCTTTCTTCCTTTTCTCGAAGCACGCACTGCAGTAGACGGGTCTGTCGGGAGACGGCTGGAAGGTCAGCTTTGCCTCTCCGCCACAGTCTGCGCAAACCGCCGTGAAGTATTCACGGGGTGCTCTGCCTGCGTTTTTCTTGGCATCGCGGCAGGCTTTGCAAGCCTTGGGCTTGTTGAGGAAGCCTTTTTCCGCATAGAATGCCTGTTCGCCGGCGGTGAACACAAACTCTTTGCCGCAATCCTTGCAGACCAGAGTTTCATCCACAAACTGGGTTTCATTCTCTGCATTGTAGTTTTCGGTCTCGATCATCTCTGTACCCTCTTTTGTGTATTTACCGATCTGCGGACTGGCTACCGCAATCTCTGCCGCAAAACGGCAACGCTTTTTTAAGCTATATCGGCATTAAGGATTCGGAATTGTGCTTCGTAACTTTTGGCGGATGCGATAGATCGCGTTGGTCACCGACTTTTCGTCCTTTCCAACCCGTGCGGCAATTTCCCGCGGCGTTCTGCCGGCAACGAAAAGCCACCAGACCTTTGACTCGTAGTCCGAAAGCTGTTCCTGCACTTTGCGGCAAAGCTCGTGGTAGGACTCGTCCTCGATCACAATGTCGGTGGGGCTGGGAACCGCTACTCCGTCGTCAGGGAACTCATCCACGGTCGGTTCCTTTTTGGAGCGCAGGTAGGAAACAATACCGTTGTAGATGCAGGTCCTGGCAAAAGGAATAAAAGCGGCGTCCGCTTTTGCGGGGTCAAACTTGAGGACGGCTTGGTGGAAAGAAAGCGTTGCTTCCTGCTCCAGTTCGCCCTTGTCAAGTCTTTGGTTCCCGGAACAAAAGTGGTGCACAAGCGCTTCCAACATTGGGCGGAAGGAGCGGAGCAGTTCCTCAAACGCCGCATCGTCTCTTGCTTTTGCTTTTTGGATGAGAGAGAGCAGTGCATCTTCGTTCAGGAAAAGAGATTCGCTCATACAGTTACCAATGCCTTTCTTCGGGACAACCGTCAAAAGATACGAATGTAATTCTGTATCACCTTTTAGTATATCACAATTTTGACGAATGTCAAGATGGTTTTAGGGGATTTTTTTGTCGAAAATGAACATATTTTTAGCCGAGTGGGGATAATTGACAAACGAAAGAAGCGCTTTTTTTGCTCTTTTGACAAGTTCTTGCAATAACTTTATCTAAAATAAACAATCTGCGGACAACATTCTTGTTGAAGTTTGTCCGCAGAAGTTCGTTGGAAAAAGCCGAAAATGCAGGATGAACGTTGGACTTTCGGGCTGTGCGACTCAAAAAACGGGTTTGTCGAAGAGGTAATCCACATTGCCGGAAAGCAGTGCGATCATGCCGCGGTAGATCACTTCGGGTCGGTCGCGGAAGGTTTCGCGCATCTGGCGCGCCCGGTATTCCGAATCGACCGCAAGTTTGGTGGAGAGTAAAACTTTGCCGTCCTCTTTGAGCGTCAGTGTGACGTAATAGGAGCGGTCTCCCGCGCTTTCGGTATCACATTCGACCGTGACCTTCCGTTGCTTGAAATCAAGATAGCGCAGCGCTGCGGAAAGGCTTTTGTCAAGGATCGAGGGAAGGATCTCGCCACCGAGTTCTTCGGCGACCACGATCCCGCGCTTTGTGACGGCGTAGAGCGGTTCGTCCTTGTCGTTCTTTCCGACTTCTTCGATCAATCCGAGGTCGAGCATTTCGTGAAAAGCGACCGCAAAATCAAGGTAGAGGATGAAGTCGGTCTGCATCACGATGTCGTTGATTGTTACGTAGTCGAGCGGGTAGTGGATATTTTTCATCAGGTAGAGGACAAAAATCTTCACCTGGTTCATGTTTCCGATGTGAGGCAAAACCAATCCCTCCTTTTTTGTTTTTTCATTTTACCATGTTTTTTGCTTTTTTTCAAGAGCTTTCTTGCAAAAAGCACTTGTTTGTGTTATACTGTTTTCAAAGTTGAAACACAGCATGGAGAGGATATTTTTATGATTCAAATTGCCATTCTCGGGTTTGGCGTGGTCGGCAGCGGCGCTGCGGAAGTCCTGACCGAAAACAAAGCGCTGATCGCCGCGCATTGCGGAGAAGAGCTTAATATCAAATACATTCTGGATCTGCGCGAGTTTCCCGATCATCCCTTGGGAGATCGCGTGATCCACGACGTCAATCTGATCCTTAACGATCCCGAAGTCCGCGTTGTTCTGGAAATGATGGGCGGCTCTCATCCGGCGTACGATTTTACCAAAGCCGCACTGCTTGCCGGCAAGAGCGTGGTTACCTCCAACAAGGAAGTGGTCTCGAACTTCGGCGTCGAGCTCTTGAAAGTGGCAAAAGAGAAGGGTGTTTCCTATCTCTTTGAAGCCAGCGTCGGCGGCGGTATTCCGATCATCCGCCCGCTTCAGACCGATCTTTCTTCCAACGAGATCCTCGCGATCAGCGGGATCCTCAACGGAACAACCAACTATATCCTCACCAAAATGAAAAACGAGGGCGCGGCGTTCTCGGACGTTTTGAAAGAAGCCCAGAGACTGGGATATGCCGAAGCCGATCCGACCGCCGACGTCGAAGGGATTGACGCCGCACGCAAGATCTCGATTTTGGCGGCGCTCGCTTTTGGGAAGTTGCAGGATCCCAAAACGATCTCTACCGTCGGTATCAGCGGCATTACGAAGGACTATACCGCGGTTGCCGAGCGTTTCGGCTCTGTGGTCAAGCTTATCGGACACACCGAAAAGGTCGAGGGGAAAGTGCTTTCGTTCGTTTCTCCCTGTCTCGTTCCCGACTCCAACCCGATCGCGCACGTTGACGGCGTGTTCAACGGGATCCTCGTGGATGCCAATATGCTGGGACGGAGCTTCTTCTACGGCGCGGGGGCAGGCAAGCTGCCGACCGCAAGCGCGGTGGTAGCGGATCTCATTCAGATCGCAAAATCTTTGCAGAAGCCGCCGAAATGCCCGACTTGGGAGACGGCAAGCGAAAAAGACCTTGCCGCGACCGACGCGTTTGTTTGCCGCCGCGTTTATGCGGTGGAGGGCTGTCACAAGTGCGCTGAAAAGGCAAGTGCCGCGTTTGGAAGCGAGCGCATCGAGTTCTTTGACGGCGGATTTTTCGCAATTCTTGTACCCTCTATGAGCGGAAAAGCAGCGGCGGAACGCTTTGCCAAAACCGGACTTGCCGCAAAATTCGTTTTGCCGGTTCTCGATTGATTTTTCCTTTTCATACATGATAGGTCGTAAAATGGCGGATACTTTCAAAAAATCCTTCAGAGGTACCCGATGAAACAAGCCGTTTCCGAACAAGAACGCCGGGACGAGATGCTCTCTCGTCCCGTTTCGCGCGTCGTTGCAAAGTTGGCTTTGCCCGCCGTGGTGACGCAGCTCATTACGCTGATTTATAACACGGCGGATACCTATTTCGTATCGCAAATCAACAAATCCGCATCGGCGGCGGTTGGGGCGGCTTTTGCCGTTATGTCGCTCATCCATGCGGTTGGGTTCGGGTTTGCCATGGGAGCGTCAAGCCTGTGCAGCAGGAATCTTGGCGCAAGCAAGAAAAAAGACGCCGAAGTCTATGCCAACAGCGCTTTTGCGGGGGCAATTCTCTCGGGCGTCCTTTTGTGTGTTCTGGGGCTTTCGCTTTTGCATCCGATCCTGCATCTCGTGGGCTGCTCCGAAACGATGCTCCCTTATGCGATCCCTTATGCAAAATGGATCCTCTTTGCCGCACCGCTCCTTTGCGGAACCTTTGTCCTCAACAACGTGTTGCGCTCGGAAGGGCAGGCTGCCTATTCGATGATCGGCACGCTCAGCGGCGGCTTTCTCAACATGGCGCTTGATCCGCTCTTTATTTTCAAATTCAACATGGGAACGGCGGGCGCCGCGCTCGCAACCGCGATCGGCATGGGGGTTAGCTTTCTCGTCCTTCTCGCCCGCTATCTTTCCGGGAGAACCATTATCAAACTGGGCTTTTCCAAGATCAGCCGCCGACCGAAAACCTATTGGCAGATCCTTTCCACCGGCTTTCCCACCATTTGCAGGCAGGGCTGGGCGAGTGTGTCTGCGGCGGCGCTGAACACCATGGCGGTCGGCTATGGGGATGCGGCGGTTGCTGCAATGGCAATTGCAAACAAGTGCTATATGCTGGCGCGCAACATCGTCCTTGGCGTGGGACAGGGTTTTCAGCCTGTTGCGGGTTACAACTACGGAGCAAAGCAATACGACCGCACCAAACGCGCTTTTTGGTTTTCCACCTGTGTGGGCAGCGCTTTTTGCGTCGTGCTTTGCGCGGCCTTTGCCGTCTTTTCAAGGCAGATCATGGGGCTTTTTATCAAGGACGATGAGGTGATCGCTTTCGGGAGCGCCGCGCTGCGCTTTTGCAGTATGGTTCTCCCCGTACTTGCCTTTTCGACCTACGTCAATCAGCTTTACCAAAGCCTTGGCTTTCGCTGGCAGGCGACCCTGCTTGCTTCGCTTCGGCAAGGGATCTTCTTTTTGCCGATCGTTCTTTTGCTCCCGCGCCTTGTGGGAGAGATCGGCGTCCAGGCGGCGCAACCGCTTTCGGATTTTTTCACCTTCCTTGTATCGGTACCATTTCTCATCGTCTTTTTGAAAAAGCATCTGAAAGATCCCAATCAAACGAAAAGTCCGTAGTGTTCGCTACGGACTTTTTCTTTTCAGACGCAAGAGGCAAGGATCGAAACAGCCGAGGAAAGACAGATGATTTTTCCGTATTCCGAAAGGTAGAGCTTTGCGTCGGTCACGCTCTCCTGCCTGCCGTATTCCGAGAGGAATAAGAGCTCCTCGGGCATTTCAAACGGATGCCCCGAGAGAATGCCGAGAAAGAGAAAACAAGCGTTTTTCTCATCGATGTAGGCTTGGCTCTCTCCGATGTATCCCATGCGGTAAAGTCGTTTGCAAGCCAAGAGAAGCGCCTCCATTTCGGAAAAGCGGAAGGCGTATTCTTTATGAAACCCCGCAATTCCCTTCGGCGGTCGCGGAGCGTCTGTCACCTCTTTTTCTTCCTTTTCGTTTAAGTGACTGATGAACATTTCGCAACCGCCCTCCCTCGACGGAAAATACTGGATTGAAAGCTCGCTCTCGCCCGGATCAAAGCCGCAATCTTCTTTGATTTCGGCAAGAAGCATTCGGAACGCGCTGTGCAGTTCCTCTCCCTCGTCATCGGGATCCAGATGAAAGCGCTCAACGTCGTCGGATGTGAGCATAACTTTCAGCCTGCAATGGCTTATGCGGATGAGTTCCATAGCGATTCCTTCCCGAATATCTTTCGATATTCTCGTTTGCCTTATAGTATCATTATAATCGTGAGGAAAGCAAAATGGAACCCCTAAAAATCTGGTAATTTCGTTGACAGCCCGATCTGTTCCGTGGTAAAATGGTAAAAACTGCAAGCCGAGGAAAAAAACGCCATGAAACCTCTTGTTACCGCTGAAACACAAAAGAAGATGGAAGAAATTTCCATCAAAAATCAATGCACCGAGCGGGATTTGATCGACCGAGCCGCAAAAGGGCTTTTTTCGGCATACGATTGGCGCTCCCCGGCGCTCATTGTTTGCGGGAGCGGAAACAACGCTTCGGACGGATATGCGCTCGCCCTGCTTTTGCGGGCGGCAAGGATCGATTGTCATATCCTTTGCCTGACCGAAAAAGCGACCGAAGCGGGAAAAGAACTCCTTGCCGAGTGCAAAGCAGCCGGTATCCCGATCTTTTTCTATGACGAAGCCTTTTCTCTTTCACCCTATGAAGAAATTGTGGACTGTATGCTGGGGATCGGTTTTTCGGGCAAGCTGCGCTCTCCCTTTTTAGAAATGATTGCGAAAATCAACGCCAGCGGAAAACCTGTGATCTCCGCGGACATCAACAGCGGACTTGCATCTGACAGCGGGCAGGGAAAAGACGCAATCCGATCGGATCTGACCGTTACGTTCGGAGAGCGCAAGGCGGGGCTTTATCTTGCCGACGGCAGGGACCTTGTCGGGCGCGTGGAGTGCATTGACATCGGACTTGAACGCGCGTCTTTTCGGCTTGCGCTTGCCGAAGCCGAGGATTTCTCCGATCTTTTGAAAGCGAGAAAACACAACTCCCACAAAGGGGATTACGGCTATGTTTCGATCTTCGGCGGCTCTGCCGAATATGCCGGTGCGATCAAGCTCGCAAACCTTGCGCTTTCGGCTTTGCGTTCGGGGTGCGGCGTCTCTCGTTTGATCCTGCCTGCCTCGCTTGCGGGGAGTGTTTCCCCCTATCTACTGGAAAGCACGCTTTGCCTTCTTCCCGACAAGGACGGGCACGCGCTGTTTGACGAAGAAAAACTCGCCGCGGCACTGGCGCGGCAAAAGGCGCTTGCCATTGGGATGGGGTGGGGGAAGTCGCCCGAAAACAAAAAGATCCTCACTTGGGTTTTGGAGCATCTTGAGATTCCGCTTGTCATCGACGCCGACGGGCTGAACACGCTTGCCGAACTGGACGAAGCCCTGCTTGCTTCCTATCGCGGTCAGGTGATCTTGACACCCCATGCAAAAGAGTTTGAGCGCTTGACAAAGATCCCGATGGGTGAGATCCTGCAAACCCCTTTGGAAATTGCAACAAATTACGCGAAGCGCACGGGGGCGATCCTGCTCCTCAAAGGCGCTACCACCATTGTTACCGACGGCGAAAACACCCGCCTTGTGGCAAGAGGTTGCCCCGGCATGGCAACTGCGGGGAGCGGCGACGTCCTTTCGGGGATCCTTGCGGGGCTGCTCGGATATTTGCCGCCGGAATTGCATACTGTTTCTTTCGGAGCCTACCTCGCCGGAGTCGCGGGGGAACTTGCGGAAGCCGAGGTGGGGAGCGTGAGCATGACTTCGTCGGATACGGTGCGAAAAATCCCGCAAGCCATTTCGCTTTTTTTGCCAAAAACTTGACTTTTTTGACAAGGTGTGATAAACTGAAAGCTGTATGGAATCGGAAAAGGACTTCCGCTTTTTTTACGAAACATCAATTATAACAGAGGTAGTATAATGAAGTACGTTGTCTTGTACAATCCGCTGTCTGCGGGCGGCACGGGTAAGGTCGCCGCAGAAAAGGTCCGCTCTTTGATCCCGGATGCCGAATGGAGTTTTTCGGACGTTCGAGAGATCGGTTCCACAGCTTCTTTTTTTGCGTCCCTTTCTCCCGAGGATGCCGTTGTGCTGACCGGTGGAGACGGTACGCTCAATCATTTTGCAAACGATGTCGACGGGCTCGATATTCCAAATAAAATTTTCTATTTTGCAGGTGGTACCGGAAACGATTTCCGCACCGACGTGGCTCCCGGCAACGAGGGGCTCATTGAAATCGGCGAGTACCTAAAAGACCTGCCGACCGTTACGGTCAACGGCGTGACCCGCCGTTTCCTCAACGGCGTTGGCTACGGCATTGACGGCTATTGCTGTGAAGTCGGCGACAAGCTGGCAAAAGAATCGAATAAACCGGTCAACTATACCGCGATCGCCATTAAAGGACTTTTATTTTACTACCATACCACCAAAGCAACGAT
Organism: uncultured Ruminococcus sp.; assembly: GCA_902793915.1. Lineage (GTDB taxonomy): Bacteria > Bacillota > Clostridia > Oscillospirales > CAG-272 > UMGS1865. The sequence continues at coordinate 25,608 of CADBFJ010000021.1, forward strand.
CACGGTGGACGGCAAGACGCACGTTTTTGAGCACGTCTGGCTTGCGCCGACCATGAAGGGTCGCTATTACGGCGGCGGTATGATGGTTGCCCCCGCGCAGGATCGTAAGAACCCCGACGGCAGCGTTACGGTCGTTGTGATGCACTGCCGCAGCAAACTCAAGACGCTTGCCGTTTTTCCCTCTATCTTTCAGGGGAAACATATCGAGCACCCCGAAATGGTCTCGACTTTTACCGGACACGAGATTACCGTGCGCTTTGATCGTCCGACCGCCCTCCAGATCGACGGCGAAACGGTCCTGAACGTGACCGAGTATAAAGTTTCGACCGGCAGAAAGACAGACTAAACAAGATGTTAAATCTCATCTTCTTTCTTTTCGGCGGAGCGGGGGCGTGCGCGCTGTGCGCCGCAGCAAGCCTTTCCTTTTGGTGGTTAGCACCGCTTTGGATCGGCTTTTATCTTGCTTTGACGCTTGTCTTTTTCCTTCTCTTCCTTTTGCTTGTGCCGATCGCGACCCGCAAGCCGAATCCCGCAAAGCCAAACCGCTTTTCCATGCGGCTTTTGCATTTTATGGCCGCGTGGCTTATGGGATTTTTCTGGGTGCGCGTCAAAAAAGAGGGCTTTGAAAAGATCCCCTCCGGTCCTGTGGTGCTGATCGCCAATCATGTATCCAACTTTGACCCGATCGCGCTCATGTCAGTTTACACGGATAAAATCATCTTTATTTCCAAAGAGTCTAATTTTCACATCCCGATCGCGGGTGCACTGATGCGAAAAGCCGGTTATCTTTCGATCGACCGCGAGAACGGCATGCGCGCGCTCCGCACGCTCAAGACTGCCGCTGACCTTGTGGCAAACGAAACAGTCAGCGTCGGCATCTACCCCGAAGGCACGCGAAGCAAAAGCGGGGAATTGCAGGAGTTTAAGGAAGGCGCTTTTTACCTTGCCAAAAAAGCAAAGGTGCCGGTTGTGGTCATGGCGACTTCCAACACACAAAAAATCTCTCCCGCAAAGCGCATTTTGCGCCCCTTGACGGTCAAACTCCGCGTACTCGATGTCTGGCAGCCGGATTTGATTGCCGCGGCTTCTTCCGCCGAGCTTGCCCAAAAGGCGCATGACGCGATCCTTGCGGGGCTTGCCAAGCTTTAAGATGCTCGGATTTGATTTGATCTTTCCCGCAAAGAATGCCGATCTTTCTGCTTTTCTCCTTGCGGCAAAAGAGAAAAAGATTGCCTCTCTTGGCGTCTTGTCGATCGGAAACGAGCCTTTTTCGGGCGAGCTTTCGATTCCCTCGGCAGACCGGAAAGAAAACGTCTTTTGTTTTTTCCGCTTTCCCTACGAAAACAGGGTCTGGGATCTCTCGCAAGCGGACGAGCTTTTCGCTCTCGCTTCTGAAATGAACTCCACAAACGAGGGGTTTCTTTTGACCTATCGGTCTGTTTGCAAAGCGGCGCTCGAAAAGAGCAATTGCGGTTTTGCCTTCGGACTGGAAGCCGTCGGCGAGTTATGTTTCTCGCCGATTTACCGCAAAACGATGCTCGATCTGACCGATCGTCTTTTCCATAATGAAATGGCGCTCGGCTATGCCGAACGGCATCCGATCTTTGATCTTTCCCCTTGCGTGCTTCGGCGCACAGGAGAGAGGCGCGGAGATCTTTTGCCCGCATCCTTTGCCAAGACGCCGTGCGAAGTGGGGAAGGGTGTAAAAAACACATTGCTTTCCGCGCGCTCTGCCGGTGTTGGCAGTTTTGTGACCTACGAAAACTCGGGGTGGGAACGCCACCCTATCGCACCCAATAAGGAGGTCCTATGAATTTTTTTGATGAACTTGCAAACTATGACAAAGAGGTTTTTGACGCCTGCGAGCTCGAACTGAACCGCCAGCGCGAGAACATTGAACTCATCGCGTCTGAAAACGTGGTTTCCAAAGCCGTGCTCCTGGCGGCGGGAACTGTTCTGACGAATAAATATGCCGAGGGCTTTCCCGGTCACCGTTACTATGGCGGATGCCAATGCGTTGACATTGTGGAAAACCTTGCCATTGAGCGTGCCAAAAAGCTCTTTGGAGCGGAACACGCCAACGTGCAGCCTCATTGCGGCGCAAGCGCCAATCTGGCGGTTTTCTTTGCGCTCCTGAATCCCGGTGACACGGTCATGGGGCTCAATCTCGCGCATGGCGGGCATCTTTCGCACGGTTCTCCCGTCAACATCTCGGGCAAGTATTTCCACGTCGTTCCATACAGCGTGGACGATAAAACCGAGATGCTTGATTACGATAAGATCCGTGAAATCGCGCTTGAGTGCCGACCCAAGCTTATTGTGGCGGGCGCCAGCGCGTATTCGCGCATCATTGATTTTGCAAAATTCCGCGAGATCGCCGACGAGGTGGGGGCATATCTCATGGTCGATATGGCGCACATCGCGGGGCTCGTTGCGGCGGGGCTCCATCCCAGCCCGGTCCCATATGCCGACGTGGTGACTACGACGACGCATAAGACTCTGCGCGGTCCGCGCGGAGGACTCATCCTTTGTAAAGCCGAGCTTGCAAAACAAATCGACAAAGCTGTTTTCCCCGGCACGCAGGGCGGACCTCTCATGCACATCATCGCCGCCAAAGCGGTCGCTTTCGGCGAGGCTTTGACCGACGAATTTAAGGAGTATCAGAAAAAGATCCTCTCCAATTCCAAGGCGCTTTGCAAAGCAATGCAGGAGGAGGGCTTCCGCATCGTCTCGGGCGGAACCGACAACCACCTCATCCTTGTGGATCTGCGCTCGTTCGGCGTGAGTGGAAAAGAACTGGAACACCGACTGGACGAAGTGCATATCACCGCTAACAAGAACGCCATTCCCAACGATCCGGAAACGCCTTTTGTCACCAGCGGGATCCGACTTGGAACGCCAGCTGTGACCAGCCGCGGGTTCGGAGAAGCCGAGATGAAGCAGATCGCTCATTGGATCAAATTGATCGCTACCGATTTTGAAGGCTCGAAGGATCGCGTTCAAAAAGAAGTTATGGCACTTTGCAAAAAGTATCCTTTGTACGAATAAATTTCAACATCAAAAAAGGGAGGAAGCTTTACCATGAAAGAGAAGATCAAAAAAGTGAAAGAAAAGGTCAAAAAAGAGCGGGTCGGCTTTTTTGCCGAGTTCAAGGCGTTCATCACCAAGGGCAACGTGCTTGACCTTGCCGTCGCAGTCGTCATCGGCGCCGCATTCGGCAAGATCACGTCCGGACTTGTGAACTACATCATCACGCCTTTGACCAGCCTGTTCCTTGGTGACATTGATCTTTCAAGTGTCAAAACCGTCCTGCGCAAAGAGGTTCTGGATGCCGCAGGGGAGGTCGCAAAGCCGGAGGTCGCACTCCAATGGGGTCTTTGGCTCCAGACGATCATCGACTTTCTCATCATCGCGCTCTGCGTTTTTATCATCCTGCGCTTGGTAAGAAAAGCCGAGTCGATCGTTAAGGCAAAAGAGATTGCCGCAAAAGCCGAAGCGGAAGCCAAAGCAAAAGCTGAAGCCGATGCAAAAGCTGCCGAAGAAGCCGCCAGAGCAGAAGCGCTCAAAGCACGCGAAGACGAATTTTATGCCAACGTGAAGGAGCAGACCGAACTGCTCCGCAAGCTGGCAGAAAAATAATCGTATTTTTCATTCAAAAACAGGGTTCCGAACCACTCGGGACCCTGCTTTTTTTCGCAAAAAAACCTTTACAAAGCAAGTGCTTTGTGATATAATCATATAATTGGAAATCACGAAGGAGGTGGCGCTTTGCGGCTCGATAAATACCTTTCGAACCTCGGCGTTGCCAGCCGAAAAGAAACGGCGAAAGCCGTGCACGCAGGACTTGTCCTCGTGAACGGAGAAGTCGCCTCGAGCGCTGACTGCAGGGTCGATGAAACCCAAGATACCGTCACTTTCTGTGGGCGGAAGATCGTTTGGCAAAAGTTCGTCTATCTTCTTCTCAACAAGCCGGCGGGGGTTCTCTCCGCCACCGAGGATGGGCGCGGTGCCACCGTGCTCGATCTCTTACCCGAAGAATACCGCCGCATGGGCGTCTTTCCCTGCGGGCGGCTCGATAAAAATACGAAAGGCTTTTTGCTCCTGACCAACGATGGAGATCTTTGCCATAGGCTCCTCTCGCCCAAATACCACGTGGAAAAAAACTATCTTGTCAAGGCGAAATTCCCGGTGTCAAACGAGGATCTTACCGCTCTTGAAGCGGGACTCGATTTGGGCGATTTTCAAACGAAGCCCTGCCGTGCCGAACGGGTCGATGAAAAAACGATCCATCTGACTCTGACCGAAGGAAAATTTCACCAGGTCAAAAGAATGCTCGAAGCGGTGCATAATCAAGTGGTGGAGCTTACCCGCATCTCTTTTGGAGGCATTGCGCTCCCGGACGATCTCTCGGAAGGCGATTTTCGCCCGCTTACGGAATCCGAACGAAATACCCTTTTTGCGAAAGGAAATCAAGTATGACCATTGCAAAGCAACTGGCAGAAGAACTCCACCTCGGGGTGGAACAGGTGGAGAAAACGATCGCGCTGATCGACGAAGGAAACACCATTCCTTTTATTGCGCGTTACCGCAAGGAAGTGACGGGAAGTCTTGACGACGAAGTTCTCCGCGAACTTTTCGACCGTCTGAATGCGCTCCGCAATCTCGAAAAGCGCAAACAGGAGGTCATAGATCTCATTACGGCGCAGGAAAAGATGACCGATGAGATCCGCGCGGCGATCGAAAATGCCAAGACCATTACCGAGGTCGAGGACATCTACCGTCCCTTCCGCCCCCACAGAAAGACGCGGGCGTCGGTGGCAAAAGAGAAGGGGCTGGAGCCTTTGGCAGAGCTGATCCTTCGCCAGGATCCGACCTATACCCCCTCGATCGAGGAACAGGCGGACGGCTTTATTAGCGAAGAAAAAGGCGTTGCCACGCGCGAAGAGGCGCTCTCTGGCGCCAAGGATATCATCGCCGAGATCGTTTCGGATAACGCCGAGTTCCGCAAGGAGATTCGTCGGCTCACCATGCAGTTTGGTACCATTTCGTCCAAAGCCGCAAAAGAAGAAGACTCGGTTTATGCGCAGTATTATGAATATGCGGAACCCGTGGCAAAGATCCTCCCGCACCGGGTACTTGCCTTAAACCGCGGTGAAAAAGAGGAGTTTCTCAAGGTTTCGATCTCGGTTGACGAGGAACTGATCTTAAAATATCTCTTCTCCGAAATGATCCTCGGAAACCGCAGCCCTGCAGAACCATACGTGGAAGAAGCGATCCGCGACGGCTACGATCGACTTATCGCACCCTCCATTGAAAGGGAGGTACGGAGCGACCTTTTTGACAATGCTTCGGAAGGCGCGATCAAACTCTTTGCGGATAACCTTTCGCATCTGCTCATGCAATCGCCGCTCAAGGGCAAGGTCGTCATGGGCTTTGACCCCGGCTATGCCCACGGTTGTAAACTGGCTGTCGTCGATCCGATCGGCAAGGTGCTTGACACTGCCGTGATCTACCCGGTCAAGCCACGGGAAGAGATCGAAAAGAGCAAAGCGATCGTAGAGCGCCTGATTAAAAAACATCACGTTGACGTGATCGCCATCGGTAACGGTACCGCATCCAAAGAGAGCGAAATTTTCATCGCGGGGCTCCTCAAGGAGATTCCCGAGGATGTCAAGTATATCGTTGTCAGCGAAGCGGGCGCCTCAATCTATTCGGCTTCCAAACTCGCTGCCGAGGAGTTCCCGGATTTTGACGTCATGCAGCGTAGCGCGGTTTCAATCGCCCGTCGCTTGCAGGATCCGCTTGCGGAGCTGATCAAGATCGATCCCAAAGGCATCGGCGTGGGACAGTATCAGCACGATATGAAGCAGGCGCGCCTCGATGAGGCGCTCGGCGGCGTGGTGGAAGACTGCGTGAACGCCGTGGGTGTGGACGTCAATACCGCTTCCTATTCGCTCCTGTCTTATATCTCGGGCATCAATCTTGCCTCCGCCAAAAACATTGTGAAATACCGCGAAGAAAGCGGCGCATTTACCACGCGACAACAGCTCAAAAAGGTTCCGCGCATCGGTGACCGAGCCTTTGAGCAGGCGGCTGGATTTTTGCGCGTCCCGGGCGGCAAAGAGATTTTTGACAACACCGGCGTGCATCCCGAGTCCTACGACGCGGCGGAAAAGCTCCTTGCACGCTTTGGATACACCAAAGCTGACGTTGCGGCGGGGAACTTGAAAGAACTTTCCACCAAAGCCGAAGGCGTTGGAGTTGCAAAACTTGCCGAAGAACTCGGCGTCGGCGTGCCTACGCTGAAAGATATTCTGACCGAACTCGAAAAGCCGGGCAGAGATATCCGCGATACACTGCCGCCACCGGTTCTGCGCGACGACATCCTTTCGCTCGAAGACCTCAAACCCGATATGGAACTGACCGGTACCGTGCGGAACGTGATCGACTTCGGCGCGTTCGTCGATATCGGTGTCCACCAGGACGGCCTTGTCCACATTTCGCAACTGGCGGATCGTTTTGTCAAGCACCCTTCCGAGGTGGTGAAGGTTGGCGACGTGGTCAAGGTTCGCGTACTGTCGGTCGATGTGGCGAAAAAACGAATCGCCCTGACCATGCGTTCTCGCCAAAAGCAGTAATTGTGCAGATTGCACAAGAAGTAAGGGCGAATTTTGGGAAATAAAACCCTTTCATTTTGCATGGATATTTGGTACAATATATTATATTCAAGTATTATGCCCCGACGTAGGAGGAATGTTTATGGCAAGCCTGTCTTTGCGGCACATTTATAAAAAGTATCCGGGCGGCGTCACCGCTGTTTCGGATTTCAATCTTGAGATCAAGGATAAGGAGTTTTTGGTGCTCGTCGGTCCCTCCGGTTGCGGCAAATCCACCACGCTCCGTATGATTGCAGGTCTGGAAGAAATCTCCGAAGGCGAACTCTTCATCGGCGACCGTCTGGTCAATGATGTGGCGCCCAAAGATCGTAAGATCGCCATGGTGTTCCAGAACTATGCACTTTATCCTCATATGTCGGTCTTTGAGAACATGGCGTTCGGTCTGAAACTCAGCAAAGTGCCGAAAGAAGTCATTAAGAAAAAGGTCGAAGAAGCCGCAAGAATTCTCGATATCACCCACCTGCTGGAAAGAAAGCCGAAGGCTTTGTCCGGCGGTCAGAAACAGCGTGTGGCGCTCGGTCGTGCCATCGTGCGCGATCCGCAGGTTTTCTTACTTGACGAGCCGCTCTCCAACCTCGATGCAAAGCTCCGTGCCGCAATGAGAACCGAGCTGACCAAGCTCCACAACAGCGTGGGAACCACTTTCATTTACGTTACGCACGACCAGGTCGAGGCTATGACCATGGCAACGCGCATCGTCGTTATGAAAGACGGTCTCATTCAGCAGGTTGCAACTCCTCAAAAGCTTTACGATGAACCCGTCAACATCTTTGTTGCAGGGTTTATCGGCACTCCGCAAATGAACTTTATGACCGGCACGCTTGAGAAGCGCGACGACGGCGTTTACTTCCTCTATGAAGGCAACGCGCTGAAGCTTCCCAAAGAAAAAGCCGAGGATCCCAAACTTGCCGACTATATCGGCAAAGAAGTGGTCTGCGGTTTGCGTCCCGAGTGCATTGAGGACGCTCCCGATCCCGAAAAGTTCAAAGACGCAATGGTGGAAGCCAACGTCGACGTTACCGAGCTTATGGGCGCCGAAATCTACCTCTACCTCAACGTGGGCGAAGAGGGCAGACTTATCGCAAGAGTTTCGGCAAGATCGACCACCAGAGCCGGGGAAACCGTTAAAGTCGGCTTTGACATGGCAAGACTTCACATCTTTGACAAGGACACCGAGCGGTGCATCCTTCACTGATTTTTCAAAAAACCGCCCTCGGGGCGGTTTTTTGCTTTTGAGAGGAGCAAAATGAACGAGTTTGATCAAACCATGATGCGGCGCGCGCTCACGTTGGCAAAAGAGGCGGGAAACGCGGGAGAAATCCCTGTCGGCGCCGTTGTAACGATCGGAGAGCGGATAATTGCCGAGGCTGCCAACGAGTGTGAGACATCTTTTGACGCTACCGCGCACGCGGAAATGCTGGCGCTCTCAAGAGCCTGCGCGGCGCTTGGAACAACCCGCCTTTCGGACTGTACGCTCTACGTGACGCTTGAGCCTTGCCCCATGTGCGCGGGTGCAATTCTGCACGCAAGAGTGGGTCGAGTGGTTTTCGGTGCAAAGGACGCGCGCGAAGGGGCGTTTGGGAGCCTTATGAACCTACCTGCATATCCTCTGGAAAGCCGTCCCGTGGTTGAAAACGGGCTTTTCAAAGACGAAAGTCTGGAGCTTTTGTCGTCTTTCTTCCAAAAGAGGCGTAAAATGTGAAAAAACTTTGCCCGAACCCTTTACAAATAAGGGCTTTTCGGGTATAATAATTCTATTATAGTACCGATTCCATTTCGCATCCAAGGAGGTCTTTATGCCAAACCTCATTCTTCCAAAAGACTATCATTCGCATCTGACCCTGCGCCAGACCCAATATGCCATCAAAAAGGTCAAAGACTTTTTTGAAAAAGAGCTTTCCGCTCAACTCAATTTGATCCGCGTTTCGGCGCCTCTTTTCGTGACCGACGAGAGCGGGCTCAACGATAACCTCAACGGCGTGGAGCGCCCGGTCAAATTCGATATTCACGGCGGTCCCGATCTTGAGATCGTTCATTCGCTTGCCAAGTGGAAGAGATATGCCCTTGGCGAATATGGCTTTGAAGTGGGCGAAGGGCTTTACACCGATATGAACGCCATTCGCCGCGACGAAGTGACCGATAATTTGCACTCGATGTTCGTCGATCAATGGGATTGGGAAAAGATCATTACAAAGGAACAGCGTAC
>CADBFJ010000022.1 GCA_902793915.1 uncultured Ruminococcus sp.
TCGGGCGTGCGGGGCGCGGCAAGCGCGCGCAAAGCCATCATGGAGGCAAAGACGCTCGGCGAGTTCGAGCAGATTTTTTCCAACCTGCGCAACGCGAATTTTTGAAAAAATCCGCAAAAAGGCAAAAAAAGGCTTGACAGCCCGCGCAAAATCGTGTATAATGCAAGACGATCGTTTTGCACGGCAGGGAAAACCTTCGGCGCAAACAAAATACTCTTGGATCCGCGGAGGGAGGGATAAACATGGCAGAGATCAGAGTCAAGGAAGGCGAAACTCTTGACAGCGCACTGCGTCGCTTTAAGCGCGCAACTGCTCGCTCCGGCGTCCTCACCGAGCTCCGCAAAAGAGAGCACTATGAGAAGCCCAGCGTAAAGCGCAAGAAGAAGTCTGAAGCAGCCCGCAAACGCAAGTACAAATAATGGACTGTCGCAGTTTGCGAGAGACCGAAAAAGCACTGCTTTATAAAGACTTTCGCAAAATAAAAATCCGTAGGACAACACCTTTCAAGGTGAAAATCCTACGGATTTTTCCATTTTTTGTGTTATGCTTTTTCTCTCGCCGTTTTCGATCTCTGCCGTACGCCTGTACGGCGACGAGAACGAAACCGACGACTCTGCATCACACTGCGGCAGTCCGTGTAGCCGGAAAGATCGTGCTTGCAGTTGCAAACGAAAAAGCCGAGAAGTTTCTCGGCTTTTTTCTTCGCTTTTTTATCAAAATCTCTTGCATTCGGTCGCGCGGTTTGCTATAATAAAAGGCGAAAATTTTTGTAAAGCAACGGAGGCATTTTATGAATCCCAACGTTCGTCCCGAAACTATGGAACGCATCACCACCAAGGCGCAGGCCGACGCCTTTATTGCAGAGCAGATCAAGGCTTTGAGAGAACAGGTCGGCGACAAAAAAGTGCTCCTCGCCCTCTCCGGAGGCGTGGACTCCTCGGTCGTTGCGGCGCTTCTCATCCGCGCCATCGGCAAAAACCTGACCTGCGTGCACGTCAACCACGGTCTGCTCCGCAAGGGCGAGCCCGAACAGGTCATCAAGGTCTTCCGCGAAGAGCTCGGCGCAAACCTCATCTACGTTGACGCGGTTGACCGTTTCCTCGATCGTCTTGCCGGCGTCGCCGATCCCGAACAGAAGCGCAAGATCATCGGTGACGAATTCATCAAGGTCTTTGCCGAAGAGGCAAGAAAGCTCGACGGCATCGAATTTTTGGGACAGGGAACTATCTACCCCGATATCCTCGAGAGCAAGGGCATCAAGTCGCACCACAACGTAGGCGGTCTGCCCGAAGACCTCAAATTTGAACTGGTGGAACCGGTCAAACTGCTCTACAAGGACGAAGTCCGCGTCGTCGGCTCGGCTCTGGGACTGCCCGACAGCATGGTCCAGCGTCAGCCCTTCCCGGGCCCGGGACTTGGCGTGCGCTGCGTCGGTGCGATCACAAGAGATCGCCTTGAAGCCGTCCGCGAGTCGGACGCCATTCTGCGCGAAGAGTTTGCCAAAGCCGGTCTTGCCGGCAAGGTCTGGCAGTACTTCACCATCGTTCCCGATTTCCGCTCGACCGGAATCACCGATGGAAAGCGTACCTACGACTGGCCGGTCGTGATCCGCGCCATCAACACGCGCGACGCCATTGCCGCCACGGTTGAGGAACTGCCTTGGGAACTGATGAAGAAGCTGACCCAGCGTATCACCACCGAGGTGAAAGGTGTCAATAGAGTGTTGATGGATTTGACGCCTAAACCTTCTGGAACTATTGAATGGGAATGATATGTCCCTTGACGCTGTAAAATCCTATCTTTCCGAACACGGTCTTCCCGATCGTGTGACGGTTCATGCCGAAACGAGTGACACGGTGGAACACGCCGCGGCTTTGATCGGCTGCAAACCCGAACAAATTGCCAAAAGTATGGGCTTTCTCCTTGACGAGGAAGCCTTGCTTGTGGTTACATCGGGAGACGCGAAAATCTCCAACTCCAAATACAAAGAGCGCTTCCACAAAAAGGCAAAGATGATCCCGTGGGAGATGGTTGAAGCCGTGACCGGACATGAGCCGGGCGGAGTTTGCCCATTTGCCGTCAAATCGGGCGTGAAGGTGTATCTCGACCGCTCGCTCTTGCGCTTTGAAACGGTTTACGCCGCGGCGGGAACGCCCAATTCCACAACGCGCGTAACGCCGTCGGAACTCGAAACTCTTTTTGGCAAAGGCGCCTGGGTAGATGTTTGTACGCTACCAGAATAAGAAAGGAATGACAGCATGGAATTGACACAGAGGTTGCTTGATATTTTTGGGAAACTGGCATGGGAGATGGAACGCCCCAAAGCCTACGGCGCATTTCATCTGATTTTTGCCGTGGTGGGTATTTCTCTTGCCGTCTTTGCCGCATGGAAACTGCGCAAGCTCTCGGACAAGGGACACCGCCGCGTCCTTCTTTTCGTGTCTCTCTTCCTCATCGCCACCGAGATCTTCAAGCATTTCCTTTTCATCTACGGCCTTTACGGCGGGGAATTCCCGTGGTATAATTTTTCCTTTCAGTTTTGCAGCGTGCCGATGTATCTGGCCTTCCTTGCCGCCATCGTAAAACCCGGCAAGCTGGAACAAGCACTCCTCGGATTTCTCCTGTATTTCAGCACGCTCGGCGGACTTGCCGCTTACATTGAGCCCTCTGGCATGAACAATGGACATTGGCTTGTGACCATCCATTCCTACCTTTGGCATCTGCTCCTCATCTTCCTCGGCCTCTATCTCTTTTTCTCGCGCAGGGTCGGGATCAAATGGAAAGACTATTTCCTTGCCGCCGGAATGTATCTCGGTCTTTGCGGCATCGCATTCGTGTTTAACCTCATGCTTTGGGGACCCGCAAAAGGAGACATCAATATGTTTTTCATCGGTCCCAAAGTTTCGTCGCTTGTCATCATTCACGACATCGGGACAAAGTTTGGCTGGTGGGTCGGTACGCTCGTTTATATCCCTGCCGTCTGCCTCGGGGGATTGCTCCTTTTTGGGATCAACCGCCTCGTGCGAACAAAGGTCTGGAAAGAGAACCCATAAACGAAAAGAGAACCTCGTTTGAGGTTCTCTTTTTTCTTATAACACAAAGGTTTTGATTGCTTTTATAGTCGGATTTCCTTCGGGGTCAAGCCGGCATTCGCCGAGGGCAAAAAAACTCCCGCCGGCATCGTTCAAGCGGACTTTCGCTTCGAGCGGAAGCGCGCGCGCGACCTCACCGAGTTTGTAGAGTGCGACCATCGCGCCGCCGCGAATGAGCTTTTCGTGAAAGGGAGAAAGATCGAGTGCGGGCAGAGCGGAAAACAGCTTTTCCATAGGGAGAAGGAGGGAAGCGAGCTTTTCGTCGTCATAGGTTTCGAGCGCGTCAATCGCAGTAGCGTCCTCAATCGAAAAGCCGCCCGTTTCTATGCGCCGCAGCGCCGCCATCACACCGCCGCAACCAAGCGCGCGCCCGATGTCGGCGCAGAGTGTGCGGATATAAGTTCCGGCGGAAACGGTTGCAAAAAGCCTGTATTCTGCGGGATCTTCGGTTGGGAGCAAGGTCAGCTCAAACACTTCGATCGGGCGAGGCTTGCGCTCCACGACCTGTCCTTTGCGCGCAAGATCAACGAGCTTTTGTCCGCCCACTTTGAGGGCGCTGTACATGGGCGGGATCTGCTCGATCTTGCCGCGAAAGCGGGGCAGGATCGCGTCGATTTCGCCTTTTGAGGGGATCTGATCGGAAGTTGTAAGCACCGTTCCGGTTGTGTCCTCGGTGTCGGTCGAACACCCAAGGCGGAGCAAGGCTTCGTATTTCTTTTTGCCCGCGACGAGATATTCCGCCGCCTTTGCCGCTCTGCCGACAAGGACGACCAAAAGTCCCGTTGCCATCGGGTCGAGCGTGCCGGTGTGCCCGACTCTTTTTGTGTGATAGAGCCGCCGCACCTTGTTGACCAGATCGTGCGAGGTATAGCCGGCAGGCTTATCGAGCAGCAGAACGCCCGAAAGTTCGTTTGCTTCCATGGTTAAAACCTCACGTGGGCGGAATAAATGACCTGCCCTTTTTCGGAGAAGTTCTTTTCATATTCGGTCATCACGTTGTCGGAGGCTTCCGGCGTGTGGTGCAGATCTTCGGTTTGCCATTCGACGGTCAGCCCTGCGGCGGCAAATTCCTCTAAACTGAAGCGGTAGAGCCCTTCGTTGTCGGTCTTGAGTTTGAGTAGCCCCCCGGGGACGAGGAGCGTGCGGTAAAGCTCGAGAAAACTCCGATAGGTGAGTCGCCGTTTGGCGTAACCTTTTTTGGGCCAAGGATCGCTGAAATTGAGGTAAATGCAGGTAAACGAGTGAGCGGGGAAGAATTCGGCGAGGTTTTTCGCGTCGCCGATGACAAAGCGCAAATTGTCGCGCCCCTCTTCGCTTGCGCCTTTGGCTTTTTCGAGCGCGAGGCAGGCAACGTCCGAAACGCGCTCCATTGCGATGAAATTGACGTCGGGATGCTTTTTAGCCATGCCGACGGCAAAAGCGCCCTTGCCGCACCCGATTTCAAGATGCAAAGGAGATGTGGCAGGGAAGTAGGTTTTGGGATCGACCGAAGCGCTCGGCGTTTCGATCAAAAGTTCGGCGCAGGCGGCGATCCGTTCGGCACCGTGCTTTTTTCTTCTCATACGCATGGCAAAAAATCCCTCGTTTCTCGTTTCTATGCCCCTATTGTAGCAGAAAAAGCGCGCGCTTTCAAGATTTTTTCGTTTTTTCAAAAAAGAGCGACTTTTTGCTTGCTTTCGCGGCTCTTTTTTGCTATACTGAAAGTGTCAAAAATTCGGGAAGCGAGGATTTTTTATGAAACCGATTTTTAAGAATGCGGTCGTCGGGCAGAGCGGAGGTCCCACCGCCGCCATCAATGCAACGCTTGCCGGCGTGATCCGCGGCGCCGCAAAGCAGAGCGGCGAGATCAAAAAGCTGTTCGGTATGAAAAACGGCATCGACGGACTTCTCTCCGAGAACCTTGTTGACCTTTCGCGCGACTTCGGCGATGAGGATGCGCTCGACCTGCTCTCTCACACGCCTGCCGCCGCGCTCGGTTCCTGCCGCCACAAACTGCCAAAGCCCGAGGAGGATCCCGCCTTCTTTGAAAAGCTCATTTCGATCTTCCAAAAATACGAGATCGGTTATTTCTTTTACATCGGCGGCAACGATTCGATGGACACGGTGGCAAAGCTTTCGCGTTATACGAAAGAACACGATTATCCCATGGTAGTCATGGGCGTGCCCAAGACGATCGACAACGACCTTGTCGGCACCGACCACACCCCGGGGTTTGGCTCGGCGGCAAAATATATTGCCGTCACGATCGAGGAGATCATCCGCGATTGCGCGGTCTATACAGTTCCCGCCGTCACGATCGTTGAGATCATGGGACGCGACGCGGGCTGGCTGACCGCCGCTTCTTCACTCGGGCGCTTTGCAAATGGGATCGAACCCGACCTTGTCTATCTTCCCGAGCGCACCTTTGACCTCGACCGCTTTTTCTCCGACCTGAAAAAAGCCCTTGAACGCCACCCGAACGTCGTCGTCGCGGTTTCTGAGGGCATCCGCTTTGCCGATGGGCACTACGTTGGCGAAGGAACCCAACAGGGCGCAAAGGACGTCTTTGGGCATGCCTATCTCGCGGGCACGGGAAAGGCGCTTGAGCTCGCCGTCAAGGAGCACTTCGGTTGCAAGGTGCGTTCGATCGAACTCAATCTGCCGCAACGCTGCGCCTCCCATCTTGCTTCGGGCGTCGACCTTGCCGAGTCGCAGGGCGTTGGGGAAGCCGCTGTTCAAGCCGCCGCAAAAGGGGTCAGCTGCTCCATGATGACCATGCAGCGCGCCGAGGGCGAGCTCTATCGCATCGATTTTCTTCCCAAGGACGTTGCCGAGATCGCAAACAAGATCCGCTTTGTTCCCGACGAGTTTATCAACGAAGAGGGCAACGGCGTGACCGACGCTTGCTGCCGCTATCTCGCGCCGCTGATCGCCGGCGAAGCCACCTGCCGCTTTGAAAACGGATTGCCAAAATTCTTTTCACTTTGACGAAAACGAAAAATGTCCCGTCTGATACAACTGTTTTTGAAGATTGTCAAAAAATAGACGAAGCGACCGAGGAAAACACCGCCCCGCGAGAAAAGAGGGCGGCGTTTTGTTGTGAAAAAAGCAGGGAGGAGTCTTTATTTTCAGAGATTTTCACAAAAAGGCAAGTGGAAAAGGAAAGACGACAAAAAAATTATCTTTTTTCAAAAAACTATGGATTTTCCTACAAAAGTATTGTATAATATATCTGGTTTTCTGCGCCCGACGCTTTTATGGTCCGGGGCGCTCTCAAAACAAAACTTATTTTTGGAGGTCAAAATATGAAAAAAAAGCTGACGACGGTGGAATTCCGCGGCACCAAAGAACAGGAAGCGGAGCTCCTTGCCGTCATCGAAAAGCACAACGGCGAAAAGGGCGCTATGATGCCGATCCTTCAAGAAGCACAGGGGATTTACGGCTACCTCCCCATCGAAGTGCAAAAGATCATTGCCGATAAGACCGGCGTATCGATGGAGGAGATCTTCGGCATCGTTTCCTTCTATTCCCAGTTCAAATTGAATCCGGACGGCAAGTACGCCATTTCGGTTTGCCTCGGCACCGCCTGCTACGTCAAAGGTTCCGGCGAAGTGTTGGAGGAGATCTCCAAACAGCTGAACGTTCCGGTGGGCAGCACCTCGCCCGACGGCAAATACTCGGTGGAAGCTACCAGATGCCTCGGTGCCTGCGGACTTGCGCCGGTCATGACCGTCAACGGTGAAGTCTACGGATCCCTAAAAAAGGAAGACGTCAAAACCGTCCTTGCGAAATACGTCTGATCGGAAGGGTAAAAGCTCATGAAAATCAGTATGATTCGTGACCTTCTGGACGCCGAGATCGTTTGCGGAGAGGAAAACCTGGAAAGGGACGTTTTCTCCGCTTGCGGCAGTGACATGATGAGCGATGTTTTGGCTTACGTGAAGGATCAGGCGGTTTTACTTACCGGGCTCGTCAACGCGCAGGTCGTGCGGACTGCCGAGATGATGGATATGGTTTGCATCGTATTCGTTCGCTCCAAGAGTCCCACGGTGGAAATGGTTGAATTGGCGAAAGAGAACAACATTGTGCTCCTCAAAACCAAAAAAAGAATGTATGAGGCGTGCGGGAAACTGTATGCCTGTGGACTCGTCGGCAATAAAACCGCCGTATGAGTGAAGTGGTAAAACTGCATTTCGATGTGGACGGCGAGGATTTTACCTCGGCCGGGCAAGCGTCGGTGCAGGTCAAAAAGATCCTTCGACAACTGGGCATCAATCCGGAGATCATCCGCAAAGTCTCCATCGCCATGTATGAAGGCGAGATCAATATGGTCATTCACGCGGGAGGCGGCTATGCCGACATCCTGATCTATGAGGATCGCATTGAGATTCATCTGGTTGACCACGGCCCCGGAATTGCCAATGTTGAAATGGCGATGAGAGAAGGCTGGTCCACGGCTCCGGACAATATCCGGTCGCTCGGCTTCGGTGCCGGAATGGGACTGCCGAACATGAAACGCTATACAGATGATATGAAAATTGATTCGGCCCTCGGAGAAGGAACGCGTATCACCATGCGCATCAATCTCTGATCTCCGATCGGAAAGGGGACGGAATGAACACCTACGAGCATTCGGTGTCGCTGGACGTTTCGGCATGCACGGGATGCACCACCTGCCTGAAACATTGTCCCACGGAAGCGATCCGCGTTTGCGACGGGCGCGCTGTGATCAATCCGCACCGCTGCATTGATTGCGGAGTGTGTATCCGCATCTGTCCGCACAACGCAAAAAAAGCGACTTACTCCAAACTGGATCGCGTTCTGGAAAAGAAAAAATGGAAGATTGCTCTCCCGGCTCCGACTTTATACGGGCAATTTGAAAATTTGGGGGACGTGGACTACGTTTTACAAGGTCTTTTGGACATGGGGTTTGACGACGTCGTAGAGGTTGCTCAAGCGGCGGAATTCGTTTCCGTTTACACGCGAAACTATCTCAAAACCGAGGGGATCCCCAAACCGGTTATCAGCTCGGCGTGTCCTGTGGTCCTGCGCATGATCGCGCTGCGTTACCCAACCTTACAGACGCACATCATGCAGCTTTTGCCGCCGATGGAGATCGCCGCGAAGATGGCGCTGGAAAAAACGGCAAAAACACACCCGGAGCTGAAACGGAGCGATATTTGCATTTGCTTTATCTCCCCTTGCCCCGCCAAGGTCAGTTATGTCCGCAACGGATTCGGGGATTATCAAAGCGAAGTAGACGAAGTCGTCTCCATAAGCGACGTTTACTTCGGGCTCCTCAACGTGATGCGTGGAGACAAAATGCCGAAGCCGCTTTCCAGATCCGGCATGATTGGCATCAGCTGGGCTACGTCCGGCGGCGAGTCTTCCGCACTCTTCAATGACAAATTTCTGGCGGCGGACGGTATTGAAAACGTCAATCGCGTGCTGGATCAGTTGGATAACGGCAACATTTCTTCGCTCGAATTCATCGAGTTGAACGCCTGCCCCGGCGGCTGCGTCGGAGGCGCCATGGTGGTAGAGAATCCCTTCGTTGCCAAAGCCCGGTTACAATCGCTTCGTCGGTATTTGCCGGTATCGCAAAACTTCCCGGATGACGATTCCGGGTATGTGCCGGACGACTACCTGTTTGAGAAGCTCCCGTCCTATATGCCCATTCAGCGCTTGAGCGAAAATTTTGCACAATCGCTTCGGATGATGTCGGATATTCAAAAATTGCGCGCTGAGCTTCCCGGGATTGATTGCGGTGCCTGCGGCGCTCCCAACTGCCGGGCGTTCGCCGAGGACGTGATCCGCGGAAACGCAGTGGAATCGGCTTGCGTTCTCTTAAAAAACCGAGAACTCGAGCGGCAGATCGCCGAGAAGGGAGACGGTTCGTCATGACGGTGGAAGCATTGGCAAACGCCTTGGAATTGTCCGCACTGGTTGTGGCGGAACCCGAACGGGAAATCGACGGTGTTTACATCGGTGACCTGCTCAGCTGGGTGATGGGCCGTGCGAAGAGCGATAACGTCTGGATCACCATTATGTCCAACATCAACGTGATCGCCGTGGCGACTTTGGCGGACGTTTCCTGCGTGATTCTCGCCGAGGGTGTTTCGTTGGATGAAGAAACCCTGGCGGTCGCGCGCGCAAAAGGCGTAAATTTGTATACATCCCCAAAAACGGCCTATCAACTGGCGGCGGCAATCGCCGCGCTGCCGGTATGAGCCGCTACTATTACGATCTGCATATTCACTCTTGCCTGTCTCCCTGCGCGGACAACGATATGACGCCGGGAAACATTGCCGGTATGGCGACGCTTGCCGGTCTGCAGTTGGTCGCGCTGACCGATCACAATTCCGCACGGAACTGTCCCGCGTTTTTTGCGGCCGCAAAGCGAAACGGCATCATTCCCATTGCCGGAATGGAATTGACCACAGCCGAAGATATTCATGTGGTTTGCCTGTTTGAACGCCTGGAGGACGCGCTCGCGTTCAACGACGAAGTAGATCGACTTCGCGTGCGTGTTCCAAACCGGGAGGACATCTTCGGAGAGCAGATTCTTGTGGACGATGAAGATCGGGAAGTGGGGCGCGAGAGCGACTTTCTTTCCAACGCGACACAAATTTCTCTTGACGAAGTTCCGTCCCTGGTTTCCTCGTTCGGCGGATTTGCGTTTCCGGCGCACATTGACCGCGAAGCAAACGGCATCATTGCAACGCTCGGTACTTTCCCGGAGGACACCGGTTTTTCCTGCGCGGAATTGCACGATCCCGAAAAGGAAACCGAATATCGGAAAACCTATCCTGCGTTGCGGAGCTTGCGCTTGGTAAGCGACTCGGACGCGCATTATCTTTGGGATATTCGGGACAAGATCGTTTTTGCCGATCTGCCGGACGAACCGTACAGCGGTGAATTTGTACGCCACCAGTTTTTCCGGTGGCTGCGGGGGGAATTGCCATGAAAGAACTTTCGCTGAATATTCTTGACGTGGCGGAGAACTCGGTTAAGGCCGGAGCGACCTTGACGCAGATCCTGATTCGAGAAGAAAAAGGGCGTTTGACGCTCACGATCAAAGACAACGGTTGCGGCATGACCGAAGAGGTCCTGCGCGGCGTGACCGATCCGTTTTACACTACGCGAACTACCAGAAAGGTGGGACTCGGACTTCCGCTTCTGAAATTAGCGGCGGAGCAAACGGGCGGTACGCTGACGATCACGTCCCGGCATGAGTCGGAATACCCCGAAACGCACGGGACCGAGGTGACGGCAACCTTTGATACTACCCACATTGACTTTACCCCGATGGGGGATGTCGTTTCTTCAGTCGTAACGCTTATCCAGGGACACCCGGACAGGGATTTTCTCTTTCGACACGAGCGCGAGGGAAAACCCACGGTCGAACTGGATACCGCCGCTCTGCGCGAAGTGCTCGGAGCCGACGTTCCGCTCTCGGAATTCTCGGTTCTGCAATGGATTACCGAATACCTGCACGAGCAATACGACGGAGCTGAAAACACTTGATTCCAATTATATTTTTATAAATTAATAAAGAGGAGAGAAATCTGACATGAAATCTTTGGCAGAACTCGCACAAATCAGAGAACAAATGAAAAACAAAGTCAACCTCCGAGAGGGTGGCAACGAGATCCGTGTGGTCGTAGGTATGGCGACCTGCGGGATCGCCGCCGGCGCGCGCCCTGTGCTCAACGCATTCGTTGAGGGCGTGGAGCGGGAATCTCTTTCGGACAAGGTGACGGTTACGCAAACCGGATGCATCGGCATTTGCCAGTTTGAGCCGGTTGTGGAGGTTTTCCAGGCAGGCAAAGAAAAAGTGACCTATGTGTATATGACTGCTGAGAAAGCACAAAAGGTTCTGCAAGACCATATTAAAGGCGGCAAGGTTGTTGAAGAATACACCATCACCAACGCCAAGAAAGCATAATCGGAGGTAAAAAACATGATTCGTGCACAAGTGCTATGCTGTGGCGGAACCGGCTGCACCTCTTCCGGCAGCCCTAAAATTCAAGCCGCATTCCAGAGCGAAATTGAAAAGCAAGGGCTTGCCGACGAGATCAAAGTCGTGCAGACCGGATGCTTCGGTCTTTGCGCGCTTGGCCCCGTCGTCATCGTCTATCCGGACGGTACCTTTTACAGCCACGTAAAAGTGGAAGACGTTGCCGAGATCGTTTCGGAGCACCTTTTGAAAGGACGTCCGGTTGATCGTCTCATTTACAAAGAGGGCGCGCAGGTCAAGACCGATGAAAACGGTGAAATCCACGCGTCTCTCAACGACACCACCTTCTACAAATCCCAGCATCGTCTGGCTCTGCGAAACTGCGGCGTTATCAACCCGGAGAATATCGACGAGTACATCGCAATGGACGGTTACCGTGCCCTTGGTAAGGCGCTCACCGAAATGACACCCGACCAGGTGATTGACACCATCCTCGCCTCGGGCCTTCGCGGCCGTGGCGGCGCGGGATTCCCGACCGGAATGAAATGGAAGTTTGCTTCGGGCAACCGCGGTAATGTACAAAAGTACGTTTGCTGCAACGCCGACGAAGGCGACCCCGGCGCGTTCATGGATCGCTCGGTTCTCGAAGGCGATCCCCACGCTGTGATTGAGGCAATGGCAATTGCGGGTTATGCCATCGGTGCCGATCAGGGTTACATCTACGTTCGCGCAGAGTACCCGATCGCCGTCAAGCGTTTGCAGATTGCCATTGACCAGGCAAGAGAGTACGGCCTGCTCGGCAAAGATATTTTCGGAACCGGATTCAACTTTGACCTCAGCATTCGTCTCGGCGCCGGCGCGTTCGTTTGCGGCGAAGAGACCGCTCTTATGACCTCGATCGAAGGAAAACGCGGCGAACCGCGTCCGCGTCCTCCGTTCCCGGCAGTCAAGGGTCTGTTTGAAAAGCCCACCATCCTCAACAACGTTGAGACCTACGCGAACATTCCGCAGATCATCCTCAACGGCGCCGAGTGGTTTTCTGCGATCGGCACGGAGAAATCCAAGGGAACTAAGGTGTTCGCTCTCGGCGGCAAGATCAAGAATACCGGTCTTGTCGAAGTTCCGATGGGAACTACCCTCCGCCATATCATCGAAGAGATTGGCGGCGGCATCCCGAACGGCAAAAAATTCAAGGCCGCGCAAACCGGTGGACCTTCGGGTGGATGCATTCCCGCGTCGCTCATTGATACGCCCATCGACTACGACAATCTGCTCGCCATCGGTTCTATGATGGGCTCCGGCGGACTCATTGTCATGGACGAAGACAACTGCATGGTTGACATCGCACGCTTCTTCCTCGAATTCACCGTGGACGAATCCTGCGGCAAATGCACGCCCTGCCGCGTGGGTACCAAGCGCCTTCTTGAGATCCTCGACAAGATCATTTCCGGCAACGGCGAGATGGAAGATCTCGACCGCTTGGAAGAGCTTTCCAACTACATCAAATCGGCGTCGCTTTGCGGACTCGGTCAGACGGCCCCCAACCCGGTGCTCTCCACCCTCCGCTATTTCCGCGATGAGTACATCGCTCACATCGTCGATAAGAAATGCCCGGCAGGCGTTTGCAAAAAGCTCATCCGCTACGAGATCGATCCTGAAAAGTGCATCGGCTGCGGTATGTGCGCAAAGAAATGCCCTGCTTCCACCATCAAAAAGACCGATTATACGGCTCCCGGCCACAAGCTTCCTTCGATGAAGATCGAGCCGAGCGGCTGCGTCAAGTGCGGCGCTTGCATGGATACTTGTAAGTTCGGCGCGATTTCCAAGCACTGAGAAAGGAGAACTTACGACATGGATATGATCAATGTAAAAATCAACGGCAAATCCTATGCTGTCGCAAAGGGTTCCACGGTTCTGGAAGCCGCAAAGGTCGCTAAAATCGACATCCCGACCCTCTGCTATTTAAAAGATATCAACGAGATCGGCGCCTGCCGTCTTTGCCTTGTTGAAGTGGCAGAGATGAGAGGACCGGCGCTTGGCCCTTGGAGAATGGTAACCGCCTGCGTGTATCCTTGCACCGAAGGCATGGAGATCAAGACCAACACTCCCAAGATCACCGCGTCCAGAAAGATGAACCTCGAGTTGCTTCTTTCCAACCACGATAAGAAGTGCCTCTCCTGCGTCCGTTCCACCAACTGCGAACTGCAGACCCTCTGCCGCGAATACGGCGTTGAGTTCTCTCGCTTTGAAGGCGTGACCCAGGAGTACCCGATCGACGATCATTCGCCGATCATCCGCGATAACAACAAGTGCGTGCTCTGCCGCCGTTGCGTGGCAACCTGCGCAAAGGTTCAGGGCATCGGCGTCATCGGCGCCAACAACCGTGGTTTTGATACCTACATCGGAAGCACCTTCGGCATCAACCTTGCCGACACTTCCTGCATCAACTGCGGTCAGTGCATCGTGGCTTGCCCGGTCGGCGCTCTCTATGAGAGAGACGATACCGATAAGGTCTTTGAGGCGATTGCAGATCCCTCCAAACACGTCGTCATCTGCACCGCTCCTTCGGTCCGTGCGCAGATCGGCGAATGCTTCGGCTATGAGCCCGGCACCGATTGCGAAGGCAAGATGGTCGCAGCGCTGAAAGCCCTCGGCTTTGACGGCGTCTACGACATGAACCTCACCGCAGACCTGACCATCGTCGAGGAAGCAACCGAGCTCGTCGGCCGCATCCAGAATAAGGGTGTCCTCCCGATGATCACCTCCTGCTCGCCCGGTTGGATCAAGTTCTGCGAGCACTATTTCCCCGAAATGACCGAGAACCTCTCGACCTGCAAATCTCCGCAGCAGATGTTCGGCGCAGTGGTCAAGACCTACTACGCACAGAAGATGGGTTGGGATCCCAAGGATATCTTCATGGTCTCCGCAATTCCTTGCACCGCAAAGAAGTTTGAGGTCGGTCGTCCCGACCAGTCGGCTGCAGGCGTTCCCGATGTGGACGTTGCCATCACGACTCGCGAAGTCGGCAGAATGATCCAGAAAGCCGGCATCGACTTCAGAAGCCTTGAAGACGAGAAGTTCGACGATCCCTTTGACATCGGTTCGTCCGCAGGCGCCATCTTCGGCGCAACCGGCGGCGTCATGGAAGCCGCTCTGCGCTATGCCGCAGAGATCATTCTCGGCAGAAAGCTCGAGAAGAAGGAACTCGACTTTGTCGAAGTCCGCGGAACCCAGGGGATCAAGACCGCTTCCTACAAGCTCGGCGACCTGACCGTCAACGTCGCAGTCGCTTCGAGCACCGGTAAGGCAAGAGAACTGCTCAACATGGTCAAAGAGGGCAAACTCGACGTTCAGTTCATCGAGATCATGGCTTGCCCCGGCGGATGCGTCAATGGCGGCGGTCAGCCGATCCAGCCTGCAAAAGTCCGCATGGCGAAAGACCTGCGTGCGATCCGTGCCGGCGTCCTCTACAACGACGATGCCAACGAGACCTTGCGCAAGTCGCAGGATAACCTCGCAGTCCAGGTGCTCTACAAAGAGTTCTTTGGCGAGCC
>CADBFJ010000023.1 GCA_902793915.1 uncultured Ruminococcus sp.
GGGCTGAAATACGACGCCTCCAATGCGGCGATCTTTGCCGATATGAAGGAGAGCGGCGCGCTCTTTGCCAGCCGCGAGATCGAGCACGAATACCCGCACTGCTGGAGATGCAAAAACCCGATCATCTTCCGCGCAACGCCGCAATGGTTCTGCTCGGTCGACGCCTTCAAAGATCAGGCGACCGACGCCTGCGACAAGGTGCAGTGGCTCCCTGCGTGGGGTGGGGACAGGATCAAGAGCATGGTCACCGAGCGCGCCGACTGGTGCATCTCGCGCCAGCGCCACTGGGGACTTCCGATCCCGGTCTTCTATTGCGAAGATTGCAAAAAACCGATCTGCACCCCCGAGACGATTGCCCGCGTTTCCGAACTCTTCGGCGAGAGCGGCTCGAACGTCTGGTAGCAAGACCTTTACCAAAGAGACCGATACGCTTGACGGTTGGTTCGATTCGGGATCCTCGCATTTTGCCGTGCTCGAGGGCAAAGAAAATCTGAAATGGCCGGCAGACCTCTATCTGGAGGGCGCCGACCAGTACCGCGGTTGGTTCCAGTCCTCGCTGCTCACTGCAGTCGGTGCGGGAGGCAAGGCACAAGCGCCCTACAAGACGGTGCTCACCCACGGCTGGGTCGTTGACGGCGAGGGCAAAGCCATGCACAAGTCGCTCGGCAACAGCATCTCTCCCTCGGACGTGATCCCCAAATACGGCGCAGAGCTCGTGCGCCTTTGGGTTGCGTCGGCGGATTACCAGGTCGACGTGCGCGTGTCGGATCCGATCTTCAAACAGCTCTCGGATTCCTACCGCAAGATCCGCAACACGATCCGTATTCTCATTGCAAACCTTTATGATTTCAACCCCGATACCGACGCCGTTGCCGAAACCGATCTGCTCGACATCGACCGTTGGCTCCTTTCCAAGACCAACGACCTTGTCAAAGAGCTCCGCGCGTCTTATGAAGCCTTTGAATTCCACGCTGTGGCGCACGAGGTCGGCAACTTCTGCTCGAACGAACTGTCGAAGCTCTATATCGACATCACAAAAGATCGCCTCTACACCGAGGCGACGGCGGGCAAGCTTCGTCGCGCGGCGCAGACCACGGTCTATCGCGTGCTGTCGGCGCTGATCCGTCTTGTTGCTCCGATCCTTGCCTTCACGGCAGAGGAAACCTGGCAGGCAATGCCGCACACGAGCGGCGACAAAAAGGAAAGCGTCTTCCTCAATGACCTGCCCGCCTACGACGAGGCGCTCACCTATTCCGAGCTCCGCAAGCACTATGATAAACTCTTCTACATCCGCGACGACGTGATGAAAGCGCTGGAGCTTGCCCGAGCGGAGAAGCAGGTCGGCAAGTCGCTCGACGCCAAAATTACGCTCTATCCCAAGGATGCCGAGCAAAAAGCGCTCCTTGCGTCCTTTGAAGGCGATCTTCCCACCATCTTCATCGTCTCGCAATGCGCCTTTGGCGAGGGCAAAGCGCCCGAAAATGCCCACACCGAGGGCGAGAGTGGACTCGGCGTTCTCGTCGAACCTGCCGACGGTTGCAAGTGCGACCGTTGCTGGGGCTACTTTGTCAAGGGCAAACACACCGAGGACGGCGGATTCCTTTGCCCGCGCTGCCAGAGCGTGCTCGGAGAATAAAAACGCGTTTTTATCCTCTTTGAAAGGAGGACACTATGATTTTCCTCATTGTTTTGATCGTCGTCGGCGTTTCGCTCGACCAAGGATCCAAGTGGCTCGCTTCGTCCCTCCTTCTCGGGAAGGGAACGATCACGCTGATCCCGCCGCGCATTCTGGAACTGACCTACCTGACCAACGAGGGGGTCGCGGGCGGTGCTTTTTCGGGCAACCGCTTTGCAACCATTGCCCCAAGGAAAAGCGCTATCGCATCCCGCTTGCCTTGGTCCTCTCGGGCGGCGTCGGCAACCTCATCGACCGCGTTTTCCGCGGCGAGGTTGTGGACTTCATCTCAATGCCATGGCTGCCGTGGGTGCAATTTAAGCCTTTTGCGTTCGTCGATTTCCCGATCTTCAACGTCGCCGACGTCTGCGTGACCATGGGCGCGCTTGCGCTCATCGTCGTGCTTGTCATCGACCTTGTGAGAGAGGGGAAAACCTTGAAAGGAAAAAGAGCCGAGGCAAATGCCCCGGCAGAGGAAGAGCACCATGACGGCGAGTAAACTTGTTCTCACGGTCGACGAAAAGAGCGACGGCTTGCGCCTTGACGCTTGCATTGCCTCGCTCTCGGAGCTTTCGCGCTCGGCGGCTTCCCGCCTTTGCGAAGAGGGTCGAGTGACCGTGAACGGCAAGACCGCCGAAAAGAAACAGGCTGTGCGTGTGGGTGACACCATTGAGATCGATCTGCCCGAAGTTAAGGAGTCCGAGGCGCAAGCCGAAGACCTGCCGATCGAGATCGTTTATGAAGACTCCGACCTGCTCGTGGTCAACAAACCGCAGGGCATGGTCGTCCATCCGGCGCCCGGCAACGAGGCAGGCACGCTCGTCAACGCGCTTTTGCACCATTGCGGCGATAGCCTCTCGGGCGTGGGCGGAGTCAAGCGCCCCGGCATCGTCCACAGGATCGATAAGGATACCTCGGGCCTGCTCGTCGTCGCCAAGAACGACGAAACCCACAAGGCGCTATCGGAGAAACTCAAGGGGCATAAGATCAACCGCATTTATACCGCGATCGCCGTCGGCAACTTCAAGGACGACGAGGGAACGGTGGACGCCCCGATCGGACGACACCCGACCGACCGCAAAAAAATGGCGATCGTCA
Organism: uncultured Ruminococcus sp.; assembly: GCA_902793915.1. Taxonomy (GTDB): domain Bacteria; phylum Bacillota; class Clostridia; order Oscillospirales; family CAG-272; genus UMGS1865. The sequence goes on from CADBFJ010000023.1 coordinate 2,774, forward strand.
AAGACCCGAACAGACGCGCCCGCAACGCCGTGACCCATTGGAAAGTCCTCGCGCGCGGTACATTTGGAGGGCAGAACTTCACGCTCCTGCGCTGTGAACTCGAAACAGGGCGCACGCACCAGATTCGCGTCCACCTTGCCTCACTCGGGCACCCGATCCTCGGCGACCCGGTCTACGGCGGAAATCATACCAAATTCGAATCGACGCATAAATCCTTGATTTTGGGGCAGGCGCTCCACGCGGGAGAATTGCACTTCACCCACCCAAAAACCGGCAAAGAAATGACCTTCACCGCAGAGCCACCGAAAGAGTTTTGCGAACTCGAAAAAATGTTATTTGAATAAAAAACGCGAGAGAAACTTTTTAGACAAAAAGTTTCTCTCGCGCTCTTTTCAAAAACCTTTATAAAAGTTTTTAGAAGGGTGCAGGGGAACCTTTTTTCAAAAAGGTTCCCCTGCATTCATCTATAAAATTTTATTTTTCAGGCTCGAGCAGACCGTAGCCGCCGCCGTTGCGGCGATAGACGGCGCAGGTTTTGCCGGTCTCGGAATTAACAAAGAGGAAGAAGTCGTGTCCGAGGAGATTCATTTCCAGGATGGCGTCCTCGGGGGACATGGGACGAACCGAAAAGGTCTTGGTACGAAGGATCTCCTCATCCTCTTCGGCTGTGTCATCGAAGCCGGTGTCAGGAAAGACGATTTGCTCCCGCAGATGTTTCTGCAATCTGGTTTTGTTTTTGCGGATCTGGCGTTCGATGTTCGAGACGGCGCCGTCGAGCGCGTTGCGGAAACTGTCTGCCTTGACCTCGCTGCGGAAGAGCGTGCCACCCGACTGGAGCGTGATCTCCATGATCTTGTCGCCGTGTCGGGAAGAGAGAACGACGTTTGCCGTGGCGCCTTTGGGGAAGAACTTGTCGAGCTTGGCAAGTTTCTTCTCGATCAGCTCTTTCATTTCGTCGAACACATTGAGTTGTCTGCCGGTAATGTTGACCTTCATGCTTGTGCCCCTTCTTTCTGCAAGGGCGTTTCCCTTGCACTTTTAGTATAGCACACTCTCCCTGTTTTGTAAAGATAAAACAAAAGAAAAATTTTCAAAATTAAAATTTTGTTGAAAATGACGAAAGAGGTCGAAAGAGAGAATTTTAAAAGGGGCGCGGTTGACAAAGGGGCCGGGAGCGTGGTACAATAAGAAAAATCCTCTATTCAAGGAGATGCGCCATGGCAAAATTCATTCAGGAACCCGCCCATACTTTCAACGAATACCTGCTGATCCCCGGCTATTCCTCGTCCGAGTGCGTTCCGGCAAACGTCAGTCTCAAAACCCCGCTGACGAAGTTCAGAAAGGGCGAAAAACCCGCCATTGAAATGAATATCCCCATGGTCTCCGCCATCATGCAGGCGGTCTCGGGTGACCGCATGGCGGTCGCACTTGCCACCGAAGGCGGCGTCGCCTTCATCTACGGCTCGCAGTCGGTTGAGGACGAGGCTGCCATGGTTAAGCGCGCCAAGAGCTACAAGGCGGGGTTTGTGCGCAGCGACTCGAACCTGCGCCCCGACGATACGCTTGCCGACGTCGTCGCGCTTTCCGCCGCCACCGGGCACTCGACCATCGCCGTCACCGAGGACGGCACGCCCGAAGGGAAACTTTGCGGCATTGTGACAGGGCGCGACTATCGCGTCAGCCGCATGGCGCCCGACCTCAAAGTGAAAGAGTTTATGACGCCTTTCTCGAAGCTTATCTACGCTAAAGAGGGCACGACCTTAAAAGAAGCCAACGACATTATTTGGGATAACAAACTCAACTCGCTCCCGATCATCGACGACGAGGGGCGGCTTTGCTACATGGTTTTTCGCAAGGACTACGATACCCACAAGCAGAACCCGAACGAACTGCTTGACGCCAACAAACGCTACGTCGTTGGCGCAGGCATTAACACGAGAGATTACGAAACGCGCGTTCCCGCCCTCTTGGAAGCCGGAGCCGACGTGCTTTGCATCGACTCCTCGGAGGGCTTTTCCGAGTGGCAGAAGCGCACGATCGAATGGATCCGCAAAACCTACGGCGACAGCGTGAAGGTCGGAGCCGGCAACGTTGTGGACGGCGCAGGCTTCCGCTTCCTCGCCGAGTGCGGTGCCGACTTTGTCAAGGTTGGCATCGGCGGTGGCTCGATCTGCATTACACGCGAGACCAAGGGGATCGGTCGCGGACAGGCGACCGCACTCATGGAGGTCTGCGCAGAACGCGACCGCTACTTTGAAGAGACCGGCATCTACGTCCCGGTCTGCTCGGACGGCGGCATCGTTTACGACCACCACATCACGCTCTCGCTCGCTATGGGCGCCGATTTTGTCATGCTCGGTCGCTATTTTGCCCGCTTTGACGAAAGCCCCTCGAACAAGGTCAGCATCGGCGGAACCTACTACAAAGAATACTGGGGCGAGGGTTCGGCGCGTGCCCGCAACTGGCAGCGATACGACCTCGGCGGCGACAAAAAGCTCTCGTTTGAAGAGGGCGTTGACTCCTACGTGCCTTACGCAGGTTCGCTAAAAGACAACGTCGCCATGACGCTGGCAAAGGTCAAATCGACCATGTGCAACTGCGGCGCTCTGACCATTCCCGAACTGCAACAAAAAGCGGTGCTCACGCTCGTTTCGGCGACCAGCATCGTCGAGGGCGGCGCGCACGACGTCATCCAAAAGGACAAGAGCGGTATCATTAAATAAGAAGTTTTCTCATAGAGTAAAGCATGGAGATTTTGTTTTTTCTTGTCAATAGTGTTTTGTTTGGTGTAGGGCTTGCCATGGACGCTTTTTCGGTTTCCCTTGCGAACGGGCTGAACGAGCCGGAAATGAAGAAAAAACGCGCCTGTCTTATTGCGGGCACCTTTGCGGGCTTTCAGATCCTCATGCCGCTCGTTGGCTATTTGCTCGTCCACACCGTTGTCGAAGCCTTTTCCGCCTTTCAAAAATTTGTTCCTTGGATCGCGCTTCTTTTGCTCGGTTTTATCGGCGGCAAAATGCTCTATGAGGGATTTTCCCACAAGGGCGCCAAAGAAGGCGAGAACGAAGAGGATAAAGTGCTCGCCGTCAGCTTCTGGGGGCTGGTGATCCAAGGAATCGCCACCTCGATCGACGCGCTCTCGGTCGGCTTTACCATTGCGACGCTCCCGCTCCACCGGGCACTCATTGAAAGCGCGATCATCGGTGTCGTTACCTTTTTCATCTGCCTTGGCGGGCTTGCGCTCGGCAAAACCTTTGGGGTACGCCTTGCCGGAAAAGCCACGATCCTCGGCGGCTTTATCCTCATTTTCATCGGGCTTGAGATCTTTCTCACCGGCATTTTGTAAATTTTTTGTGAACGCCTCATGCATAGCGGGGCGTTTTTCTTTTGCAAAAAGCGCGATTCTCGTTGACAAAACTCGTAAAATATGCTATTCTTTTCTTGATTTCAAAACAGAAGGAGCTTCCCATGACCGACTATTTGCGCAAGGTAAAACAATACTGCAAACTGCTCGAAGAAAAGCGCTTTTGCAATCTGACCGATCTCTCGGGTATTACGACCTGCCCCTGCGGATACAAGACGAGCAACACGCCGCCCACGCTTTCGGAGTTCACCGCTTTTGAGAACGGCGGCGCCTGGGGGAGCGGCAACGACAGCCACGCCTGGTTCCATTTTTCTGCCGAGGGCAAGACCGATTCGACCTATCTCGTCGTTCGCAGCGACAAAACGGGGCGCGATGCCGACAACCCGCAGTTTATCGTCTATGTTGACGGCAAAATGCGTCAGGGCATGGACACCAACCACACCGAGCTTTTCCTCGGAAAAGGGAAATTTGACGTCTATGTCTACGCCTACACCGGTCAGCTTGTTCCCGGGGCAAAATTCTTTGCCGCGACCTACGAACTCGACCAAAACGTCGACACGCTCTATTACGATATCCTCTATCCGCTTGAAATGCTCGATTATCTGCACGCAGAGAGCGGTGAATACGCAAACATCCTGCGCTATCTTTACAACGCGGTTTCTATGCTCGATCTGCTGGATCCAAACGGGCTTTCTGCTTCGGCAAAAGAAGCTCACAAGTATCTTGCAAAAGAGTTTTACGGCTCCTATTGCGGAAAGCAGAACGCGACCGTGCGCGGCATCGGGCACACGCATATCGATTGCGCGTGGCTTTGGACGCTCGAACAGACCAAAGAGAAGGTGCAGCGCTCTTTTGCCACCGTACTGGAGCTGATGAAGCGCTATCCCGAATATAAATTCATGTCCTCGCAGGCACTTCTTTACCTCTACCTCAAAGAGGAGGCTCCCGAGCTTTACGAAGAAGTCAAACAGCGCGTGAAAGAAGGTCGCTGGGAGGTCGAAGGCTCAATGTGGGTCGAAGCCGATTGCAACCTTTCTTCGGGTGAGAGCCTCGTCCGTCAGGTGCTTTACGGCAAAGAGTTTTTCAAAAAAGAATTTGGCGTCGATAACCACGTGCTCTGGCTTCCCGACGTCTTCGGATATTCTGCGGCACTGCCCCAGATCTTGCGCAAATCGGGCGTTGACTGGTTCGTCACCTCCAAGATCAGCTGGAACGATACCAACCAGATGCCCTACGATACCTTCCTCTGGCGCGGTATCGACGGCACCGAGATCAACAGCTACTTCCTGACCGCCCAGAACGATAACGGCGGGGATTCGGTCAAGCATACGACCTACGTGGGCAAGACAAACGCTCAAATGATCTCGGGAACCTACAAGCGCTATCACCAAAAGGATCTCAACCAAAAGGTTCTTCTCACCTTTGGCTTTGGCGACGGAGGCGGCGGACCTACGCTTGGGCATCTGGAACATCTGCGCCGCGGCGCCTACGGCGTCCCGGGGTCTCCCAACACCGAGATCGGCTTTGCCGGAGAGTTCCTTGACGATCTTGCAAAAAAGATCAAAAATAATCCGCTTCTTCCTGTCTGGCAGGGTGAACTCTATCTCGAATTCCATCGCGGCACCTACACCACGATGGCAAAGAACAAAAAGAACAACCGCCGCTGCGAGTTCTTGCTTGAGAACACCGAGGCGCTCTCGGTGATGAACCAAGCGCTTTTGGGAGCGAGATACCCGAAGGAGGCGCTCGCAGACGCTTGGCACACGACCTTGACCAACCAGTTCCACGATATTATCCCGGGTTCTTCGATCAAAGAAGTTTACGACCGCAGCGAGAAAGACTACGCTGGGGTTTACGCCTCTGCCGGAGTCCTTGAAGAGACCGCAATGCAAGCGATCGCTTCGCACGTGGCAAAAGAGGCGGGATACGTAGTCTTTAACCCGCATTCCTATGAAAGCGCAGGAGTTGTCACTCTGGATGGCAAAACCGCGCTGACGGTGAAAAAAATGCCTTCCAAAGGCTATGCGGCAACAAAAGACTTTGTGACCGAAAACCGGGTTGCTTTTGACGGCAAAACGGTGGAAACCGAACTCTATCGCGTGACCTTCGACGACGCGTGGCAAATCATTTCGATCTATGACAAAAAGAACGCTCGAGAGGTCCTGAAGGCGGGGCAAGCCGCGAACGAACTGCGCGCCTATGCCGATTATCCCGATTCCTATGACGCTTGGGAGTGGCAGATCTACTCGAATGATCAGTATGAAACGATCACTTCCGTCGCTTCTTGCAAGTTTGTGCAGGATGGTGCCCGTGCGGGACTTTGCATTGAGCGCCCCTACAGGGATTCCGGGATCACCCAGACGATCTGGTTCTACGATGCGCTGCCGATCATTACGTTTGAAACGACCGTTGATTGGCACGAAAAACACAAGATGCTCAAGAGCGCGTTCCCGGTTGACGTTAATTCGGATAAAGCGACCTTTGAGATCCAGTTTGGCACGATCGAGCGCCCGACCCACTTCAACACGACGTGGGATCAGGCAAGATTTGAGACCTGCGCCCATAAATATGCCGACCTTTCGGACAATGGTTACGGTGTGAGCATTCTCAACGACTGCAAATACGGTCACGACATTCACGACGGCGTGATCCAACTTTCGCTCCTGCGTTCTCCCACCTACCCGAACCCCGAAGCCGATCAAGGACAGCACCGCTTTACCTACGCGATCTATCCGCACGCAGGACGCCTTACCGATGCCGACACCGCAAAATATGCCTACTATCTCAACAAGCCGATGGTAGCGATCGGAGCAAGCGGTGCAAAGACCGATCTTCCCACCGGATTTTCGCTTGTTTCGTTTGACCATGAAAACCTCATCTGCGAGACGGTAAAAGCGAGCGAGGACGGCAAGGGAACAATCCTGCGCGTTTATGAGAGCCAGAACCGCAAAACGCCCGCAAAAATTGCGCTTGGGATCCCTGTAAAAAAAGTCTATCTCTGCAACTTGCTCGAAGAAAAAGAACGCGAAATCCCGGTCCAAAACGGGTGCTTTGCGTACGATTTCTCCGGTTTTGAGATCGCGACTTTCCGCGCAGAAAACTAAAATAAGAACAAGAATTATTCTAAAAACAAAAGCAAAAAAGAACTCCCTTTGCAGAACTTGCAGAGGGAGTTTTTCTTTGCATTTTAAGCATGTGAGCGGCGGAACTCGGTAGGTGAAACGCCGCAGATTCGCTTAAAAATTTTGCGGAAAGATCCGGGGTCGGTATAGCCGACTTTTACGCTAATCTCCTCGATCGAAAGATCGGTGGAGGACAGGAACAACTTTGCGTTTTGCACCCGTGTGTTTTGCAAGTATTGCTCAAAGGTCACGCCTGCCGTCTCTTTGAACTTGCGGCTGATGAAAGAAGCGTTGAGATATTGTGACCGACAGATCTCGGAAAGCGAGATGTTGCGCGCATAGTTGGATTGCACGTAGTTGCAGAGATAGGAGACAATGCGGCTGCGTCCGGCTTCGGAGGTGCCTGAAACGGTTCTGTGCGCAGTGAGGATCAAGACGATCGTCAAAAATGCGCGGATGAGCGAGGAACGACAAAATCCCTTTGATTCACAAGCCTGCATGGCGCTTTCCAAGAGCTTGAAAACGCGACCGTTTGAATCGGTCAGGACGCGCCTGCAAAGTTCGTCGGCAGGGTAGGCTGCAGGGAACCCGAGCGCAGGGTGACGCAAGAGCGCGCCGAGCGTCGCGTCTTCGGGGAGATCGTCCGAAAAAAGCGCCGGAGAGAAATAACAGCCGAGCATGGCGAGATCCGCGCTCGGACGAATGGATTGCCCCAGCGGCCGATCCGAAAGGAAATACTGCCCCGCGGTGAGCGTGACGGCTTGCTCTTCGGGAAGCCCTGCGGGCAGATAGGAAAAACTGCCGTGCGTGACGTAAAGCAGCTCAAAGCGGCGCACGGGATGCGCGTCCCATGCCGCGAGCGCGGAGCCTTTGAAAAAGAAACAATCAACCGGCTCGGGCGGGAATGCGGATAAACGGTCGGACTCGCCTTCGGATAGGCGATTTTGTATGGATTTTTTGCTCTCGTCCACCGCCAATTTTGCTCCTTTCATAGTCGAAATTTACTCCATTGTACTCCGGCAGTCCTTTTCCGTCAATCCCTTTCTCAAAATAGAAAAAAACAACACCGAAATAGAAAAAAACGAACACGGAATTGGGGCTTTTGAGAGCGCAAATAGACTTTGAAAGCAAGTGGATAAGTTTTTGTATTTTTTGCACAAAAAGCAGCGTTAAAATTTGTCAAAACAACCAGTATTTGCAAGGCTTTTTCGCTTTTTTGCAAAAGAGTAAACAGGGCGTTTTTCTCTTTTCCGAGACCGTCAAAACAAGGCGCTTTCTGCACGCGCTGCCGACAATCTCTTCCTGTATTAACAAAAATTTCAAATTTTTTGCCCGAAAAAGAAAGAATCACCCCTCGCATAGAAAAAAATGACCGTGGCAAAAAAAACCTTTGCGTGATATAATAAGGATGAGCGAAAAGCCCCCAAAATCACCCGAAAGGAGAAGCGACCATGATCTTTAAGCAAACGTGGCAGGGAATCCGGATCTCTGACGCTGGAAGCGAGACTTTTACCGCTTCGGTTCCTGGAAATATCCAAAAGGACTATGGGCGCTCCATAGGTCTTTTGGACGTGATGTATGGGGAGAACTGCGCCCGTTTCGAGCAATTCGAAAACGACTCTTGGGAGTACTGTGCCTTGCTCGATTTTTCTTTACGCGCGGGCGAGCGTGCATACTTCGTGTGCGAGGGCGTTGATTACAAGTTCGACATTCTGCTCGACGGCGAGCTGCTCCACTCGGACGAGGGAATGTTCCACAAGGTTGAACTCGACCTGACCGAGAAAGCCAAACCGGGCAGCAAACTCGTCGTTCACATCTACCCGCATCCCAAACGCGAGGGCGCGTTTGAGAGAACCCGCGACGAGGCGGATGCCTCCTGTAAACCTCCGGTCTGTTACGGCTGGGACTGGAACCCGCGGCTCTTGATCTCGGGGCTTTGGCAGGACGCTTACATCGAAACCCGCACGAAAGATTTTATCCGCTCCGCCGAAGCGCGCTACACACTCTCGAAAGATTTCAGCTCGGCTACGGTCGACTTTGACATAGATTGCGATACCCCCTGCACGGTCGAACTCTTCGATCGTGAGGGCAAAAAGATCTACTCGGACGACGGCAAACAGGTCGTTGTCAAAGACCCGAAGCTCTGGTGGTGCAACGGACAAGGCGAGGCTTACCTCTACTCCTACGTTGTGAAAAACGCCACCGAGGAAAAGCGCGGGACAATCGGCTTCCGCAAGATTCGCCTGCTCCGCAACCCCGGAGCTTACGACCCGCACGGCTTCCCAAAATCGCGTTACGACGCGCCCTTCACGCTCGAACTCAACGGCAGAAGGATCTTCCTCAAGGGTTCCAACTGGGTCAATCCCGAGCTCTTCTGGGGCGACATTACGAGGGCGACCTACGAGCCGCTTATCGATCTGGCAAAAGACGCCAACATGAACATCCTGCGGATGTGGGGCGGTGCCGGATTTGCCAAAGAATCCTTCTACGATCTCTGCGACGAGAAAGGGATCCTCGTCTGGCAGGAGTTCATGCTTGCCTGCAACGCTTACCCCAATGAGGACGGCTACCTTGCAGTCCTCGAAAAAGAGGCGCGCGCCATGATCCCCCGGTTGCGCTCCCACGCCTGCCTCGCTCTCTGGTGCGGCGGCAACGAACTGTTCAACGGCTGGTCGGGCATGACCGATCAATCGCTTCCGCTCCGGCTTCTCAACAAGCTTTGCTACGAACTGGATCGCGACCATCCGTTCCTGATGACCTCGCCGCTTACCGGCATGGGTCACGGCGGCTATCGGTTCTTCGACGTCCGCTACGGGACCGACGTCTTCCAGTCCTTCCAGGCGGCAAACTGCACCGCCTATACCGAGTTCGGCGTTCCCTCTATCTCGCCTGTGGAAGCGCTGAAAACCATCATTCCTCCCGAGGAATTGGGCGAGATCACACCGACCCCCTCTTGGAAACTCCACCACGCACTCAAAGCCTGGATGCCGAGCTCCCACGCCTGCCCCGAGATCCTCGAAAAGTATTTCGGCACTCCGGCGAGCGTTGCCGATCAGGCGGCGCAATCCGACATCCTCCAGTGCGAAGGGCTAAAAGGAATTTTCGAGGAGGCAAGGCGGCAGAAACCCCATTGCAGCGCGGCGCTCAACTGGTGCTTCAACGAGCCATGGACTACCGCCGCCAACTGCTCCATCGTCCGCTATCCCGCTATTCCGAAGCCCGGCTACTACGCCGTGAAGGAAGCCCTCCGCCCGACGCTTTTCAGCGCGCGGATCGCCAAGTTCGATTGGAAAACGGGCGAAAAATTCAAAGCGCAAATCTGGTTCCTCAACGATGCCCCCGAAGCAAAAAAATCTTCGGTGGACGTGATCCTTAAGATCGGGGACCTCTCCTATAACCTCCTTTGCTGGGATGCACAAACGCCGGCGAACGAAAACACCGAGGGCTGCGAGGTCTGCCTCGTCTTGCCTGAGGTCGAGACCGACCGCTTTACGCTCGAACTTCGCGCAAAAGACGGGTCGTTCAGCAGCGAATACACGCTGGTTTATCGGTTCGTCAAAAAGGTCGCGGCTCCCAAGGGTATGAATATGTAACGCAAAGGAGCTTCGAACACCTGCATGAACAAAACCTTTATCACCGCAAGTGAAACCTTCTGCACCCTGACCGAGCGGGTTCCGGAATACTACTTCCGCAAAACCTTTCTCCTGCCGGCGGGCGCCGAAAAGGTCAGCCTTTCGATCTCGGGGTTGGGCTTCTACCGCCTCTACCTCAACGGCAGAGAGCTGACGAAAGGTCTGCTTGCTCCCTATATCTCGAATCCCGACCACTACTGTTACTTTGACACCTACGATCTCACCCCCCACCTGCTCCCCGGCAAAAACGCCCTCGGCGTTTTGCTCGGCAACGGATTTTTAAATCCTTGGGACGCTTACGTTTGGGGAGCCGATCGCGACGCGACCTTTCGGGCAAGCCCCCGGCTGGCGCTCGAGTGCAAAGGCAGGCGGAACGGGAAAGAACAACTCCTCTTCACCGCGGACGAGAGCTTTAAAATCCACGAGTCTCCCCTCCGCTTCGACGGCGAGCGCTACGGCGAATGCTACGACGCACGTCTTGAGATCCCCGGTTGGAGCACGCCCGACTTTGACGATTCGGATTGGAAGAACGCCAGCTTCACCAAATCCCCCAAAGGCGAGATGCGCGAGTGCCGGGCAGAACCCATCCACACCTACGAAGTCAGAAAGCCCGAAAAGATTTTCAAATCTCCAAACGGCTACATTTACGACTTCGGCATCAACTCCGCAGGGCTTTGCAAACTGACCCTGCACGCTCCCGAAAAAGGGCAAACGGTCACGCTCCGCCACGGCGAGCGGGTCAAGGACGGCGCACTGGTTCTTGCAGGTGCTTGCTTCTCCCCCCAACGCTTTCCCGACCACATGTTCGGCAACCAAACCGACACCTATGTGGCAAAGGGAGATGCGACCGAGTCCTGGATGCCGGGATTTACCTATCACGGCTTCCGCTACGTCGAGGTTTCGGGCATCCGCAAGGATCAAGCGACCGAAGACCTCCTGACCTACCACCTCATGAGTTCGGATCTGCGACCCGCAGGCAACTTTACCTGCTCGGACGAAACGCTCAACACGCTCTTCCGGATGGCGCAGAATTCCGATCGCTCCAATCTCTATTATTTCCCCACCGATTGTCCGCACCGTGAAAAGAACGGGTGGACGGGGGATGCCGCCATTTCGGTCTTTCATATGATGCTTCTGTATCATTGCGAAACGAGCTTTGCCGAATGGATGGCAAACATCCGTGCCGCGCAAAAGGAAGGAAAACTTCCCGGCATCGTCCCCACCGCAGGATTTGGCTACGATTGGGGAAACGGACCCGCATGGGACCGCGCGGCATTCTACCTCCCTTACGAGATCTACCGCCTCCGCGGAGATCTGAACGTCCTGCGCGACAACGCCGACCTCTTCCTCTCCTATCTTGAATATATTAAGTCGAGGCGGAGCGAAGACGGTACGATTGCAGTAGGACTTGGCGACTGGGGCTCGGTCGGACGGCGTTACAGCCGCTTCGCCACACCGCTCGCAGTTACCGACAGCATCCTGACCATGGATATGGCGAACAAAGCCGCCGAGATGTTCGAGGCGATCGGGCAAACCGAGCGCGCAGCATTTGCCAAAGACTTTGCCGACGAGATGCGCACAGCCATCCGGCGCGAGCTTCTCGATCCCGATGAGGCGATCCTCAAGGGCCGCACCCAAACCGGGCAGGCAATGGGACTCTACTACGGGGTGTTTGAGGGCGATGAGAAAGAAAAAGCCTTCTCGGTTCTGCTCTCGCTCATCCACGAGGCAAACGACAGTCTTGATTGCGGGATCCTCGGCACCGAGGTCATCTTCCACGTGCTGTCGAGCTTCGGGCAAAGCGATCTTGCCTACAAAATGATTGCAAAGCCCGAGTATCCCTCCTACCGGCACCTCATTGATCGCGGTGAGACCGGACTTCCGGAACGGTTCATGCCCGATAACGAGCCTGAAGATTCGCACTTCGATTCGCACAATCACCACTTCTTTGGCGACATCGCCCGGTGGTTTATGCGCGAGGTCGCGGGGCTTAAGATCGACTCGCACGACACCGTTACCATTTCCCCAAACCCGCCGCAAGGCATAAGATATGCCGACGCTTCCTACGAACTTCCTTTTGGAACTGTCAGCGTTTCATGGAAAGAAGCAAACGGCAAAAAGCAACTGACCTACAGATGTCCTCCCGGCGTCAAATTGACGCTTGCATTGCCGCAAGGCTGGGAGGCAGCCCAATGAAAGGAACCCCAATGAAACTGCAAAAACTCCTGTTCCCGCTCCTCTTGCTCCTGCTGTTGGCGGCGCTTTTGGTCGGGTGCGACCCGCCGGGTCCTGCCGAGGAGGTCATTCCCGAAGAAACGCTCGTCCTTTGCGACACAAGCGTTGAAGATTTTCAGACCTACGGCATCATTTATTCGGGTTACGCCAATGATAACGTGAAAGCAATGGTCAAAGATCTTCAAGCAACCATCAAGGAAGCAACCGGAGGCGTGGTTCTGAAATACTCGACCGACACGTCAAAACTCACGGTGGAAACGCCGTATGAGATCATCGTCGGTAAAACCACTCGTCAGGAAAGCCTGGCGGCACTCGAAAAGATCGAGGGCGTTGCCTACCGCATCGAGCGCTCGGAGAAAAAGATCGTCATTACCGCCAGCAATGATACGATGCTGAAAACCGCGCTCGAGCGCTTCAAAGAAATGCTCGTTACCGCAGAGGGAACCGCTTCTGTCACGGTGGGGCTTACCAAAGCGACCTCGACCGAGGAAACCTTCCCCATTATGGTAGATGGGCAGATCCCCTTCCGCATCATTCTTCCCTCCAAAGGCTATTCGGATGATCTTTACACCGCCGCAAAGAACCTTTGCACGCTCTTCTCGGGCGTTACCGATCAAAGTTTCAAGATTGAGTTTGACGGCAAGGTGGAATATGAAGACGGTGCTTACGAGATCTGCATCGGCAACACCAACCGAGAGATCAGCCAAGAGCTTTACGCAGATCTTTCCAGTCCCTTCGAGTATCGCGTTCAAGTCAAAGGTCATCAGATCGCCGTAGCGGGCGCACTTGATACGCAAGTGATCAAAGGCGTCAAGTACTTACAGAGCGCGCTTGGCGAAGCCTATGACGGAACCTATGCCGGCGTCCCAACCCTCCCGATTGATTTCGGCGGCAATTACGACGTCAG
>CADBFJ010000024.1 GCA_902793915.1 uncultured Ruminococcus sp.
TGCAAGCCGCCGCTCTGTTGCGAGCCGCTTCCATCACCGGTGTTGCCTTCGGTATTGTCTTCGGTTTTATCGCCGTCAAGCGTTTTGTCTTCGGGACTTCCCTCTTGTGCGCCGACATCGGTCGGATCATCGTTTTTGGGTTCATCGCCTTTGTTATCGGTTTGCCCCGCTTGCGCATCGTTCTGCGTCTGATCTTTTTGATCCGGCTTCTTGCCGAACAAGCCGCAAGAAGCGAGAGAAAGCAAAAGAACAAAAACCAAAAGGATCGTTAAAATACGTTTCATGAGATACCTCTTAATTCCAGTCCAAATCTTCAGCATCAACAATGGCATTTTCGCCCGGATCTTTTTTATCATCGATATTGTCGTGCAAATTCATATTGGAATCGTTTTCTCCGGAAGGCGTTTGCGGGTTGCTGTCGCCGGAGCTCGGCGTGTTTCCACCCGTCGTACCTCCTTGCGTTCCTTCCGCAGAAGTATTATCACCAGCCGGCTCTTCTCCCGGCTCTTCATTCGGGTCGTCCGCAGGATCTTCACTCGGTTCCTCGGCGGGATCCTCGCCAGGTTCTTCGGTAGGTTCGTCGGCAGGATCCTCGTTCGCAGGCGTATCGTCGCCGGTTTGCGGATCTTCCGTAGTTGGTTGTGATACAGGGGACGGATATTGTTTTTCTTGATTTGAAACAAGTTTGCGATTCAAAAATTTACATGATGTTGCAAAAAGCGCAAAACAGCACAAAAGGGCAAGTAAAATCAATCCTTTTTTCATAAAATCCCACCTCTTTCAACCATTGTAATTATAACATACTTTTCATCTTTTGTCAACCGATTTTTGTTTTGCAAAAGCTGTCAAAAGGTTTTGCTTGACATTTCCCTCTTTTTGGGATACAATAAAGAGCGAATCCTATGGGGATGCAATGGTTTCGACGGGGATTCTGAGGTACGATAAGCGCAGCGAGCCGGGTAATCTCGTGAACTGCCCAACTTTTAAAATTAAACGACAACAATACTGTTGCTTTGGCTGCCTAAGTTCTTTCCCGTAAGGGATTGAACCGGCAGTGCTGTGGTCTGCGGACCACCCGTTCCTCCGGAGAGGACCACGACTCCGGACTGAGCGTCATCGCAGTGGTGCACCTGCATCGGTCTTTCGCCCTTGAACCGGTCAGGCACAAAAGGGCTACTCCAAAGGAGAGGATGTCTGCTTCCGCTCCCGCGGGGGAATGTTAAATAACAGACTGCCTGCGAAGAAAGTCGTATCAAGGGGTTTTCGGACATGGGTTCGATTCCCATCATCTCCACCAATCAAAAGAGGGATTGCCTTGCGGCAATCCCTCTTTTGATTGGCGAAAAATTTACGAAATCGAGCCCACGCAAATGCCGCCAGGCATTTGTACCGGCGGGCGAGTATGCTATCTTTTCACACAAACGGAACTCCACCGCCCGCCTGGGTTCAGATTCCCATCATCATTCTAACGATTCTTGCAATCCGGCTTATTTTGTGTTATACTGATTATATCATTATTTTTCAGGGACACTAACCGCTATGAATTTATCCCCCATCGAATACCTCTGCCTCTCCCACGTGATAAAACGCGGCACCGGCAGAATTTTGGAAGAAGATAATAACGCCTGCCTTCTTTGCGACACGGTCAGCGGCGTCCTTTTTCTCGCCTGTGAAGACAAAGAAAAAGGAATTGCCATGCTCGATCGCCACGCAAACGAGCTCGGCGTTCTTATGGTTTCAAACCCCGAGATCGGAAAGGTCGCCTTTTCTCGCTACGGCTTTGTCAATCAAATGGAGTGTTATCAAGTCGCCTATTACGGGCAAAAGCCGCCGCTCGACGAGCGACTGACACTTCGTGTAGCGACGTTGGACGATTTTCCCATCATCGCAGAGCACTATCACATGACAAGCAAACAAAAGCTGCGCGAAATCATAGGACGCGGGCTTATCCTGCTCGGCTACCACGAAGGGCAACCAGTCGGATTTATCGGCGAGCACCTCGAAGGCAGCATGGGGCTTCTCCATGTTTTTCCGGAATACCGCCGCATGGGATTTGGGTTTTCGCTGGAGAAGGCAAAAATCGCCGACGTAATGCAAAAGGGTTTTATCCCCTTTGCCCAGATCGAAAAAAGCAATCTTCCCTCTCTGCGGCTTCAGGAAAAGCTTGGTATGACACGCTCGGATCGCACGATCATGTGGCTTTGGAACGTACAAGAGTAAAAAAGCACCCTTCGGGGTGCTTTTTTCAGTCTTTCGGCTTACCGGGGAAGATCAGGCAGGCAACATAAGCGAACACGAGAGACGCGGCGATCCCTCCCGCGGCACTTGTGAGCGCTCCTGTAAAAGCTCCCAAAAAGCCTTTCTCTTCCACGGCTTTTTTGACGCCTGTTGAAATCAAATAGCCAAACCCGGTGAGCGGAACAGTCGCTCCCGCGCCCGCCAGATCGACCAATGGTTTGTATAGTCCAACCGCTCCGAGGAACACGCCTGCGACAACGTAAGCCACAAGAATACGTGCCGGCGAGAGTGCGGTTTTGTCAATGAGGATCTGCGCCACGACGCAAAGGATCCCCCCGATAAGAAACGCCCAAACAAAGGGCAAAACAGCCTCCAAAAAAGCCTTCATAGGTTTGGTGCCTCCAATTCGACGAGATGGGCGATTGCAGGGATTGCCTTGCCCTGCTTTATGCTATCGGGGCTCATCATAGCGCCCGTGGAAAGAAAGAGGATGCGGCGCAGTTCTCCCGATTGTAGTTTTGGCAAATAATAGGCGGAAAGCACAACAGCAGAGCAACCACAGCCAGATCCCCCGGCATGAACATCCTGTAAAACGCGATCGTAGATCAGCTGCCCGCAGTCTGAATAGCGACGCCCGAGGGGAACGCCATCGGCTCGCATGAGATCCTGCAAAATGGCGCCGCCCTCAAAGCCGAGGTCGCCTGTCACAATGCGGTCATAATCCTCGGGACGCTTCCCTGTTGCCTTAAAAAAGCGAAGCAGGGTATCAAGCGCCGCAGGAGCCATCGCCGCTCCCATGTTGGAAAGGTCGCAAATTCCCATTTCAATCACCCTGCCCGGGCAGCCGCGCACGAGCCTGACTTTCCCCTCCTCTTTTCCCAAAAGGAAGGCGCCCGCTCCCGTCACCGTCCATTGTGCGGTCGGCGCCCGTTGAGAACCGTATTCGATCGGAGAACGGTATTGCCGCTCGGCAACGCAGTTGTGCGAAGAGGTTACGACGCCACAGAGCTCGCATCCCCCCACAAGAGCCATGGAAGCAAGGATCAACCCCTCGGTGCAGGTCGAGCAAGCGCCGTAAAGCCCGAAATAAGGCAGGTCAAAGTTGAGAAGCCCGTAGGCGGATCCCACGCATTGGTTTTGCAGATCCCCGGCAAAGAGCGCGTCAATATCACGATCCTCGCATCCGCTTTTGGCAAGGAGCGTGTTGAAGGCGAGCCGTTGCATCTCGCTCTCGCCCTCCTCCCAGGTTTTTCCACCGAAGCGATCGTCCTCGTCTCGCAGATCAAAAAGCGATCCAAGAGGCCCTTCGCTCTCCTTTTTCCCAACGACCGAAACTGACGACAAAAGAGATACATTCAGTTCCAATACCTCTTTTCGCATTTCACCACCCCCATTTTTTTGAGGATAGTTTTTCCGTCTTTTCAAAAAGCATACAAGAAAGCCCGGATCTTCTCCGGGCTTTCTGCTTTTTATTTTTAGAACAACTTAATATATTCTTCTCTCTCGGCGCCGACCGAAACATATTGGATCGGGCAAGCGACGACCTTTTCGATGTAGGTCACGTAGTCGCGCGCTTCTTTCGGCAGATCCTTCATCGTGCGGCATCCCGAAATATCGCAATTCCAGCCCGGCAGATACTCGTAAATCGGTTTTGCGACCGTAAGATCATGCCCATTCGGGAAGCGATCGACCCGCTTGCCGTCCACTTCGTAGGCGACACAAACCGGGATCTTCTTCATGTAGGAGAGCACGTCGAGCTTGGTCAGAGCGATCGAGGTTGCGCCCTGCGCCAAAACGCCGTAACGAGAAGCGACAACGTCAAATCCACCCACGCGGCGCGGTCTGCCAGTTGCGGCGCCGTACTCGTTGCCGGCTTTGCGAAGCTCCTCGGCTTCCGCTCCGAACATCTCGCAGGTGAAAGGTCCTTCGCCCACGCAGGTCGAGTAGGCTTTCATAATGCCGATGCTCTCATCCACGCGGTAAATATCGCGCAGAGCGCCGAGCTGTGCTTCAAAGAGGATCTTTTTGCCGTTCTTGACCGCGTCACCGAGGTATGCGGTCGTGTCGCAGATGTAATCCTTGAACGGGAAACCGAATTTTTCGAGCCAAGCGTACATTTCTTCCGCGGTGATCGGTTCGTGGTGGTAGCCGCCGACAATGGTCAAATTCTTCCACTCCATGAGATCCTTGAGTCTGTCAAGAAGCAGTTCGGGATGAAGCAGATCCCCGATCCGCAGAGCTTTCTTCATGTATTTATCGGCATAGACCGGACCGATGCCTCTGCGCGTCGAGCCGAATTTCTTATCGGCAAGACGGTCTTCTTCGAGGCAGTCGAGGAGCTTGTGATACGGCATACAAATGGTAGCGCGATCCGAAATTTTCAGATGCTCTGGCGTGATCTTGATACCGGCATCGCGCAGTCTTGCGATCTCCCCGGTCAGGTGTTCCAGATCAATGACCATGCCGGGACCCATCACGTTGACGGTCTCGTCGCGCAGGATGCCCGACGGAAGCAGGTTGAGAATGAACTTCCCTTTTTCGTTGACCACCGTGTGACCTGCGTTGTTGCCGCCCTGGTAGCGAATGACCACATCATATTCTTGGGAAATCAGATCGACCATGCGGCCCTTTCCTTCATCTCCCCAGTTGATGCCGACGATTGCTGTTAACATAGTTGTGTTCTCCTCTTTTCTTTATACGTTGATCGAAACGTTGCTGCCGCAAAACTCACGATTTTCTTTGAGAACGGGGGCAAGTTCCTCTTTTAAGAAGGTCTCGGTCTGTTCGGGCGCCATCCCGATAAAGTTGCGGACGTTGAGAAGCCGATCGAGATCTTCCTTGGTCAGTCCGAAACGCTTGTCGGCAAGGATACGATCGAGCAGATCGTTTTTGCCGCCGTTCAGTTTGATCTCTTTTGCCACGGCAACCGAATGTTCGCGGATCGCTTCGTGGAGCGCCTGGCGGTCTCCGCCGCGCTTGACGCATTCCATGAGGATATTCTCGGTGGCAAGGAACGGCAGTTCCTCATCGAGATGCTTTTCCATCACCTTGGGATAAGGCGTGCCGCCGCGAATGATGTTGATATAGAGCGACAGGATGCCATCGGTGGCGAGAAATGCTTCGGGGATGCTGATGCGGCGGTTGGCGCTGTCGTCAAGCGTCCGCTCAAGCCATTGAGTTGCCGCCGTGATGGCAGGATTCTGGGCATCCGCTATCACAAGGCGCGCAAGCGACGCCATGCGTTCGCAACGCATTGGATTGCGTTTATACGCCATTGCGGAGGACCCGACCTGCGCGGCTTCAAAAGGTTCGTCAAATTCTTTTAAGTGCGCCATAAGGCGAAGGTCGCCCGCGGCTTTCGAGGCGCTCTGCGCGATCCCGGAAAGCACCGAAAGAACAAAGAAATCGATTTTTCTCGTGTAGGTCTGCCCCGAAACCGGGAGGCAAGCCGAAAAGCCCATTTTTTCGGCGATCTTCTCTTCCAGAAGTTTGACCTTTTCACGATCTCCGTCAAAAAGTTCGAGGAAGGAAGCGCCGGTTCCGGTCGTCCCCTTGCAGCCGAGAAGCCGGAAATCCGAAAGGAGAAAATCCAGTTGGCGCAAATCCATAAGAAGATCCTGCGCCCAAAGCGTTGCGCGTTTGCCGAGCGTAGTCGGCTGCGCCGCCTGGAAATGCGTGTAAGCAAGGGTCGGAACGTCCTTGTGCGCTTTGGCAAACTCGCCGAGCGCTTCCAGCGCCGAAACGAGCAAGCGCTTGATCTGAAACAGCCCCTCGCGCATCACGATAAGATCGGTATTGTCACCGACGTAGCACGAGGTCGCGCCAAGGTGAATGATCGCTTTTGCCTTGGGGCAAGCGTCGCCAAAGGTGCGGATGTGCGCCATGACGTCGTGGCGGAGCGCGCTTTCGTAAGCTGCGGCTTTTTCATAATCGACGTCAAAAAGGTGCGCGCGCATCTCCTCGATCTGTTCATCTGTAATAGCAAGACCAAGCTCTTTTTCGCTTTCGGCAAGTGCGAGCCATAGCTTACGCCAGGTCGAAAACTTGACGTCGTCCGAAAAAATGCGTTTCATCTCTTTGCCCGAATACCGGGCGCAAAGCGGATTTTGGTAGCTTCCGTGATCCAAAGAAACACCCTCCTCCCAAAAATAAAGAGACGGTCATCGGAAAAATCCGACAAGGCCGCCTTTTCCTTATCAATTATAATGAAATTTTCTATATCTGTCAATAGATTTTTCACAAATTGAAAAACTTTGTTTGGTATAAAAAGCAGAAATCTTACAAAACTAATTTCGAAAATCCTTGCAAAAAGGGGAAAATAAATGAAAAAGAAAAAGCGGCGCTCGGTGGAAGAGATCTCCGCCGGCATTTTCGTCACTTCTCTTTTGGTTTGCGCGCTCGCCTGCGCCTCGGCAGCGATCCTCCTCGGCAGAGGTGAGATTGAAGAAAAAGCCAAAGAGCTCCCCAAGCCCGTCACAGAGCTTCCGGCACCATCCACGCTCGAAAACTCCTATTTTCTTCCAAGTACGCAGGACGCAGGGCTTGCCTATCAGGATCGCCTGACCTTTTTCGGTGAAAGCACGACCGCGCATCTGCGTTCGCGCGGCGTTCTCTCAAATGGGACTAAAACAACGCAAGTGTTGGCGGATGAAAGCGGCACCAAACGGCTTTCATCACGTCTCCCCTACGAGAACGTGATTGACCCCGAAACCGGCAAAAGCGTCGGTCTTTTAGAGCTTCTTGGCGAAAAGCAACCCGCGATTTTGGTGCTTTCCTTTGGGCTAAACGGCGTGTACGGTTATGCCGCAGCTCCCGAAAGCTTCGTCGCGGACTACTCCGCTCTGCTCTCCTCCATTCAAGAGGTTTCCCCAAACACCACGATCCTGCTCCAAACCATCTATCCCGTGACCAAGGAAAGCGAGCGCTTTGACGACCCGGAAGAAGTCAACCGAGACATTCGCGCGCTCAATGGGATCCTTCCAAAGATCGCCGCAAGGAAAGATCGGGTCTATTGTGTGGACACAGCGTCAGTGCTGACCGACAAGGACGGGGCTCTTGACGCCGCCTTTGACAACGGCGACGGCTATCACCTGAATGCCGCGGCATATCGGGAAATCCTACACTATCTGCGCACCCACGCATGGGAGGAAACCTGAATGAAACGATTTGCAATGCTTTTGCTCTGCCTTGGCACGCTTGTTTTGATACTTTCTGCCTGCCGCACCGAATATCGTCAAGATCTCGCGCCTTACGAGCTTGCCGATCACGTTGAACGCGAGCTTTCGGGCGGAGATTTTCGAGTTTTAGATGATCAATCCGCATTTTACGGAGGCGCTTTCCCTTTGGAAAAGGATGCCACGTTTGCACTGCGGGTCGCCAAGGATGGCAGTAATCTCAACGAGTTTGCCGTTTTTGCCTGCGACGATGCGGAGAGCGCCAACGCACTTGCAAAAGAGATCAAAGATTATCTCGCCTTTTTGTTTCAGACGAACCGCGAGTGGTATCTTTCCTATATTCCGGCGGAAGTCCCCAAACTGCAAAACGCCGAGGTCAAGACCTTTGGGCGATACGTCGCCTACGCGATCCTTTCGGAGAACGACCGCAACCGCGTGTTCGATCTTTTGCGGCAAAAGCTCTTGCAATAAAAAAAGCATGAAAAAAAGCGGTGTTACCACCGCTTTTTTTCGTGCCCCGAAATTATTCAGCGTAAACGCTGACCTTTTTCTGGGTCTTGGTGTAATGCTCAAACTTCACTCTGCCATCAACGAGAGCAAAGAGCGTGTAATCCTTACCAACGCCAACATTTTCACCGGCACGGACCGCGCTGCCGCGCTGTCTGACGATGATGCTGCCCGCCTGCACGAACTGACCGTCAGCACGTTTCACGCCAAGGCGCTTGGACTCGCTGTCGCGTCCGTTCTTGGTAGAACCTACACCTTTTTTATGAGCAAAGAACTGTAAACTGATTCTCAACATCATTCTTTTCCTCCGTAAGTTTCTTTCAATTGATTTCGCTTTCGTCTTCGTAGGGCTGATCCTTGACCTGCACGTCGAGATAATCGCCGTATTCCTCAAGCATATCGCCAAGCTGACAATAGTAACCCATGAAGATCCCCGAAACGGCGTAGCGCTTGTAATCGTCCGATTCAAACTCGGGAAGCGCCGCCTTGGAACGGACGCGGATCTTGGTATCCTGATCGTCAATATCATACTCCACTCTCGAAGCGTAAGCCACCTCGATCGTGTTGATGAGGAACATGGTCATGGAAGAGATTGCCGCGCAGAGGATATCGTCCCCCGCGTCACCGTAACCGGTGTGTCCGGTCTCTTCAAACCCATAGAAAACTCCGCCGCTGCGGAAAAACACGATTTTCGTCATGTCTTTGGGAAGTAAAAAAGGTCAGGCTTCGATCTTAAGGATCTGCACTTTGGTGAAAGGCTGTCTGTGACCGATCTTCTTCTTTTCGTTCTTTTTGGACTTGTACTTGATCACGTCGATCTTTTTGCCCTTGCCGTTCTTCAGAACCTTGGCAACGACTTTTGCACCGTCGATCGCGGGCGTTCCGGCGCGGAAACCCTTGTCGTCGGAGAGTGCGAGAACGCTGTCAAAAACGACTTCGTCCCCCTCGTTTGCGCCGAGCTTCTCAACAAAGAGAATATCCTGCTCGGTGACTTTGTACTGCTTTCCGCCGGTTTCAATGACTGCAAACACGAAAAGCACCTCACTTTCGTATAGACTCGCTAATGACTTTGGCGGCGCCCTTTCGGACGCACTTAAAAGAAGCCAACATTAAGCGGCATGTTATTATAGCACAAGACTTTTACAAAAGTCAAGGGGTTTTGAGAATTTTTTATAAAAATATATGAAAAGTTTTTGAAAAGGGTGCGGGAGAAACTTTTTCCAAAAAGTTTCTCCCGCATTTTTTCTTTCCAAATCGCTTACGCTCTGTCTTTGATCTCTTTTTGGATCATGGCGATGAAGTCGGCCTCGGACATGGTTTCGGTCTTGCCGCTATCGCGGAAGCGAACAGAGACGGTTCCCTCTTCGGCTTCCTTCTGCCCGATGATGAGCATATAGGGCACGCGGTCAACGACCTGCGCCTCGCGGATCATGTAACCGATCTTCTCGTTTCTGTCGTCGAGCTCGGTGCGGACGCCTGCGGCTTTGAGGTCTTCAAAGATCTTTTTGCCGTAGTCAGCGCACTTCTCGGAGACGAGCAGGACTTTTGCCTGAAGCGGAGCGAGCCAGGTCGGGAACTTGCCGGCATAGTGCTCGGTCAAAACGCCGATGAAGCGCTCAACCGAACCGAAGACCACGCGGTGGATCATGACCGGCGTGTACTTCTGTCCGTCGGAGGCAGTGTACTCAAGGTTAAATCTACCGGGCAGCTGGTAGTCGAGCTGGATCGTGCCGCACTGCCACTCGCGGCCGAGGCTGTCGGTCAGGTGGAAGTCAAGCTTCGGACCGTAGAACGCGCCGTCACCGGGATTGAGCTTGTAGGTCTTGCCGAGAGAGGTGATCGCGTCGGCAAGGGCATTCTCGGCGATCTCCCAGTCTTCCCTCGAACCAAGGTGATCGTCGGGCATCGTGGAAAGCTCGATCGTGTAAGGAAGCTTGAAGAGGTTATAAACCTCGTCAAAGAGCTGAACGATGCGCATGACCTCGTCCTTGATCTGCTCTTTGGCAAGCAGAATGTGCGCGTCGTCCTGCGTGAAGGCACGGACACGGAACAGCCCGTGGAGAGCACCCGAAAGCTCGTGGCGATGCACCTTACCGAGCTCGGCGCAACGCATCGGCAGTTCCTTGTAGGAACGGGGTTTAATGCCATAGATCAGCACCGTGCCGGGGCAGTTCATCGGCTTGATGGCAAAATCTTCGCCGTCAATGACGGTGGTATACATATTTTCCTTGTAGTGATCCCAGTGACCGGAGGTCTCCCAAAGCGTGCGGCGCATAATCTGCGGCGTCAGCACTTCGTCATATCCCCACTTGTTGTGGATTTCGTGCCAGTAATCGAGCAGCGCGTTGCGCAGAATCATGCCCTTGGGAAGGAAGAACGGCATACCGGGTGCTTCGTCCATAAGGGCAAAGAGGTCCATTTCTCTACCAATGCGGCGGTGGTCGCGCTTCTCGGCTTCCTCAAGCTGTTTGAGATACTCGTCGAGTTCCTCCTGCGTACGGAAAGCGGTACCCTTGATACGGGTCAGCATCTTGTTGTTCTTATCGTTCTTCCAGTACGCACCCGATTGGTCGAGAATTTTGAAGGCTTTGAGCGCCTTGGTGTAGCAGAGGTGCGGTCCCGTGCACATATCGACGTACTCGCCCTGCGTAAAGAAGCTGATTTCGGCATCCTCGGGCAGGTCGGCAATGTGCTCGACCTTGTAGACCTCTCCGCGCTCTTTCATGAAGGCGATGGCTTCCTCTCTCGGTAGGATCGAAGGACGGATCGGCAGGTTCTCCTTGACGATCTTCTTCATCTCGGCTTCGATGGCGGCAAGGTCTTCGTCGGTCAGCTTTTCTTCGCCGAGGTCGACGTCATAGTAAAATCCCTTTTCGTTGGCAGGACCGTAGGCAAACTTTGCCTGCGGATGCAGGCGACGGATCGCCTGCGCCATGATGTGCGCCGCCGTGTGGCGCAGAATGTGGAGCTCCTCTTCAGGAAGCGCTTCCCCAACGGTTCCGTTGCTGTAAATGATCTTCATATTTGACTCCTTTAATAAAATTCAAAATAAAAATGCACCCCGACCTGTCTTGCGACGTTTGTCAAGGGTGCATATAGAATGCACGGTTCCACCCGGACTTTCACTCATTTGGTGTTCGGTTGTAAACGGCTGGGCGGTATCGGATCTTACCGGCGGCAAAGGTCTTTCAGCAAGCCGCAAGCGGCTGACCTTCTCTCTGGGGGGGCGGATTGGATCGACGTGTTCCTGCCGTGCGAAGGAATTATTCCTCCGTCTTCTTTTTGAGTTTGCTCTGGTTATATGCCGAGCGGGGATTGACGAAGTTGCGCCAATCGAGGTCACCGCGGTCGAGCGCCATGACCAGCACTTCGGCGGTGGCGATGTTGGTCGCGACCGGGATGTTGTACTCGTCGCAGAGGCGAAGGAGCTCGTTTGCGTGCTCGTTGCTCTTGGCGTCTTTCCGGGCGTCTTTGAGGTAAAGAAGCAGGTCAATCTCGTTGCAGGCGATGCGCGCCGCGATCTGGTCCTTGCCGCCCTGAATGCCGGCAAGAAGATGCTCGATTTCAAGCCCCGTAGCTTCGGAAATATACTTTGCGGTGATGCTGGTGGCGCAGAGATTATGTTTGCTCAAAATTCCGCAGTAGGCAATACAAAACTGCGTCATGAGTTCTTTTTTGAGGTCATGTGCGATGATTGCAATTTCCATCTTTGTCTCCTTTCCGATACCCATTTATACGAAAGAATTAAAAGATTTACAAGAGTATTATAGCACGCCGAAGAAGTCGTGTCAATAGGATTTCAAGAAAGATTTGCCAAAAAATCAGGTCTTGGGAGAATCGCTCACATAGACCGCCCGTTCCCCGCCGATGTACTTGGGGCGCGTGGTTGCCGCAAAGACGAGCGCCTTGCCGATCGTCCTTTGCGCAAGCCGTTTTGGAACCGCCACGTGGCGCAGGTGCATTCCGATCATGGTGCCGCCGATGTCAAGCCCCGCATGCGCCGCGATATGCTCGACGACGACAGGATTTCGGAAAGCCTCGTAAGCCGCGGTGGCAAAAGAGCCTCCCGCCTTGGGGCGCGGGACGACCGTGACCTGCTCCAGCCCGTATCGTTCGGCACATTCTGCTTCCACAACCAAAGCGCGGTTGAGATGTTCACAACACTGGGCAGCAAGATAGATGCCTTTTTCTTTCAGGCGACCGTAAATCGCGTCGAACACGATTTTTGCGGCTTCGGGACTCGATGCGTGTCCGAGCTGTCCCCCGACGATCTCGGAGGAAGAACAGCCGACGACAAGGATCTGCCCGGGTTTGAGATCGGCGAGCTCCAAAAGCTCGTCGATTGCATTTATTGCCTCTTTTGCAAGGATATCCATAAAAATTTTGCCTTCTTTCCGTGAAAAAGAATCGCTTACCAGCGGTCGCTGTCGTCCTCCGGGATGACTTCTTCTACCGCTTTGATCGCGCACTCGATCATGTCGTCGGTCGGCTCTAAAACGGTGACGTGCTGGAGCGCGACGCCGGGGGCGGAGATGATACGCGTCAAAAGATTATCGTGCCTACCGGCAAACTTGATGAGTTCGTAGCCAAGCCCCACGATGATCGGAATGAGTAAGAGTTTGACCAGCACCCGCCAAACGGTAGGCAAAACACTGCCCGAAATCGCGATCGAGATCGGGTCGATGAAAAACGAAACGAAAATGCTGATGAGAAGCATGAGAATGAGGAACGACGTGCCGCAGCGCGGATGAAATCTGCGCTGGGATTTGACGTTCTCAACCGTCAGCGGAAGCCCCGCCTCGTAGCAGAAAATGGTCTTGTGCTCGGCTCCGTGGTACATAAAGGTTCTTCGAATATCTTTCATGAGCGAGATCGCCGCCATGTAGCCAACGAGAAGCAGGATTTTGAGGACCCCTTCAAAGGCCGATTTGATGAGCGACGCCAGCGCCGCCTTTTCGGTGGTAACGACGCGCGAAAGCGTCCAGTCGTAAAGCTTTGCGGGCAGCCAAACGAAAAGTCCGATCGCGATTGCAAAGCCCAAAACTGTGCTGATGACCGTCACCAGCGTCATAAGCCATTTTGGAAGTTTATCGCTCGAGCCGTCCTCGTTTTCCACTTCACTCATCCCGGACAGTTCGGCGGAACGCATGAGACACTTGTAGCCGATCGTCATCGAATCAATATAGCCGAAAATGCCGCGGATGATCGGAAGCTTGCAGATCTTCGGGCGGTTTGCGCCTTTGGTCTCAAACTCCTCCACGACAATCTCGCCTTTTTGGTTGCGAACTGCCATGGCGCTTTTTTTCGGTCCACGCATCATAATGCCTTCGATCAAAGCTTGTCCGCCGATCGAGGTCTTTTTGGCGCAAGCGGCGCCTTCTTTCGTTTGTTTCAAGGGTATCTGCCTTTCTCGCGTAAAAACGCGGTATCAGTTCGGAAAATATGCTTTTGCGGGGTGGCAGAGAAATGCCGCGATCCCGCGCTTTTGAAGTGTTTGGCAAGCGGAATCCCCCGATTGCAGATCGGGAAAAATTCCAAAGACCGATGGACCGCTGCCGCTCATCATGGAGAAGGTTGCGCCGTAGTCTTTCATCGCGCTTTTGATCTCGGTCACGGTCGGGCGCAAGGGTTCAATCACGCCCTCAAAATCGTTGCAAAAATACGGAAGGAGGCGGGCAAATTCTTCTCCCGCAAGCGCGTCCGAGAACAGGTCCGGTGCGGGCGCTTGAAAGAAGCCTTTTTTTGCTTTCCTGCTCTCGTCGATCAAAGCGTAGGCTTCTTTGGTGGAAACGCCTTCCCCACCGCAGGCAACAACAAAAACGAGGTCTTGCGGCAAAGAGGAAAACGGTAAGAGGCGTTCGCCCACGCCGGTGGCGTAGGCGCATCCGCCGAGGATGCAGAAAGGAACGTCGGCACCGAGCGCCTCTCCGAGCGCGCAAAGCTCTTCTTTTGAGAGAGGGCCGCCGCAGAGCTTGTTCAGCCCGCGCAAAACAGCCGCCGCGTCGGCACTGCCGCCGCCGAGCCCCGCCGCCATCGGGATGCGCTTTGTGAGCTTGATTTCGACTTCTCCGCGCCGCCCGGTCTTCTTCAAAAAGGCTTCCGCCGCGCGATAGGCGAGATTTCTGCAATCGGTCGGAAGACCATCGGCTCCCGAGATCTCCATTCGAATCTTTGTAAACTCGCCGGGAAGGTATTGGATCGTCAAGGTATCGCAAAGCGAAACCGTCTGCATGGCGCTTGCGAGATCGTGGTATCCGTCCGCGCGCGTCTCTCCGACCGACAGAAAGAGATTGATTTTTGCATTTGCTCTTTCCGTGATCATGGCGTCCCTCTCCTTTCCCAAAGATGGCTTTATTTTACCACACTTTCGCTTTTTTTGCAAGAATTATCTTTAAGAATTCGAAAATCTATTGACGAACGCAAAAAAAAGGTATAATATATAAGATGAATTATAAGGGAAAGGAGGCTCTGTCGCATGGAGGCTCTCGATCAACAAAGCAAAAAGAAACTTATCCGCCTTGCCGTCATTTACGCCGTGGTCATTCTCGTTCTTCTGCTTATCTCGAACCGCGCGCCCATTCACGGTTGGCTGGCAAAAGCCTATAAAGTCGTTCGCCCGGTCTTTATCGGACTTGTTCTCGCCTATTTCTGCAACCCGATCCTTCGTTTCCTCGAGCAAAAGCTCTTGCGAAAAGTGCGTCCTTACGGGCTTCGCCGCGCGCTCTCTTTAGTCCTCACCTACCTTTTCCTTTTCGCACTCCTTGCGGCGCTGATTGCCCTCTTTGTTCCCCAACTCATCAAAAACCTCGCCAACCTTGCATTCAACTACGATATTTACATTGCCGCCACCGTGGTGGAACTGAACGGCATTTTTGAAAAGATCAACGCTTTTGCCCAAAAATTCACCGGCAACCCAACCCTCATCGAGTATTGGGATAACTATGTGATCGAGCAGCGGGTCGCCGCTCTGATCGGCTCGAGGAGCGGGAGCCTTGTGGAATATATCCGCACCATTGATACGGGTTCGATCCTCTCCTTCCTCGGCGGTCTGTTCGGGAATTTCAAAGACTACCTCTTCGGGCTCTTTATCTCGATCTATTTCCTTGCCTCGAAAGAGTTGCGCTACGCGCAGATCTCCAAACTCCGCACCGCCCTCTTCTCCAACCACGCCAACGAGCAAATCTCCAAATTCGTTCACACGGCAAACCGCTCCTTCGGCGGCTTCCTCACCGGGCGAATCCTTGACTCGCTCTTTGTTTTCGTTCTGCTCTACGTCATTTTCCTTGCGATGAAACTGCCTTATGCAGTGCTTCTTGCGCTGATCATCGGGCTTTTCAATATCATTCCCATCATCGGTCCTTTCCTCGGTGCAATTCCCGTGGCAATCTGGATCCTTATCATGTCCCCGAGCAAAATTCTCCCTCTCCTCCTCGTGGTCATCATCGTCCAACAGGTGGATAGCAATATCGTAAGCCCCAATATCGTGGGTAACAATACCGGCGTCAGCGCCCTTTGCGTGGTGATCGCCATTTCCACGATGGGCGCGCTTTGGGGTATTCCGGGCATGATCCTCGGGATCCCGCTCTTTGCCACGATCCTTGAGTTCGCCCAAATGGTCACGGTCGACCGCCTGCAAAAGAAAGGATTTCCCGCTTCGGTGCGAAACTACTATCCGCCCGAAAGCCTACTCGACCCCGAACGCGATGCCGAGCTCCCTGCCGACTATCGCCGGATGCGCTTTGAAGAACGCATCCTCAAACTTCGCCTTAAAGTGGAAAGCGGAGCAAAGCTCACCGCCTTTGACCGTTTCCGTCTCTGGTTCTACAAATTCGGTTGCAAAATCCGCCTGTTCGGTGTGATTTCGGATATTTCTCTTGTCCGTGTTTCTGCGGAAACCTCTGCGCGCGAGATCCGTAAAAAGTTCCGCAGTCAGCAGATCGGCGCCGCCGAACCAACCTCTCCCGCCAACGCGGAAGAAAGGGGGGACTGATCTATGGGAAACATGAAAAAAAGCACCTGGATCGGCATTATTTCCTATCTCGTTCTGTTCTTCCTCGTGGTCTTCACCGCAAACCTTGACGATCTCAACACCTGGTTTGACCGGCTCTTTGCCCTGTTGCGCCCGCTCATCATCGGGCTTTCGGTTGCCTATCTCTCCAACCCGATCCTAAATTTCTGCGAACGCAGGATCCTTGCCAAGCTCCCGCGCGGAAAATTGCGCAGAGGACTCTCGATCTTCCTTACCTTCCTTTTCCTGTTTGTGGTGATCGTATTGCTCCTTCTCCTCATTATCCCGCAACTTTGGGAGAGCATTTCGTCCTTCCTTGACAATTATGACGGTTTCGTTGCAAACAGCGTGGAACGCGTCAACGATTTGATCCGTTTCTTCAACACGAAGCTCATGAAAGATCGCTTCCGTCTGGAAGAACTCGAGGTCGAATCTGTTTCCGAAGGGCTCTCCGGGTTCTTTGCCTCTCTGCATCTGGATCGCGAAAGTCTTTCGGAATACCTCATCGGCAAAAACTTCCTCAAAGCCTTCAACTTTGCCGGCAACGTGATTTCGATCACGGCGGACATCATCATCGGTCTCTTTATTTCGATCTATTTCCTTGCCAGCAAAGAGAAACGCTATGCGCAGATCATGCGCCTGCGCTACGCGTTCTTTACCCCTGCCACCAACGAAAACCTGACCTCTTTCTTCCGCACGGCGCACCGTGCGTTCGGCGGGTTCTTCACAGGCAAGATCATTGACTCGATCATCATCGGGATTCTTTCCTATCTCATCAACCTCGTTGTCGGGATTCCCTACAATCTTCTCATTTCGGTCTTTATCGCAGTAACCAACGTCATCCCTGTGATCGGTCCTATTATCGGCGCCATTCCGACCTCTGTCATCATTCTGTTCACCGATCCGTCGAAGGTCATTCCCTTCCTCCTCATCGTGCTCCTGGTGCAGCAGCTTGACGCCAATATCATCGGTCCCAAGATCCTCGGCGACAACACCGGCGTCAGCGCCCTTTGCGTCTTTACTGCCGTCGTCACCATGGGAACGCTTTGGGGGATCACCGGCATGGTGCTCGGCGTTCCGCTCTTTGCCACGATCCTGGCTCTGCTCGACCGCCATCTTGAAAAGCGTCTCAAAGCAAAGGGACTGCCGACCGATACCAAGAACTACTATGCACCTCCCTCTGCGGCAAGACGCGCGCAAAAGCAGAGAAAGCGCCGCTCCAAGAGCGATCCCGAACCGGAAGCTCAATCGTCGGAATCCGCCGCGTTTGAGATCGACGAGTTTGAAGCCTTCCAGCTGGAAACCTACCGTTTGGCAAAAAAGCACCGTATTTTCTTCGACGACAGCGATGAAGCGCGAGAACGGTTTGCAAAAGAGGAAGCCCTCCTCCGCAACAAATCCAAATCCGAGCCTTCCGCACCCGCCGATCCCGAATAAAAGGAGTTGATCTACCATGAGTGAACCCACAAAACGGGGCGGTATCTCGGTGGAAACCGAGCATATCTTCCCGGTCATCAAAAAATGGCTCTATTCGGAAAAAGACATCTTTCTCCGTGAGCTTGTTTCCAATGCCTGCGACGCCGTTACAAAACTCCGCCGACTCACATCTCTCGGTCAATACGATCCAAAAGAAGAAACCTATCGCATTGACGTCGTTTTGAACAAAGAGGAAAAAACGCTTACCGTTTCGGACAACGGCATCGGCATGACCGAAGAAGAAGTCGAAAACTATATCTGCAAGATCGCTCTTTCGGGCGCTTTCGATTTCATTCAGAAATATGAGAACGAGGGGCAAAACAACGGTATCATCGGACATTTCGGTCTTGGCTTTTACTCGGCGTTTATGGTCAGCGACAAAGTCGAGCTTCTGACCAAATCCTACACCGACGCGCCCGCGCTGCGCTGGGTCTGCTCCTCGGACGGTTCCTACGAATCCTTCCCCGCAGAACGCAAACTGCACGGCACAGACGTGATTTTGCACGTCTCGGACGAGGAAGCGGAATATCTGAACAAAGCGAAGATCGCCGAGATTCTCGACAAATACTGCTCCTTTATGCCGGTCGAAATCTATTTTTCGGACGGCGAGGAAGCACCCGCCAAAAAAGAAGGCGAAGAACCAAAGGCTCCCGAACCGATCAACGATACGACTCCGCTTTGGCTCAAAAATCCTTCCGATTGCACACCCGAAGAATACAAAGAGTTCTATCACAAGGTGTTCCGCGACTACAAAGAACCCTTGTTCTGGATCCACATTAACGCCGACTATCCGCTCAACTTCCGCGGTATTCTCTTTTTCCCGCGGCTGAACAATGAATACGAATCGATCGAGGGGCAGGTCAAGCTCTACTACAATCAAGTTTTTGTCGCCGATAACATCAAAGAGGTTATTCCGGAATACCTGCTGATGCTCAAAGGCGTGCTTGATTGCCCCGAGCTTCCGCTCAATGTTTCGCGCAGTTATCTCCAAACCAATACCTA
>CADBFJ010000025.1 GCA_902793915.1 uncultured Ruminococcus sp.
CGGGCAGGCGGATAAGCGCCGGCGGTCTCTCTGTGATAGGGATTGCCGGTGTAGGGTTGTCTTTGTGCCGGTCTTTGCGGCTCGGGCGCGGGCGTTTTCACTTCCGCGACCTTTTCCGGCTCGGTCTGCGGACGAGCAGGTTCGGCTTTGGCGGCTTCGTTTTGTTTGGGCTGTTCGGGCGCGGGCGCTTCTTTGGCTTCTTCCTTTGCCGGCGCTTCGGGAGCCGGCTCGGGCTTCGGCGGCGCCTTTTTCACCTTCGAGGGGATATAGGTCACGCCGTCCAGATACGCGCCGATATCGGTGATCTGATGCGACTTTGTCAGCGTGTCGAACAGAATGTCAAACTCGTAAGGTTCGAGCGTTTTCGTGGTCGTCTTTGCCTCAATTCCGGCGGCGGCGAGCACGTCAACAAGATCTTTGCTTTTGACGCCAAGATTCTTTGCGAGTGTGTTGAGTTTGAATTGATTGGTTGAAACAGCCATAGTTCCTCCTATGATCCCTCCCGCAGAGAGGGGAAAATGATAAATCAATCGGTCATGGTTCTTCTGCCATGATACCGGTCAAAAGCGAGGCGAAATTTTCATCGGTCACGCCGTACGCGGCGCAAAAGCCGCTTTTTCCTACCGCGTGCGCAAGGAGCGCGCCCTCTACCGGAAGCTCGGTCAGAGGCACGCCGTAAAACGCGCATTTGTCGGTCAGCTTTTTGCGGGTGTTTTCCGAGAGATCGCAGGGGCAATAGACCTGCAAAAGCGTTTTCTGCTTGCGAAGCGCTTCGCAGACGGTCTCGGTGCCGGCGACCCCTTTGCCCGCTTTGCGGCAAAGCCCGAGTGCGGACAACACTTTTTGCGTTTGTTCAGCTCTCATGGCTTGCCAGTTCTTCTTCCATGGCGTCATAGACCTCGGCGGGAATCTCACATTCGAGCACGCGGTCGATCCGTTTGCTCTTTCTCGCTTTTTTGAGGCAAGCAACGTCAAAGCAAAGGTAAGCGCCTCTGCCCGATTTTTTGCCTTTGAAATCCAGCGAGATGTTCCCTTCGGGGTCGCGCACGACGCGCAACAGTTCGTTTTTGGGTTTGTGTTCATTGCATCCCATGCACTGGCGCATGGGGATCTTTTTCACCCGTTCCATTTCAATCGGCTTTGATGTCGATCTTGTAACCGGTCAGGCGCGCGGCAAGGCGGGCGTTCTGCCCTTCTTTGCCGATGGCGAGGGAAAGTTGATCGGGCGCGACCTGCACGCGGCAGGATCTGTCCCCCGTCATGGTAACCGAGATCACTTCGGCGGGCGAAAGTGCGGCGGCGACGTATTCTTCGGGGATCTCGTCATATTTGACGATGTCCACCTTTTCGCCGCGCAACTCATCCACGATGGCGGAAATACGCGCGCCGCGGTTGCCGATGCAGGCGCCCACGGGATCGACGTTCTCATCCTTTGAATAGACCGCGATCTTGGTGCGAGAACCGGCTTCTCTTGCGACGTTCTTGACGACAACGGTTCCGTCGGCGATCTCGGGGACTTCGAGCTCAAACATTCTGCGAACCAGTCCGGGGTGAATGCGCGAGAGCGTTACGATAGGTCCTCTTGCTTCCTTGTTGACTTCCATGACAAAGACCTTGACCTTGTCTCCCACATAGAAATCTTCGCCCGGGATCTGCTCCTCGTAGCGGAGCACGGCTTTGCCGTTATCGGTATCGAGGATCACGTTGCCGGTATCATAATCCACCTTGTTGACCGTGGCGGTAATAATCTCCTCGTGCTTATTTTCATAAGCCTCCTGCATCACTCTTCTCTCGCCTTCGCGGATGCCCTGAATGATGACAGACTTTGCGGCGGCGGCGGAAAGGCGGCGGAAGTTCTTGGTTTTGACTTCGGTCTCCATGATCATGCCGACCTTATACTTTTTGGCAACCAACTTGGCGTCGGCAAGCGAGATCTGGGTCTCGGGATCTTCCACTTCCTCCACCACTTCTTTTTGCTGGAAGAGCTTGACGTCCTTTTTGACAGGGTCGATGAGGACGCGCACGTTGGTATTGTTTCCGTATTCTTTCTTATAGGCGGAAACGAGCGCGGCTTCGATCTTTTCGATCATGTAGTCCGCCGGAATGCCTTTTTCCTTTTCCAAAAGCTCCAGGGCGGCAAAAAACTCTGTGTTCATGTTCAAAGATCCTTTCTTTGTCCTTTGATATCTTATGGTTCGCTTGCTTAAAACTCGTCAAAATCGGCGCAGGTTTTCACCGAGGCGACGCTTGCGCGGGGAAAGGTGCGTTCGTTCCCGTCGGGCAGGAAGATCACGACCCCGCTTTCGGTCAACCCCGAAAGCGTACCGATAAAGGATTTGCTCCCGTCAAGCGGAGCGTAGAGCTTCACCTCGACTTTTTCTCCCTTGCAGGATTCAAAGTGGAAGGGCTCGGTCAAAACGCGCTCAAGCCCCGGCGAGGAAACTTCCAGATGGTAGGATTCGTCGATCGGATCGGCGTCGTCGAGCAGCGGATCGATCGCAAGATGGACGTTTTCGCAATCTTCAATGGTGACCCCTTCGGGCTTATCAATGGTAATGCGCAGATACCATTCGGAACCCTCTCTGACAAATTCGACATCCCAAAGCGTCAGACCGAACGATTCGACCACCGGCTGTACCAGTTTGCGGACGGTGGCAACGATCCCTTCTTTTTTCATGTTGTCCTATCCCTCTTTCAAAAATTGAGAGTGGGTTCTTTCAAACCCACTCCGCTACTTTACTATCCTCGGGTAGTATAGCACGGTTTTCCAAGGTTTGCAAGACTTTTTGCAAAAAAAACTATTCATTTTTATCAAAATTTCAAAAAATACGCCCGAAAGCCGGCAAAACGAGCGGGGACGCCCGAAAGCGTCCCCGTTTTTTGTTATTGATCTTTTTTGGTTTGATCGTCTTTTTGGTACCGTTTGCCATAGTAACCGTAACGGCGTGCGTAGCGACGATAGCCGCGGCGATCGTAATAATAGTACCCGTATCCCATACGGTTCACGCGTCTTGTAGTTTGATTCAGAACGGCGCCAAGTAGCTGACAGCCGCTCCGCTCGATCTGTTTTTTCACGCTTTGCGCAAGGCGCGACTTGATCTGCCCGCGGTTG
This sequence comes from uncultured Ruminococcus sp., assembly GCA_902793915.1. GTDB lineage: Bacteria > Bacillota > Clostridia > Oscillospirales > CAG-272 > UMGS1865. The sequence continues at coordinate 3,113 of CADBFJ010000025.1, forward strand.
ATGACGAGGATCGAACCGTCGCAAGTCCCGGCAATCACGGCAGCGTCCACCACCAGTCCAAGCGGAGGCGCGTCGATGATGATGTGATCGTAACTTTCTCGCAGAGAATCAAGCAAATTTTTGAACTCGCCTCTTGCGGTCAGCAGTTCGGACGGGTTGGGCGGGAAAGGCCCCGCAAAAATCATGTCAAGTCCCGCGCAGTTGGTCGCATAAATCGCCTCGTCAACGGGAATTTGTCCCGACAGCACCTGGCTGAGCCCCATGATATTCCCCTCGGTTTTTGCCTTCGAGGCAAATACCGATTTACGCAGGTCGGCGTCGAGAAGCAGAACGTGTTCTCCGTTTTCCGCAAGCCCTTTGGCAAGTCCCATGGAAACGGTGGATTTCCCCTCGTTGTCAAGACAGCTGGTCACAACGATGGTTTTGATCGAACGGCCGCAGAACAGCACATTGGTACGCAACGTATTATAGGCTTCGCGGACGAAAAAATCGTTTCTCTTTCCCCAATCAAATTCGACAGTTTTTTTCATCTCGTTGTCTCCTTTGTCGAAGCGGAGGAATTGTCCTGCGTCTCCTGTTCAAGCGCGTGCCCATAGCCGTAGCCGTAATAACCCGAATAGGAACCGTAGCGGCTCCTTCTGCGGGGATCGCCCTGTCCCTGGTAAGGAATGGAGCCGAGGACGGTCATGCCCAGATACTTTTCCACGTGTGCTTCCGAATCAATACGGTCATCCAGAACGAGAACCACGAGCCAGATAAGATAGATGAGCGCGGCGGCGGCAAAACCGATCAGACCCGCTTTGGCGATCGACACCGGGTTGGAAATGCTCCTCGGCACTTTGGCGGTGTCAACGACGTTGACGAGGTTTTGCGCCAACAGATCGTTCAGATATTCGGTTGCGGAAAGCGCGATAGCATTTGCCAGTTTGGCGGCACCGTCCGCCGTTCCGGAGGTCACCGTGATGTAAATGAGGCGGGAATCTGCCGACGCCCCTTTTACCGAGACCTTTTTCAGAATCGTGTTGATGCGCGTTTTCAACTCGGAGGCGCTGTACTCCGTGCCCGCAAGCTTGTTGATCGCGGGGATAATCACGTTGTCTTCGCTGAGGATGAGCTTGGGAGCGTCCTCAACGATTGCGGTTGCAAAAGCGGCATCCTGATAGCTGAGTTGAGATCTGCCGTCGGTACGAAGCACGTAAAGCGTCGCGGTGGATTGATACTGATCCACGTGCGTGCGATCCATAAAAAGATAGGTGACGCCCGTGACCAAAATCAAAACCGCCAAAAGCAGCCACCAGCAACGTTTCAGCGCTTTCCAGAAATCCGAAAGGCGGATCTCAATGTAACTGCCGTTCGTATTGTTTGCGTTTTCCATGACTATCCTTTCCTGGTTTAAATCGCCATATCCCGGGTCACGCGCCAGGCGTTTTCCCAGGTCAAAAGAGAAATTTCTTCCTCGGTACAATGCAGTTTTAAGTAATTCATGCAAATCGAGAGCTCGGGAGGACGCGTGGTCAGATTGTGCGCATCGGTCGAAATGATGTGCGCAAGTCCCAGCCGCATGAGTTTTTTCCACTGCCGTTTTGCGCCGTTCCCCCAACCGCCTTCGACCGAAGACGCATTCAGTTGAATGATCCCGCCGGCAGCCACAAAAGAGCGGATCCAATCGATCTGGCGGTAAAGACAGCGATAGCGTTCGGCGTGCGCCAAAATCACCTTGTAACCCGAGCGTTGCAAAAGCCCAAGCCCGCTTCGCAGTGTGATGAACTCAACGTATTCGGGAAAATCGACCAGAACGTAGCGGCTTCCCGCCATCGTGCGGCAAATCCCCGCTTCAAGAGCTCGCTGACATCCGTCGTAGTAACCGAGCTCGTTTCCGAGAAAAAGCTCCAGATCGGGGTATTTTTCCGCGGCATACGCCTTGAGAAGCGCAAAGGATTTCTCCGAGCTCTCACGGGTATCATCAAACATTGAGGGCGAAAAATGAGGCGTAAGGCACAATCCACGAACGCCGTCTGCATAGGAGCGATCAAGCATTTCGTACATTTCTTCCTCGCTGCTCGCTCCATCATCCACACGGCATAACATATGGCTGTGAAGATCAAAAAAGTTCCCCATACGTCACCTACAATGTGCAAATTTTTTTGAGTTTCCCTGAAAAAGGGCATACTCCGGGCATTCTTATATTTCGCCTCATTTTATCACATTTGCCCTGCTTTGTCCACACATTGGTCGATTGTTCACATTTTTTTAACAATTTTAGGCGCAAAAAATCTTCCTAAAAGAATAAAATGACGCGGTAGATCACGCCGTATAAAAAGCCCGCGAGCGTACCATAGAGAAGCACGGGTCCCGCCACCGTAAAGATCTTGGCACCCACGCCCAGCACCAGTCCCTCGGCGTGGCTGTCGATCGCGGGGGAAACAACCGCGTTGGCAAACCCCGTGATCGGGACGAGCGTTCCCGCGCCGGCATATTTGGCGATCCTGTCGAACACGCCAAGCCCGGTCAAAAGTACCGCGACAAAAATGAGAACGATCGAGGTCAAAGCCCCCGCATCCTCGGGTGAAAAGCCCAATGCTTTCTCCCAAAGCGTCCGAATCCCCTGTCCCAATACGCAGATCATACCGCCAACCCAAAAGGCGTGCAGACAGTCCTTTCCGAGCGGCGACTTTGGCGCTCTCGCCCGCACGTATTTTTCATACGCCTCTTTGCCCATTTTCATCCTGTTTTCCTCCCGTTTTCCGAATTTGCATTTATAGTTTGGAAAAAGAAGGGATAAAATATGCGGGGAAAAACTTTTTGCAAAAAGTTTTTCCCCGCACCCTTTTTCAAAAACCCCAGTCAAAAGGCTTTTGGGAGCTGACAGATTGATTGCGCAGTTATTTTTGAGAAAGTTTTTTCGAGAGGGTACGGGGGAACCGCTTTTTTCAAAAAAGGGTTCCCCCGCAATCTCTTTTCTTCTTAAATTGTTCTCACCTTTCTCACGCCGGGAATGGCGGCGAGCGCCTTGACGGCTATTTCGGAGGGAGCGGCGGTGAGATCGAGAATGGTATAGGCGTTCTCGCCTTTTGCCGCAGAGGTCATATTGGCAATGCCAAAGGTATCCTTATGCTTTTCGATCAGCGCGGTCAGAGCCGGCAGAACGGCAGGCAGGTTGGCGTGCAACACGCAAAGACGAGCGGCACCGGTTCTCGGCAGAGCCGCATTCGGATAGTTGACGCTGTTTTTGATGTTACCGTTTTTGAGATAATCGTCGATCTCCTGCGCCGCCATGACCGCGCAGTTATCCTCGGACTCCTCGGTCGAGGCGCCCAGGTGCGGAATGGTGACGACCTTGGGCGTGCCGACGATCTCGTCGGTCGGGAAATCGGTGACGTAAGCCGAAATCTTGCCTGCTGCAAGTGCCTCTTTGAGGTCTGCGGCGGCAACGAGATCGGCGCGCGCCAGGTTGATGATCTTGACGCCGTCTTTCATCTTGGCGATCGACGCGGCGTTGACCATGTTCTTCGTATCCTTGGTTGCGGGAACGTGGAGCGTCACGTAATCGGCGGCGGCGAACACATCGTCAAAGGTTGCAACACGCTTGACTCTGGGATCGAGTCTCCATGCACCGTCGACAGACAGGAAGGGATCGCACCCGACCACGTTCATGCCGAGCGAGAGCGCCGTGTTGGCGATCATCGCACCGATCGCACCAAGACCGATGACGCCGAGCGTCTTGCCGGCAACTTCGGTACCCGCGAACTGCGATTTGCCTTTTTCGACCTGCTTTGCGACGTCGGTGCTTCCGGCAAGACTCTCTGCCCATTTGACGCCGCCCACGATGTCGCGGGAGGCGAGGAAGAGCGCGCAGACGGCAAGCTCTTTGACGCCGTTTGCGTTAGCACCGGGGGTGTTGAATACGACCACGCCTTTTTCGGCAAGCGTATCAAGCGGAATGTTGTTGACGCCGGCGCCGGCGCGGGCAACGGCGAGGAGATTTTCTCCAAACGCCATTTCGTGCATCACGGCGGAGCGGACGAGAATGCCCTCGGGGTTCTCGACAGCGTCGCCGATCTCATAATCTGCGCCGAGCTGGGCAAGACCCACCTTGGCGATCTTGTTGAGCAGTTGAATTTTCATGTCAGACACTTCCTAACGACAGAACTTATTTTTTGGGGTTGTTCTTGGCAAACTCTTTCATGAAGGCGACGAGTTTTTCCACGCCTTCGTAAGGCATTGCGTTGTAGATCGAAGCGCGCATACCGCCGACCGAGCGGTGACCTTTGAGGTTTTTGAGCCCGTTGGCAGACGCCTCTGCGGCAAACTTCTTGTCGAGATCGGGGTCTCCTGTCACGAAAGTGACGTTCATCATCGAACGGCTCTCCTTCTTGACGGGAGCGATGTAATAATCCTGACTGTCGAGGTAGTCGTAAAGCAGTTTTGCTTTCCTTACGTTGCGGCGTTTCATTTCTTCAAGACCGCCGATCGAGAGCAACCACTCATAGACAAGCTTTGCAATGTAGATCGTGTAGCAGGGAGGCGTGTTGTACATCGAGCCGTTCTCCGCCATGATCTTCCATTCAAGCATGGTGGGCATTTTCTCCTCGGCATAGTCGAGCATATCCTCGCGGACGATGACGAGCGTCATGCCTGCGGGAGCCATGTTCTTCTGCGCGCCGGCATAGATGACGGCGAACTTCGAGACGTCAACCGGCTCGGAGAGGATGCAGGAAGACATATCGGCAACCAGCGGCACATCACCGGTGTCCGGCACTTCGGGATACTTCGTGCCGTAGATCGTGTTGTTGTAGCAAACGTGGACGTAAGCGGCGTCGGGGCGCACCATGTCGGGCGTAATCTTCGGAATGTGGTCAAAGTTGTCGTCCTTGGTGGTGGCGATGCACTTGGCATCATAGCCCAACTTGAGGGCTTCCTTGTACGCCTTGCCCGAGAACTGACCGGTCACAACGTAGTCGGCTTTGCCGGTGCGTTTGATGAGATTGAGCGGCACAGCGGCGAACTGCGTGGAAGCACCACCCTGCAAAAAGAGCACTTTATAGTTATCGGGAATGTTCATCAGCTTGCGGAGCATTGCCTCGGCGTCCTTGATGATCGCGTCGTACTCGGGAGAACGGTGGGACATTTCCATGACCGACATACCGGACGTTCCATAGCAAAGCATCTCGGCGGCAGCCGTTTCCAGAACCGGAACCGGCAGCATCGAAGGACCTGCCGAAAAATTGTAAACTCTTTCCATTGTTTGTTTCCTCCAAATGTAAAAGTCGGGCATCTTCGCCCGGAAGTAGTCTCATTATACTCATTTTGCAAGTTTGTGTCAATAGATATTGCAAAATTTTCGTTTTTTCGGGAAACCGTCGCGTTTTCATGCGCTTGACTTCGCTCTTTTTGTATGATATACTGAATAGAAAGAGGAAAATTTTTTGAAGATTTCCGACAAATCGAGCTTTTCGATCGTTATTTCTATGAAAGAACAAAAACCCGCAAAAGGAGGCGGTTCCATGAAACACATTCGATTTTTTGCCTGCCTGTTGGCGCTCTGTATGATCCTGCCCTTTGCCTCCTGCCGCCGCACGGCGCTCGTGGCGTTGCCGGAAAACCTCGTCGCAGCTTATCAAAAGCGCGAAAATGCGGCACTCTCGGAAAGCGAGCAGGCAAAGCGCGAGGAGATCCTCGCCGATTACGGCTGGAAGCTCTATCGCGAAGTATTGAAAGAAGCAAAGCCCGGCGACAACCAACTCTTCTCTCCCCTTTCGCTTGAGTTTGCCCTTTGCATGGTGGCAAACGGCGCCAAGGGGGAAACCAGAGAGGAGATCGAGCGTGCGATCGGTCTTTCGGTCGCCGAGATGAACGAAGCGCTCTGCGGAATCCTCGAACGCGTCGAAAATTGCAAGTTTGGCACCACGCTTCTTGCAAATTCGATCTGGGCAAAGGACGACGGCTCCTTCACAGTCAACCCGGCGTTTTTGCAGGCGGTCGCCGATTATTACAACGCACAGGTCTACAAAGCGCCGCTCGACGCCGCCACCTGCGAACAGCTCAACGCGTGGGTCAAGGAATACACCAAGGGAATGATCCCGCACCTGCTCGACAGCATCGATCCTTCAACCGTCCTGCTGCTCGTCAACGTTCTGACCTTTGACCAAAAGTGGGAAGTACCTTACGAAAGCGATCAGGTGAAAAAAAATCAAATCTTTACCAACTACGACCGCGGTGAAGCAAAGGTTACCATGCTTTCGAGCACCGAGCGAAAATACGTCGAGGGCTTCGGCTTTACCGGCTTCCTCAAGTCCTACGAGGGCTCTTACGACATTCTGTTCTTGCTCCCCGACGAAGAAAAAGACGTTTATGAAACGATGGGCGCTTTGACCGGTGACGACTACCGTGCGCTTTATCGGAACGCCGAAGCGACCGACGTCCGCGTCAAGATCCCCGAATTCTCGTACGATTGCACCTATGACGACCTCATTCCGGCGCTGGCAAGCACCGGGATCGAACGCGCGTTCAGCGACGCGCTGGCAGATTTCTCGGAGCTTGGCGAAAGCGCGCTCGGGAACATCTATATCGGCATGGTTCTGCAAAAAACGCACATCGAACTTGACCGAAGCGGAACGAAAGCCGCCGCGGCGACCGTGATCGGCATGAAGGACGCCGCCATGCCCCCGATGGACGAGCGCGAAGTGATCCTCGACCGCCCCTTCGGCTATGTCATTTTTGACCGCACGACCGGCACGCCGCTCTTTCTTGGCATCACCGCCGATCTTTCAAAGTAACGGTCAAATCGGTGCTTTTGCACAAAAAGAAACCCTTTCTCTCCACCATTTTCCCCAAACGGGAACTTGACGGGCGCTCCCCATATATGTTATACTGTATTTATGAAGGGAAGCAAGCCATCCCATTCAAAAGACACGGCACAAAAACTTGCCGTGTCTTTTTTGCAAATTCAAACGAAACGGACAAAGGAGTACCTGTTTTGAAACTTCAAAAACCTGTTTTTAAGGGCGTTGCAACCGCGCTCATCACGCCGATGAAAGGCAAAGGAGAAATTGATTTTGACGCGCTCGGGCGGCTGATTGACTGGCAGATCGCGTGCGGCGTCGGCGGCCTTGTCATTGCCGGAACCACCGGCGAAGGTTCTACGCTTTCGGATGAAGAGCATAGAGAAGTCTTGAAGGTGGCAATGCAGTTTGCGCGCGGCAGAGTACCGATGATCGCAGGAACCGGCTCGAACGACGCCGCCTATGCCATCGACCTTTCGCGCTACGCCGAACAGCTCGGCTACGACGCCCTGCTTCTTGTGGCTCCCTACTACAACAAGGCAACCCAAAACGGGCTTGTGACTATGTACCGCGCCATTGCAGACGCGACGAACACACCGATCATTCTCTACAACGTCCCCTCGCGTACCGGCGTCAATATCGATCCCGCGACCTATGACGCGCTCGGAGATCATGAGCGCATCGTCGCCGCAAAGGAAGCGTCGGGTTCGCTTTCGCAGCTGACCGAGACCTTTGCAAAAGCCGGTGACCGCCTCGATATTTATTCGGGCAACGACGACCAGATCTTCCCGGTGCTCGCCATGGGCGGCATCGGCGTGATCTCGGTTCTCTCAAACGTCCTGCCGAAAGAAACGGTTGAGATCTGCCGCGCCTTTTTCGAGGGCAACATCGAAAAATCGAGAACGCTGCAATACGAACTGCTCCCGATCATCCACGCGCTCTTCTCGGAGGTCAACCCGATCCCGGTCAAAGCCGCCATGGCAAAGCTCGGGTACGGCGAAAACGTCCTGCGCCTGCCTCTGACCCCGCTCGAAAAAGCGCATGAAACCAAGCTGTTCTCGCTCCTCTCCGAGCGCGGACTCTTCTAAAAGGAGATCTCCTATGAAACTGCTCATTTGCGGACTGCACGGGCACATGGGGTCAATCGTGGCAAAACTCGCACTTGCCGAAAACGCGGGCGTGGAAAAAATCGTCGGCGTGGACGCCGCGCCCTGCGCCGACCGCGCGCTCTCGGATTTGCCTTGCGCTTCTTCTTTTGCTGCCGCCGACCCAAAGGTCGATTGCGTTATTGATTTTTCCCATCACTCGCTCACAAGCGATCTGCTTGCCTTTGCAGTAAAAAATAAGCTCCCGCTCGTGCTTGCCACCACGGGTCAGACCGAGGAGGAAAAGCGCGCAATCGAAACGGCGGCAAAAGAGATCCCGATCTTTTTTGCCCCCAACTATTCGATTGGCGTCACGCTCCTTGTCGACCTTGCCAAGCGCGCGGCAAAAGCAATGCCGAACGCCGAAATTGAGATCGTCGAGTGCCACCACGACAGGAAACTCGACGCGCCGAGCGGCACCGCGCTCGCCCTTGCAGGCGCGCTAAAGGAAGTCCGCCCCGAAGCGAAGATCATCCCGGGTAGAACCGGCGCCGGCAAGCGTGAAAAAGAGGAGATCCCGATCCACTCGCTCCGCATGGGAAACATTGCCGGGATACACGAGGTCATTCTCGGTACCGACAGCCAAACTCTGACGCTCCGCCACGAAGTGCACGACCGCGGCGTTTTTGCCGAGGGCGCTTTGGTCGCCGCCAAATTTATTGTGAACAAAGCCCCCGGGCTTTACGATATGCACGACCTACTCTCCTGAAAGGACACATTCCCCCCATGATGAAACTCGCCATTTTCGGCTACGGAAACCTCGGCCGCGGCGTGGAAGCCGCGATCTCGCAAAACAAAGACGCAGAGCTTGTCGGTGTCTTCACCCGCCGCGATCCCGCCTCAATCAAAACAGCTTCGGGCTGCCCCGTCTATCGTGAGAGTGACCTCGCCGCGTTCAAAGAAAAAATCGACGTCCTGATCCTCTGCGGAGGGTCTGCAACCGATCTGCCCGAGCAGACGCCGCGCTTTGCAAAAGAGTTTTGCGTGGTCGATAGCTTTGATACCCACGCAAAGATCCCCGAGCACTTTGCCGCGGTTGACGCTTCGGCAAAAGCAACGAGCCACACCGCGCTCATCTCGGGCGGCTGGGATCCCGGTCTTTTTTCGCTCGCGCGCCTCTATGCTCAAAGCGTCCTGCCCGACGGTAAGGACTACACCTTCTGGGGCAAGGGCGTCAGCCAAGGACATTCGGACGCCATTCGCCGCATTGAGGGCGTGCTCGACGCGCGCCAGTACACGATCCCGGTCGAAGAAGCGCTTGAAGCCGTCCGCTCGGGCAAATGCCCCGAGCTCTCAACGCGAGAGAAGCACAGAAGAGAATGTTTTGTCGTCCTCAAAGAGGGCGCCGACCCTGCCAAAGTCGAACAGGCAATCGTCAATATGCCCGCCTACTTTGCCGACTACGACACGACCGTGCATTTCATCTCGCTCGAAGAGCTGAAACGTGACCACGCGGGGCTTCCCCACGGCGGATTTGTCCTGCGCAACGGCAAGACCGCGGGTGGAGAGAAACACACGATTGAGTTCCGCCTTTCGCTCGACTCCAACCCCGCTTTCACCGGCAGCGTGCTCGTCGCGCTTGCGCGCGGCGTCTACAAACATTTTGCAAAGGGCGACTACGGCTGCAAGACGATCTTTGACCTCTCGCCCGCCGATCTCTCCCCCCTTTCACCGGAAGAGCTCCGCGCCCATTATCTCTAACCCAACGAGGTATTTATGACCTATCTTTGTGACAATATCGGAAAAAACGAAAAAGGGCACCTGACCTTTGCGGGACTGGATACGGTCGAGTTGGCAAAAACATACGGCACACCGCTTTATCTTCTCGACGAGAACAGGATCCGCGCGCACTGCCGCGCGTTTTGCGACGCGTTTGCAAAGCTCTTCCCCGTAGGCTCGCTTCCGCTCTATGCGGGCAAAGCCAATGCTTTTTCGGGGCTTTACAAGATCCTAAAAGACGAGGGGATGGGCATCGACGTCGTCTCCCCGGGCGAAATCTATCTTGCAAAGCGCGCCGGCTTTGACCTCTCTCTCGCCTTTTTCCACGGCAACAACAAAACCGACGCCGATATCGACTTTGCGATGGAAAACGGCGTGGGCTATTTCGTTGCTGACAACCGCGAGGAGATCGAAGCGATTGAAGCGATTGCCGCACGGCGCGGGATCAGACAAAAGATCCTGATTCGCCTGACCCCGGGCATTGACCCCCACACCTACGAGGCAGTGAACACGGGGAAAGTCGATTCCAAGTTCGGCGTTGCGATCTCGACCGGGCAGGCCGACGAGATCGTGGCGCTCGCCCTGCAAAAAGAACACATCGAACTTTGCGGCTTCCACTGCCACGTCGGCTCGCAGGTCTTTTACGAGGACGTCTTCGAGCGCGCGGTCGACGTCATGCTCGCCTTTGCCGCGTCGGTCAAAAAAAACCTCGGCTACACCGCAAAGATGCTCGACCTCGGCGGCGGGTTCGGCGTGCGATACACCGAAAAAGATCCAAAAATCGATCCGATCGAGCGGCTTGCTTCAATCGCCGAGCGTTTTCACAAGACCTGCGCGTCTCTCGGTTTCCCCGAACCGCGCTTCTTCATGGAGCCGGGCAGGAGCATCGTCGCCGACGCGGGCATGACACTCTATACCGTGGGTTCGGTCAAGCCGATCCCGGGTTACAAAACCTACGTCTCGATCGACGGCGGCATGACGGACAATCCCCGCTACGCGCTCTACCGTTCGTCTTACACCGTTCTCGCCGCAAATAAGCAGAATGAGCCGCACGACAAACTCGTTACGGTCGCCGGGCGCTGCTGTGAGAGCGGCGACCTCATTCAGGAGAATGTCCCCCTGCCCGCGAGAATGTCCCCCTGCCCGCGTCGCTGGAAAAAGGCGACCTTGTCGCCGTCTGCACCACAGGCGCCTATAACGATTCCATGGCGTCGGATTATAATAAACTCCTCCGTCCCCCCGTCGTCCTCATCCAAAACAAAGCCCCCCGCCTCGCCCTGCGCCGCGGAAGATTTGAGGATTTAGGGGTCAGAGAGGCGTTTTAAGGGACTTGCGGGGGTGCCTTTTTGAAAAAAGCGCACCCCCGCACCCCCTTGAAAAAACTTTCACAAAAAAAGAAAAGCGCTCGCCGAACATTCCGGCGAGCGTTCTTTTTTCTGTTTAAGTTTTTTGAAAAGAGCGCGAGAGAAACTTTTTTTCAAAAAAGTTTCTCTCGCATCTTTTTTTACTTCCCCGCTTCCATCGCGCGGCGGCGGCGCATCATATCCTTCATCCGCAGTTCGGTGTTGAGGATCTTTTTGCGCAGGCGGATCGATTTGGGCGTGACCTCGATGAGG
>CADBFJ010000026.1 GCA_902793915.1 uncultured Ruminococcus sp.
CCCGGCGAGATTGCCGAAGCGGCAGAGACGCTTGTCAAAACAGTAAACGGGTAAAATTTTTTTGGAGGGTCAATGCGATGTTTGAAAATCTCGGCGAAAAACTGAACAATGCCTTCCAACGCTTCCGCAACAAGGGAAAGCTCACCGAAGCCGACGTGAAAGAGGGAATGCGCGAGATCAAACTTGCGCTCCTCGAAGCCGACGTCAACTTCAAGGTGGTTAAAGAGTTTGTCAAAACCGTTTCGGAACGCGCGGTCGGATCCGAAGTGCTCGAATCTCTCTTGCCTGCTCAACAGGTGGTCAAGATCGTCAACGAGGAACTGACGAACCTTATGGGCGGCAGTCAATCGAAACTGACGATCGCCTCCAACCCGCCTACGATCGTGATGATGGTCGGTCTTCAGGGCGCGGGCAAAACCACCCACGCGGGCAAACTTGCAGGTCTTTATAAAAAGCAGGGCAAACGCCCGCTCCTCGTCGCTTGCGACATTTACCGTCCCGCCGCGATCAAACAGCTCCAGATCATCGGCGAGCGGCTTGAGATCCCGGTATTCACAATGGGCGACGGCGTCTCCCCGGTCAAAATCGCTACCGAGGCGGTCAAACACGCAAAACTCCAGGGATATGACATGGTCTTTCTCGATACGGCAGGGCGCCTGCAGATCGACGAAGTGCTCATGAAAGAGCTTGCCGACATCAAAGAGGCGGTTCATCCCACCGAAATTTTACTCACCATCGACGCGATGATCGGTCAGGAATCGGTCAACGTAGCCGATAGCTTCAACCAACTGCTCGACATCACCGGCGTGATCCTCACCAAGCTCGACGGCGACACGCGCGGCGGTGCGGCACTCTCGGTCAGATATGTGACCGGCAAGCCGATCAAGTTCATCGGCGTGGGTGAGAAGCTCGACGCGATCGAGCCATTCTATCCCGACCGAATGGCGTCGAGGATCCTCGGCATGGGCGACGTGCTGACGCTCATCGACAAGGCACAGGCGGCGTTTGATGAAAAGCAGGCGGCGGCGCTCGAACAAAAGATGCGCGAGCAGACCTTTACCCTCGACGATTATCTCGACCAACTCACGCAAATCAAAAAGATGGGCAACCTCGAACAGCTCATGGGCATGATGCCGGGGATGAAGCCCGGCGCGCTCAAAGACGCCAAGATCGACGAAAAGCTGCTCACGCACACCGAGGCAATCATCCACTCGATGACAAAGCGCGAGCGCGAGCATCCCGAAATTCTCAACGCGTCGCGCCGCAGGCGGATCGCCGCGGGGTCGGGGACCACGGTCGAAGAGGTCAACCGCGTGCTCTCGCAGTTCAACCAAATGCTCAAAATGATGAAGCAGTTTTCGGGCGGCGGGAACAAGCAAATGAAGAAACTGTTCGGCAGAATGAAAATGCCATTCTGACCGTTCATAAATAAGAAACCGTATTATATTTTCATTTTGGAGGAAAACAATCATGGCAGTAAAAATGAGACTTACCAGAATCGGTGCAAAGAAGGCTCCCTTCTATCGCGTCATCGTCGCCGACGGCCGCGCTCCCAGAGACGGCAGATTTATTGACGAAGTGGGTACTTACAATCCGCTGACCAATCCCTCGGAGATCAAGATCGACGCCGAAAAGGCAAAGACTTGGCTCAAGAACGGCGCACAGCCCACCGAGACCGTCAAGGTTCTGCTGAAAAAGAGCGGCATCATCGACTGATCCCCCTCTTATCGTAAAGGAGGAACAAGATGGTAGATCTGCAAAAGACTTTGCTTGATATCGCAAAAGCGATCGTCGATTCTCCCGAAGCGGTCACGGTTTCCGCAAAGGAAGAAGGGCGCTCCATCACTCTGACCCTTTCGGTGGCTCCCGAAGATATGGGAATGGTCATCGGCAGAAACGGCAAGATCGCAAAAGCGATCCGCACCGTGATGAAGGCGGCTTCCGCCAACTGCGGCAAAAAGGTTCGGGTAGATATTGAGTAAACAAATTCTGAAAAATCCGTCGTGCGGGAAAGTTCCGCACGGCGGATTTTTCCTTTTTTCCGCACTTGACAAACTACACTTTAGTGTGGTAAAATATAGAAAAAAAGGAGTGGGGAGAGCATTATGAAAGGTCGCAAAACGATCCTCTTGGTTTGCTGTCTATGCCTTTTGATTGACTGCCTTGTTTTCTTTGCCTTCTTTGCCATTCACGAGTTGAAAACGCGCGAAAAAAACGAGACCCCGATGGAAGAGGAAGATCTTCTTGCCTACCTTGCCGAGCAGTTGCCCGGAGAAGTTGAGGAAGAAGAGCCTCAAAACCTCTTTTGGAATCCCATCTCCGAGCCTTCCCCCTGACCCCTGACGAATTCTCCCCATCAATTCACTGCGGAAAGGAACCGATCATTATGTTCGATATTAACGACGCGTCCCTGCTTCTCGAGTATCTTTGTCACGGATTTCAAACGCTGGAAAGCCCCGAGGAATGCAAAGCCTTTTTGGAGGATCTCTGCACGCCTTCGGAGCTGACCGAAATGTCGCGCAGACTCCAAGCGGCGAGAATGCTCAAGGATAACTATATCTATTCCGAGATCGCCGCAAAAACGGGGCTTTCGACTGCGACCATCAGCCGTGTGAACCGTTGCCTCAAATACGGCAATGAGGGGTATCTCACCGTGCTCAAGCGCCTGGAAAAGGAAGAATACCGCTGATGAGCTACAAGGGGTATTCTGCCCTTGCCGGTGTGTATGATCTTTTCAATGCAGAACTCGATTACGAGTCCTGGGCAAATTTCATTGAGGCCGCCTTTGACCGCTTTTTGCAACGGCGGCCCCAAATTTTGCTCGATCTTGCCTGCGGCACGGGGCGCATGACGAAAATCCTCTCCGGGAGAGGGTACGATATGATCGGCGTGGACGGAAGCGCCGAAATGCTTGCAAAAGCCGCCGAAAACTGTGGGTATGACCCGCGCATCCTCTATCTTCTTCAGGATATGCGTTCGTTTGAGCTTTACGGCACGGTCGGCGCGGTCATCTCCTGCCTGGACAGCGTCAATTATCTTATCAAAGAGGAAGATCTCGGCGCTTGCTTTTCGCTCGTGCACAATTATCTGGATCCCGACGGGCTGTTTCTCTTTGACGTCAACACGCCACACAAGTTTGAAACCATCTACGGCGACGAAGCCTATCTTTTTGACGGCGAGCTGACCGAAGGCGAAAAAAGGATTCCGGTCTTTTGTGCCTGGCAGAACCACTACGTCAAAAAGAGCCGCATCTGCACCTTTGATCTCTCGGTTTTCTATGGCGACGAGAGGGGCAACTACCGCCGCGAGGACGAGACACAGAAAGAGCGTTGTTACACGAGAGAAGAGCTCGAAAGCGCTTTGCAAAAAGCGGGGTTTGAAGTGCTCGGCGTCTTTGGCGGCTTTGATTTTTCCGCACCTGCAAAAAATGCGGAACGCATCTATTTTGCGGCGCGTGCAAAGAAGTAGAAAGGATATTCCATGTCATCGCAAATTCTGCGCGGCATGACGAGGGACGGCAGCGCCCGGATCCTTGTCATGAGTTCAAAAGAGATCGTCGATGAGGCGATCCGTATTCATCATACCACGCCAACCGCGAGCGCCACGCTCGGTCGGCTTCTCACAATCACTTCGATGATGGGTTCTCTCCTCGGAGAAAAAAACGATTCGATCACGGTCGCTCTCCAGGGGGACGGACCTGCCGGCCGCGTTGTCGCAGTATCCGATTATCTCGGCAACGTGCGGGGATATTTGCAAAACCCAGCGGTTGACCTGCCGCTCAAAGCAAACGGCAAGCTCGACGTCGGGGGAGCTGTGGGCAAAGGAGCGCTTACCATCACGCGCGACTGCGGCGGCGAGGAACCCTACAACGGCTCCTGCGACCTTGTCAGCGGCGAAGTGGCGGAGGACATCGCCGCCTATTTTGCGCAGAGCGAGCAGATTCCGACGGCTTGCGCCCTCGGCGTGCTCATCGACGTCGACAGGACTTGCCGCGCGGCGGGTGGCGTGCTCATTCAGCTCTTGCCCTTTGCCGATCCCGCAACGGTTGACCTCATCGAGCGCAACGTAAAAGATCTTGCCAACGTTTCCACTCTGTTTGACAAGGGGTTTTCCAACGAGGAGATCGCAAAGATCGCCCTGCGGGACATTCCCTTCGACCCCTTTGACACGATCGACGTCGAATATCATTGCCCCTGCACCAGAGAGAGGACGACAAAAGCGCTTATCACGCTCGGGAAAGCCGATCTTCTCAAACTCCTGGAAGAGAGAAAACAGGCGGGGGAGGGCGAAAAAATCGAGGTCAGCTGTCGGTTTTGCGACAAAAAACAGTTCTACGATCGCGCCGATATTGAAAAAATGTTTCCAAAATCCTAAAAAATTTCAAAAAACACTTGCTTTTTGAAAAGAAGTGTGTTACAATACTCCAGTATCTGTAAAAAGTTCCGTGCACCCTCTCAGGCACGGCTCTTTCCTACGACTTTCAAATTTTATAGGGAGGTGAAAAATCGTGCCGAACATCAAATCTGCCAAAAAAAGAGTCAGAGTAACCGCCGCCAAAACGCTGCAGAACAAAATGCACAGGACGGCTCTCAAAACGGAACTGAAAAAGTATGATGCAGCCTTGGCAAACGGCGATGCCGCAGCCGCACAGGCAGCTTACAGAGAGGCAGTGAAAAAGGTCGACCAGGCAGCCGCTTACGGAATTATCCATAAGAACGCAGCCGCTCACAAAAAGAGCCAGTTGACCAAAAAACTCAACCAAGCAAAATAAGAGTTGTCTCTTCAAAATCGGCGGAACGCAAGGTCTTGCGTTCCGCCGATTTTTGTTTGGATTTGTTCTGAAAACAGGGCGCAAATTTCCTGCCAAAAAAGTCAAAAAAAGCGCAAAAATTCATTGACAAGTATATTTAACTATGTTATACTACTATACAGAGGGCGTAGGTCTCTTTTTACGCCATATCCCTATCAATTCCGCTTGGCAGAGAAAGGAAAAACAAAATGAAAAAATGGTTGGCTTTGCTTCTGGCAATTCTCATGGCGGCGACCCTTGCCGCCTGCACCAAAACCGGCAACAACGATACGCCGGTTGACAACACCCCCGATGATCATCCCGCCCCCGTGGAGGAGAACTCTTACCAGGTGGTGGATGAAGCCGTTTATACTGCCAAAGCGGGCGTGCAGCTCTACAAGGAACTGGATAACAAAACCGGCATGGTGACCATTGAAAAGGCTGCTACCGAACTGCACCGCATCCGCATCAGCACCAAACTGCAGGCGAGCGTGGTGGAGTACAAGGCCGAGGAATACTACGTTTCCTCGGGCAACCTGACCACCGCCGACCTCTACGGCAAAAAATATACCGCCGTCAACAACAAGACCATGTATGCGACCGCCGATCTGAAAGTTCGCACCTGCGCCGACATCACCCTTTCCGAAGTGGTCGGTGTGCTCAAAAAGAACGATGAAGTCACCGTGATCGCACAAGGCAACGGTTGGAGCAAGATCGCTTACTCGAAAGACAGCGTTTCGGGCGAATATTTCGTCAGCACCCAGTACCTCTCCGAGGAACAGGAGATCGATTACAGCAAGGTTGATTTTTCCCGCTACTTCAACGAACTCTCCAAGCTGGATGACAAAAAAGTGCTTGCGGAGCAGCTAAACCTGCGCGTTGCTCCCGTGGTCGCTCCCACGACGCTCGCCCCCGGTCTTTCGCTCAAAAAGGGAGATGTGGCAAGCATCGTTGCTTACGGCAAAGGCGACTATGCAACCTGGGCCATCGTGCTTTATCCCGACGTGGTGAAGGAAGGCGAGACCCAGACCTACAGCCGCTATTACGTAAAACTCTGCGCTACCGATTGCAGTGAAGTTTACATCACGATCCCGACGGTGGCACTTTCCAATCAAATCGCAAAACTTGGCTTTACTGCCAAGAGCGAGAGCCTCTTCGTTACCACCGACAAACTTAACCTGCGCTTTGCGCCCAGTCTTTCCGGTCAGTATGCCGGCGAAGTGAAAAAGGGCGACACGGTTCAGGTCGTGGCGTCCGGCAGCGTGACCGAGCCGGATCCCGATAACGCTACCGAAAACGTGACCGTCAAATGGGCAATGGTGAAAACCGCAAGCGGAACTTACGTTTACGCGAGTATGAAATATCTTTCCGGCAGTATGGAAGAAGCGACCGGCGCTCTTACTCTTGAACAACTTCTCAAGAAGTATCCCGTACTCGGGCTTGTGGAAGAGCGGGAGATCACCGCAAAAGGCAAAGTTGTTTGCTACTATAACCTCGACAAGACGGTCAGCGGTGTGGAACTCAAGGCGGGCGATAAAGTAACGCTTGTGGCAATGTCGGACTACGATCCGCTTGACAAAGCGGTTTGGTACGTCTTCCGCATGGAGAACGGTTCGTTCTTCTGCGCGGGCAAAGAGCTTTTTAACTAAATTGAATTAACAGTCTATAAAACACGGACTGCCGCCCGGCAGTCCGTGTGTTTTTCAAGCGCTACGGAGGTGCAAGATGAAACCGAATACACCCAAAATCTTACCGCTCGTCCTATCAGCTCTCTTTTTGGCGCTGACCTTTCTCGCCACGCTCCTTTCGTTTCCGGCACCCGTCGTGGGGAACCTCAACCTCGGTGACGGCGTTTTGCTCACCGGTGTTTTTCTCCTCGGTATTCCGGGCGTGATCGCGGGCGCGCTTGGCGCTGCTCTTTGCGATCTGGTCGGTCCTTATGCGATCTACGCGCCCGGGACGCTTGTCATCAAGCTCTTTATGGGCTTTGCCGCCTTTGGAATTCTTAAACTCTTTCAAAAGCGGGAACATCCCCGCAAACTTTCGTTCCTTTTGGCAGGATTTGCCGCAGAGCTTTTGATGGTTGGCGGCTACTATCTCTATGAAGCGACCTTCCTCTCGCTCGGCTTTGTCGGCGCTTTGGCAAACATTCCGTTCAACCTCCTTCAAGGGGGCGTCGGCGTTGCCGTTTTCTTTCTTGCCGCAAGCCTTTTGGAAAAGTGGAAACGATGAAAGCGCTCGGGCTCTATCTGCATATCCCGTTTTGCGTTAAGAAGTGCAACTACTGTGATTTTTGCTCTTTTCCGGGGCAGGGGCGGGAAGTGGTCGAGGCATACGTCGATCGCCTTTGCGCCGATCTCAAAGCGAAAAGCGAGCGCGCAGGCGACTATCTCGTGGACAGTGTTTACATTGGCGGCGGTACGCCGACAATTTTAACGCAGGCGCAGTTTGCAAAGATTGGCGAGGCGCTCCACGATAGCTTTTCTTTTGCCGATGACTGTGAATTTACGGTTGAGTGCAATCCCGCGACCGGAAGCCCCGAACTTTTTAAGGCTCTGCGCGAGATCGGCGTCAACCGCGTCAGCATGGGACTGCAAAGCATTCACGAAAAAGAACTCTCGGCGCTCGGCCGTGTCCACGGTGTCAAAGAGTTTTATCGCACTTTTGACGAACTGCAAAGCGCGGGCTTTACCAATCTTGGCGCGGATCCATGCTGAAGCTGGACGCGTACAGAACCGTTCAGAACATGGACGCGCTTTACAAGTCGCTTTTCGGCGAACAGTAGACCAAAGTACACCTGCAAAGCCGCTATCACGTAAGAAAGCGGAAGCCGCCCAGAAGAGCGGGAAATGTATCTTTTGGGTGTGGAACTGTTACAACAGCGCGGCTTTTTTCAATACGAGATCAGTAATTTTGCAAGAGAAGGGTATCGTTCGCGCCATAACCTCAAATACTGGAATTTGGATCCTTTTCTCGGCTTTGGTCTTGCCGCCTATTCGGATTTCGGCGGCGAACGTTTTGGCAACAGCCGCGACCTTGCCGCGTATCTGCGGGGGGAGAGCATCACAGCCGAGTGCGAAAAACTCTCGAGAGAAGATCGCGCAAACGAATATGTGATGCTGAAACTCCGCACGACTGACGGCATTTCCATGCGGGTCATGCGGGAGCGGTACGGGGACGCCTTTGCAACCAAAATCGCTTCCAAGCTGGGTAAATCTATCGACGGCGGTCTTGTCATGGCGACAAAAGAGGGCTATTCGTTTACAAAAGAAGGCTTTTTTGTCAGCAATTCGATCCTCTCAGACCTGCTCGATTTTGAAAAAGCTACTTGACAAGAGTCGATCAATCGTGTAAAATAAAAGCACTCTACGAAAGGGCTTTATCGAAATGGAAGAAAACAACGAAAGAGAATTTTATACCCTGACCGACGAAGAAGGGAACGAAATTGAGTTTGAACTCATCGGCGTTACCGAATATAAAGGCAATACCTATTATGCCATGATCCCGGTCGAGTAAGAGAATAAAGAGGATGACGCTTTCTGTGAATACGTGATCCTGCGCGTCGATACCGACGAAAAGGGCGAGACGACGCTCAACACGCTGGAGGACGACGAGGAGTTCGACGACGTTGCCGACCTCTTTGACGATATGTTCTCGGAAGAGATCGATTACGACGAATAAAATCCAAAAAGGTATTTTTCCTGCTTAGTGCGTGATAATCGGTAATTGGAACCTACACGCGATTAAAGGAGTTCGAGTTGTTCGGCGGTTTGCAGACCTCCCGCCTGCCGCATCCAATTGACTTGTCTTGGGCGACAGGGCGGACGCTGGGAGCAGTAAAGCCGACAGAAGGACACCGCCCTTGAAAAGAGGGTTCAGCATAACCGATTACACGGCTCGGCGGGGTTTTGCCTAAAAAGAAAGAGTGTGCGCACGCATTGTGCCGTTCACTCTTTTTCTTTTGCCCAAAGCACCGAAAATCTCTTGACAAAAAAGGAAATTTATTGTAAGATAAGAAAGGAAAATTTTTAGATAAAGGGGATCGCACATGAAAATTCTCGTCATCAACGCAGGCAGCTCTTCTATCAAATATCAGCTCATCGATATGGAGACCGAGGCTGTCCTTGCCAAAGGTCTTTGCGACCGCATCGGAATTGCGGGCGGCAACTTCAAACACAAGGTCGAGGGCAGGGAAGACTATAAGATCGATATTCAGATGAAAGATCACGCCGAGGCGGTTCAGCTTGTCCTGGATACGCTCGTTTCCAAAGAGAACGGCGTTATCGCGTCTCTTTCCGAGATCAGCGCCGTGGGACACCGCGTCCTGCACGGCGGCGAGAAATTCTCGGGTTCCGTCATCATTGACGAAGCCGTCATTGCCGCCATTGAAGAGTGCTGTGAGTTGGGTCCGCTCCACAACCCGCACAACCTGACCGGCATTCGCGCTTGCGAAAAGCTCATGCCGGGCGTGCCGCAGGTTGCCGTGTTCGATACCGGTTTCCACCAGACCATGCCCGACTACGCATATCTCTATGCGCTCCCTTATGAATACTACGAAAAATACCACATTCGCCGCTACGGCTTCCACGGCACCTCGCACCGCTACGTCAGTATGCGCGCCGCCGAAATGCTCGGCAAAAAGCCCGAGGATCTGAAGATCGTGACCTGCCACCTCGGCAACGGTTCCTCGATCGCCGCAGTCAAGGGCGGCAAGTGCTATGACACCACCATGGGACTCACGCCGCTCGAAGGCATCATCATGGGCACGCGTTGCGGCTCGATCGATCCTGCCATTGTTCCTCTGCTCATGAAGAAAGAGAATCTGACGCCCGACCAGATCGACCACATCATGAACAAGAAATCGGGTATGCTCGGCGTCACGCAGGTGACGAGCGACAACCGCGACATCGAAGAGGGCGCTCGCAACGGCAACAAGCGTTACCAGCTTGTAGAAAATATGCTCGTGCATCAGCTCACTAAGTACATCGGCGGCTATGCGGCGGCGATGGGTGGCGTGGACGCGATCGTTTTCGCAGGAGGCATCGGCGAGAACAACCCGCAGTACCGCACGAGAGTGGCAAAGAACCTTGCCTTCCTCGGTGTTGCCATCGACGAGGAGACCAACCAGAAGGCAAAACGCACCTCGGTTGAGTACGACATTTCTGCTCCCGGCGCAAAGGTCAAGATGCTCGTCATTCCGACCAACGAGGAGCTCATGATCGCCAAGGATACCGAAGAGTTGGTCAAGGGTGCAAAGAAATAAAACAAAGAACAAAGGGAGAGGTTCACTCTCCCTTTGTTCTTAAAAGAGGTTCTATGGAAAAACAAATTTGCAACGCCTGCCCGCGGCATTGCGGCGCTTTGCGAAAGGACGCGGACAGCTTCGGCTTTTGCGGCGTGCCGAAAGAGTTTGTCGTCTCGCGCGTCTCGCTCCACCCATGGGAGGAGCCGCCGATCAGCGGTAAAAACGGCTCGGGAACCATCTTTTTTGCGGGTTGTAATCTGCGTTGCGTCTTCTGCCAAAACAGACCGATCAGCCATGGCGGGAAAGGGCGCGTGATGACAGATGCGGAACTAGAAGGAGCGATGTTTGATCTGCGCGATCAGGGCGCGACGAATATCAACCTCGTCACGCCAACCCAGTATGCCTTATCGCTTGCGCCGCTCCTTGAGCGGGTCAAGCCGAAGCTCGGGATCCCGATCGTTTACAACTGCGGCGGTTACGAAAAGGTTGAAACCTTAAAACAGCTCGAAGGGCTTGTCGACATCTATCTGCCCGATTTCAAATATGCCTCGGGCGAAATCGCAGGGAAGTATTCCGGAGCCTCCGATTATCCACAGGTTGCCGAGGCGGCACTTGCCGAAATGCTCCGGCAGGTCGGGGCGCCTGTCTATGCCGCAGACGGAAGCTTGCAAAAAGGCGTGATCGTGCGACACTTGGTCCTGCCAGGCAACCGCAAGGACACGGCGGCAGTGCTGACCCGCCTTGCCGAGCGTTTTGGCGTCAAGGAGTATCTCCTTTCGCTTTTGTGGCAGTACACACCCGAGTTTGCCATGGATACGCCTTACCCCGAGCTGCATCGCCGCGTGACGACCTTTGAATACCGGTCGGCGGCAGAGCTTGCAGAAACACTTGGATTTGAGGGCTTTTTCCAAAGTAAGAGTTCCGCGACGGCAGTTTATACGCCGTCTTTTGACGAAAATTCATAAGATCAACGCCTGCCACGCAAAAGTTCGAGCAGTTTGAAACGGATTTTGTAGGTGGGCGTTTCGCTTTCGGTTAGGATCCTGTATTGTTCGGGAGTAAGCCCTACCGAAAGAAATGCGTCCTCGGCGTCGGACTTGGAAACGCTTGCCACGCCGAGGCAGAGCGGCGGGAAGAGACAGCACCACCAGTTTTTGCCTGCGGCGTCTCCGATCTTGACCTGCAAGGAAAGGTAGCTTCCGGCAGGAAAGGCGAGCGCGTCATAGCTTTTTTCGGGGTATTCCTCGACCGTCAGAGTCACGCTGACCGGGTAGTCGTAGCCTTCGTTTTGCACAACGGCGAGCGCTACGGATTCCAGCGCTTGCAGATTGTTTTCAAGATACTTCTCGGCGTCTGTTTTGGAAAACCCCGCGAGTGCGTCTTTTGTTTCTTCCAGGAGCGCGTCGCGCACCCGGAGCTTTAGTGCTTGGTCAGCTTCTTCGTCCGAGTTTGCGATCACGTGGAAGCGGATCACCGCGTCGTAGATCTCACTCTCTCCGTGCACCGGGAGCAAAAGGGCGATCAAAAGTGAGAAAAGAAGCAGAAAAGCGCCTGCCGCGATCCACTTGTTTCGTTTTGTTTTCTTCAAAAATAGCACCTCCCCATGGGTTCTATCGGTAGGATTTGCCCGTGGGGAGGTTCTTTATTCAGTTCAGTTTGCTTGGATCAATGAGAGAAAGGATCTTTTTCACCGCTTCTTTCATGTCGGCGGCTTGGAAATTGCATCCGGCGGCGCGTTTGTGTCCGCCTCCTCCGAATTGAGCGCAAAGAGCGGCAACGTCAAAATCGCAGGACGAGCGTGCCGAAACCCAAAAGACGGGTTCCTCGGTGGGCTGACGCACGGCAAAAGCGACTTTTGCGCCTGCGCACGATCTTGCTATATCAACGAGCGTTTCCAGGTGTTCGTCGGCAATACCGAGCGCCTTTTTGAGCGAATAGGGGAAGGGGACGATTGAAACCTTGCCGCAGAGATAGGTCTCGAGGTTCGCGGCGGCAGCAGACTCGGCAAGGAGCTGCTCTTTGCTTTTGCTGTCGAAGAGTTCGTGGTTGATGTCGGCGGCAGACGCGCCCATTTTGAGAAGCTCCGAGGCGCGAAGATGCGTGTCGGGTGTGGTGTTGGCAAAGCGGAAGCCGCCCGTGTCCGAACTGATGGCGGCGTAAAGCCTGTCGCAGAGCAATTTTGTAAAGCGGATCTTTTCCGCCTTTTGGAGTTTTTTTGCAAGATCGAACAGGATCTCCCCGGTCGCCGCGGCGTCGGGCAGGATGTAGTGGTCGGCAAACGGTGTACCAAAGGCGTGGTGGTCGATCATGATGTCAACCTTTCCTTCGTAAAGCGGGCGAAGATCGCCCAACTGTGAAAGGGAAGCCGTGTCGACAGCGATGATCCGTTCGGGAAGGAAGGTTTGCGGGATTTGTTCCGCTCCAAAGGCGACCGCCTCATCCGCAAGCAGAAATTTCAGCCGTTCGGGAAGCGGAGAAGGGCAGGCGCAGAGCACGTCGGAGCCCATTTGAAAGAGCATTTCCCGTAAGGCAAGCGCCGAACCGAGCGCGTCGGCGTCGGGCTTTCTGTGAAAGAGGATGAGCGTCCTCTTTTTTTGCTGCAAGAGAGATAGCAGTTTGCGTTGTGAGAGTGCGCAAAAAGGCTCGTTCATGATTCCTCCTCGTCGCCCGCATCTTCGGGCGAGATGTCAAGATCTTTTAAGATCGATGCAATATGCGCACCGTGACGGATCGAATCGTCCGCAAGGAAGGTCAGTTCGGGCGTGATACGCAAATTGAGGTTGCGGGCAAGCTCTCTGCGGATGTATCCGTTTGCCGCTTTGAGCCCTGCTTTCAGTTCCTTTGCGTTGGGATCGCCCGAAAGGGTAGAATAAAAGACCTTTGCATATTTTAAGTCGGTCGTGCAATCGACCGCGGTAACCGAAAGAAAAGCGTCGCTGACCCGCGGGTCTTTCACCGTGCGTAAAATCGAGGAAAGCTCCTTTTGGATCTCCTCGTTGATGCGTCCTTGACGATAGCGTGCCATAATTTTCCTTTCCGAAAAACAGAAATCTTCCTTAACAGTATAACAAGAATTTGCCGAAAAAACAAGTGTAGCGGGGGATTTTTTTGGTTTTTTGAAGAAATCCCTTTTCAAGGGCGCCTCCGTGTGGTAAAATAAAGAAGATCGGAGCAAGCCTTTGGAAGGAGGAGCGCATGACCTTTTTGGAACTTTGCGGGCGTCTTGCCGGCGCCGGGATTTCGGATTGCAAAAGAGAAGCCGCCCTTCTTTTGGAGCATTTTTGCGGACGCCCGCTCGGCGCCCTCGAGGAAGAGACCGACTACGAGAATAGAGCACTGGATGAGGCGGTGAAAAAGCGCTGCCGGCACGAGCCGCTCCAATATCTTCTCGGCAAGTGGGAGTTCTATCGCCAAACCTATTTTGTCTCTCCCGATTGCCTCATTCCGCGATCCGACACCGAGGTGTTGGTCGAAGAAGCCATCCGCATTTTGCCAAAGAATGCCGTTTTTGCCGATCTTTGCACCGGGAGCGGCTGCATCGGCATTTCGATCCTTTGCGAGCGCCCCGATACGCGCTGCCTCGCACTGGAGAAATTTCCAAAGACCCTGGCACTGGCACAAAAAAACGCTCGGCTCAATGGGGTTTCGGAACGCTTCACCCCCTGCCTTGCCGACCTTTTGACCGAGGGCGACGAGAAGCTCTCCAAAGAGGCGCCTTTTGACGCGATCCTTTCCAATCCGCCTTACATCGAGCGCGCGATTATCCCAACGCTCTCGCCCGAAGTGCGCGCCGAACCGATTGCAGCCCTTGACGGGGGGGAGGACGGACTCTTGTTCTACCGCACGATCTTGCAGTTCTCCAAATTCTTAAAGCCGGGCGGACGGATGCTCTTGGAGATCGGTTACGATCAAGCCGAAGCCGTCACGAGCCTTGCAAAAAAAGCCGGGTTTTCCGAGATCCGCGTGATCAAGGATCTCGGCGGCAACGACCGTGTGGTGTCACTCGTCTGACTGGGCGCATAAACTGAAACTGCAACTTTTTCCATTCCTTTTTGAAAGGAGATAACTCTTTGAACATTGTGGTTCTTGCGGGAGGTCTTTCTCCCGAACGCGAGGTTTCGCTCTCCTCGGGAAGTCTGATTGCCAACGCGCTGACCAAAGAGGGGCACAGGGTCGCACTCGTCGATCTTTATCTCGGGCTGCCCGAACTTCCAAAAGATTCGACCACGCTCTTTTCGTCACTCGGACAATATGAGCATCCCATCTCGGAGCGCATCCCCGATCTTGAGGAACTTAGGCGTGCCTCGGGCAACGGAAAATCACTCATTGGAAAGAACGTGCTCGGCGCTTGCCGCAAAGCCGATCTCGTTTTTCTCGCCCTGCACGGCGGCATTGGAGAAAACGGACAGGTGCAGGCGATGCTTGACGCTTACGGCATCCCCTATACCGGCTCTCCCTACGACGGCAGTCTTCTCGCCATGAACAAGGATCTTTCCAAGCGCCTCTTACGCGGCGCAAGAATCCCGACGCCCGACTGGGCGCTCCTCGACGACGAGCCGATCGATCCCGAAAAGCTCTGGCAGGCATTCGGCGGCTTGCTCGTGGTCAAACCGATCGGTTGCGGTTCGAGCGTCGGCGTTTCACTCCCCGAGAGCAAAGAGGAATTGACGGACGCCATTGCCGAAGCCGCAAAATGGGGCAAAGTCATCGTGGAAAAAAGGATCAAGGGCAGGGAACTGGCGCTCGGGATCCTCGGCGACGAGGTGTTGCCTCCCGTCGAAATTTTGCCTAAAAGCGGATTCTACGACTACCGCAACAAATACCAAGGGACAACGCGCGAGGTTTGCCCCGCGACCCTGCCCGACGGCGTTTGGGAGACGGCGGGAGAGCTTGCCAAAAAAGCCTTCCGCATCCTGCACCTTTCGGGATATGCGCGCTTTGACCTCATGCTGGATGAGGAGAACAACGTCTGGTTCCTCGAAGCCAACACGCTCCCCGGCATGACGCCAAACAGCCTTTTGCCGAAAGCCGCCGCGGCGGCAGGATTTTCCTACGAAGCACTCTGCCGCAAGATCGTGGAGCTGGCTTCCGCACGCTAAAGCAAAAATCCCGCCCCTGCTTGATTGCAGGGACGGGATTCTTTTATTTTTCCCCTCTCTTTTTCGCTTCGTGGAGCGAGAGCGCGTCGGCAAACATCTGCCGCAGCTCTGCAATGGATTTTTCAATGGCGTATTGTTCGGGGAGCGCTTTGTAGCGCTCGGCTTCTCTCTTGCGGTTCTCGTCGTGATCGAGCCAGTCGTCGATCCTTGTTGCCAGCGCCTTTGCGTTGCCGGCAGGGAAGGTGCTTTTGGGCGAGAGGGCAAATTGGGAGGTGGCGGAGAGCTTGGCTTTGGCAATGATCGGAACAAGACCTGTCCCGATCGCTTCGAGGCAGGAAAGCCCTTCGACTTCGATTGTGGCACAATGCACGTAGAGATCGGCTTTGCGCGCCAACGCTTGCAGTTTGCCGATCGGCAAAAAGGCAAAAGAAGGCGCATGGGGAAGAATCCCTTTTTCCACGAGTACCTGTGCTTCGGCTTTGACCTTATCCTCCATGGGACCTCTGCCTGCAAAAATCAGTTGCAGATCGTTCCGGTGGCGGCAAAACTCCATTGCCCGCAGAAGCGTAAAAGGATCCTTTTCCACCGACAGGCGACCGATATAGAGGACGTGGTAGCGAGCGGTGGGATCGACGAGCGCATTGACGTCGGCATCCTCGCCGCGGTCTTCAATCAGCAGACCGTTGGAGATCACGCGCAGCTCGGGCTTAAAATGATAGCGCACAAGGCGCTCTTTTACGTTTTCGGTGGGGCACTGCACAAGGAGGCATTTGTTGAAGACCGCGTCCCGCCAAAGGCGCAAAGTCGTGGTGTTGAGCGCTTTTTCCCACCCCATGTGGATCGAGGCAAAGAGGTTCTCGGGGTGCAAGTGATAGGTCCCCGTGCAGGGCTTGCCCTCTTCTTCTGCGATCCTCGCGGTTGCCATCTCCAAAAAGAAAGGCTCTTCCAGGTGGACAAGATCCGCCCATCTGACCGCTTCGCGAATGACCTCGCGATCCCGGTTGGCAAAGGTGTAGCCTTGCTGCTTGATAAGCCCATCAAAGATCGGCACTTTGAATTCGCCAAGCAAAAACTCGGGTTGCGGACCATTTGGATCGGGGTTTGCACCCGACAAAAATTTAACGTCGTCCCCGGATGCGCGCAAATACTCCGCCGTTCGGCGGGCGGAGGCGGAAAGCCCGTTGCCGGTGGCATAGACGTTATTTACCACAAAAAGAATTTTCAAGTCGGTTCCTCCGGGATCGCTGTGATATGATTCTATTGTAGCACAAAATCGGAAAGAATACAAAGGTTTTTGTAATTTTATAAGGCGGGGTCGCCACTTGACAAATTTTTGCAAGTGTGCTATACTACTTTGGTATATAAAATTTTTATTGCTTTCCAAGTTCGCAGGGCTTGGCTCTTTTGAAAGCCCGGAAAGGATTGAATATGGCATTCAAAAACAGAAAGCGGAATTATCCGCTTTACGAAAGCACAAAATTTGATAATTTGCGTACTATGGTGGAAAACGTGGCGAATCGCTATCCCGACCGCTACGCATTTACATTCCGCCGCCATCCTTCGGATGAGGCTCCGCAGCACTTGACCTTCCGCGAATGTGAAGAACTGGTGCGCGACTACGGCACCGCGTTCTTTGATCTCGGCATGAGCGGGAAAACGGTTGCGATCATCGGCGAAGCGATCCCCGAGTGGCTGCTTTCCTACACGGCGGTCATGTGCATTGGTGGAATTACCGTCCCGGTCGATAAAGAACTGCCTGCGCCCGATATGGCGTCGATTCTCTCTACGGCAGAGTGCGAGTTTGCTCTTGTGACCAAGACTACCTACAAAAAGGTGCAGGAGATCCGCAAAGACCTGCCTCTGCTGAAAACCGTGATCCTGATGGACGACGGCGACTTTGCCGGCTGCAGATCGCTTTCTGACTTGCAAAAAGAGGGCGCAAAGCTCTTCCGTAACGGCAACAAGGCTTATTTTGAGTATTCGATCGACAACAGCGCGCTCGCCTCGATCGTTTTCACTTCGGGAACGACCGGCAAGGGCAAAGGCGTTATGCTTTCCCAAAAGAACATCTGTTCCGATATGGAGCAGGGAATGTATAACTTCCAGATCACCTATCGCACGATGCTCGTCCTGCCTCCGCACCACACCTTTGGTTCGACCGTCAACTTTGTGGGGCATTTTGCCCAGGGGTGCGAAATCTACCTTTCCTCGGGCATCCGCTATATCATGAAGGAACTCAAGGAGTTCCGGCCGACCCACCTGATCCTCGTTCCTCTGTTCGTTGAAACCTTCTATAAACGCATCCTTTCGACCGCCGAAAAGAGCGGTTCTCTGGGAGCGCTCAAAGCAATGATAAAGGTCTCTAACGGTATGCGAAAGACCGGCATCGACCTGCGAAAAAAATTCTTTAAACCTGTGCTCGATAACTTTGGTGGTCAGCTCGAAATGATCATCTGCGGCGGTGCCGCCCTCAACCAGGACGTCATTGATTTCTTTGATAGCGTCGGCATCACGGTTCTCAACGGCTATGGCATCACCGAATGTGCGCCGCTCATCTCCTGCAACCGCAATGAGTACCGCAAGACCGGATCGGTCGGGATTCCCATCATCGGCGGCAGAGTCAAGATCATTGATCCTGACGAGAATGGGGAAGGCGAGATCGCTTACAAAGGTCCCAACGTCATGCTCGGTTATTTCCATGACGAAAAGGCAACCGCCGCCGTGATGGATGAGGACGGATATTTCCGCACCGGAGACTACGGCAAAATCCTTATGGAGGGCGACGACCAGTGGCTCTATATCACAGGGCGCCTTAAAAACCTCATCATCTTCTCAAACGGTAAAAACGTGTATCCCGAAGAGATCGAGAACGATATTCAGGGCGTTTACGGCGTCAACGAAGTTGTGGTCTATGCGGGCGAAAGCAAGAGTGATTCGACCAAAGAGGTCATCGTCGCCGAGATCTATCCCGATTACGAAAGTCTCAAAATGCATAACATTGAAGACCCGCAAAAGTATTTTGAGGACGAGATCCGCAAGATCAACCAGAAGAACGTCTCCTATAAGGCGGTCGGAAAAGTGAAACTGCGGAACGAAGAGTTCCAGAAGAATACTTCAAAAAAGATCATCCGTTTTGCGATCGACAAGAGCGTTGACTAAGGAGAAGCGGATAAAAGAATGCAGGGGAACCTTTTTGAAAAAAGGTTCCCCTGCACCCTTCTAAAAACTTTCACAAGGAGATTTTTGTACGCTTCCCGGCGAGCAAATAAAAACCCCTTTATAAAGTTTTTTGAAAAGAGCGCGAGAGAAACTTTTTTAGAAAAAGTTTCTCTCGCGTTTTCTTTTTATTCTTCTGCCTCTCGCTCTTCGTAAAAGAGTTCCATCGAACCCTCGCGGACGCGGCGAATAAAATCGGCTACGTCCGAGATCGGCGTATCGGTTTGCATTCCGGCAAACTTGGTCTGCTTTCCGCCTTGGTGGTTGTCGGTTCCCGCTGTTACGAGCAGGTGATAGCTTTCGGCGTAGTGTTTTGCCATGCTGTTCTCAAACTCGGTGCGGTTGGCGTTGATGATCTCCACACCGTCCACGTAGCGGGGAAGAAGCCGGATGTAGGGAATGTAATCCGCCTCGCGGAAAGGATGCGCGTGAATGATGAGCGCTCCGTTCTCGCGGAAGTAGGTCAGCTGTTCGGTCTTTTTCATTTCGCGGATCTCGGGGTGGGCAAGATACCAGTCTTTATCAAGACCATAGATGAGAAAATCGGTTCCCGCGTAGCTTGATTCCACGCCGAAAAAGACCTTGAGCCCGATCTCTTTGCCGACCTTTACGGCTTCCTCATAATCGGTGCAGTAGAAATGGATGAGTTCTTCATAGGGGGCGCTACGGTCGTAGTTGATGTTGCCGTCGATAAAGTGGTTGGTGACAAAAACACCGTCGTAGCCCGCGCTTTTGTAGTATTCGAGCGATTCGCGCACGGTGGCGTGCCCGCATTTGCTGACAGGATAGGTGTGCAGGTGGGTTTCATAGCGGTACATGGTCAAACGTCCCTTCTTCCTTCCAGAGCTCGGCAAAGGGTCACTTCGTCGGCATATTCAAGATCTGCGCCCACGGGAACGCCGTAGGCAAGGCGCGTGACGCGCACGCCCAAGGGGCGCAGGAGCTTTGCAAGATAGAGCGCGGTCGCTTCTCCCTCAACGGTGGGATCGGTGGCAACGATGATCTCTTCCACGTTGCCTTCGCCCACGCGGGCAAGCAGCTCTTTGATTTTTAATTTATCGGGCGTGACGCCGTTCATTGGGGAAATGACTCCGTGCAAAACGTGATAAACGCCGCGGTATTCACGCACCTTTTCCATGGCGAGCATGGTTTTGGGGTCGGACACCACGCAAATGGTCGAACGGTCGCGCTGCGGATCTTCGCAAACAAAACATTGTTCGCGATCAGTCAAATTCTGGCAAATCGGGCAGAGATGGATCTTTTCCTTTGCGTCAAGCAGAGCTTTAGCAAAGGATTCCACGTCGTCTCGTTCCAGTTCCAGCACCGAGAACGCCATGCGCATGGCGCTCTTTTTGCCAACGCCTTCGAGGCGCGCAAACTGTTCGGCAAGCCGTTCAAGCGATTCGATGTATTCTGCCATATCTTAAAACATTCCGGGAAGTCCCATGTTGCCGGTGATCTTGCTCATGGCTTCGTTTGCGGTGTCCTCCACGCGCTTAATTGCTTCATTGACTGCGGCGACGAGAATATCCGAGAGCGTTTCCACATCGTCTGGGTCGACGATCTCGGGCTGAATGTCGATCGAAAGGATCTCTTTTTTGCCGTTGATTTTCACTTTCACAACGCCGCCGCCCGCGGAAATATCATAAACCTGCTCTTCGAGTTCGGCTTGTTTTGCCGCCATTTCCGCCTGCATTCTTTGCGCCTGCTGGAGCATCGCCTGCATATTCTGTCCGCCGGCGCTCTTTGGGATGTTTGCTTTCATGTCTTATTCTCCTTTTCTTCTTTAATAATCTGTGCTCTGTAA
>CADBFJ010000027.1 GCA_902793915.1 uncultured Ruminococcus sp.
CGGTCTTCTCACAATTCGATGAAACCGACCACCTGTGCGGCTTTTTCTGCCTGCCAGTCTTTTTTTGCCGGCAACACTACCGCTACGAATGCGCTTTGTGACACTGCTCTTGCAGTGTCCTTTTTCGTATTGTCTGTTCTCGTAGCCATTCTTCTGCGCTCGGTTCTGGTACTGCCGATTTTGATTTCGGTTATTGTACTTTTGAAAACCAATCCATTCAGAAAAGTAAAACAAAGCGATTAAACCCCTGCAAAAAATGATTTGCGGTTTTACTTTTCAAGTAGAACCGCGATTTTTGTAACTCTTTGGTTTTGACCCAATCGGGTTGAAATATAAAACGGAAACACTTTTGAAAAGAGGTAAAAAACAATGAAAAAGTTCGTAAGAATCATGTCCGTCGTTCTCTGCGTGGTTCTTCTTGCCGGCATGTTTGCAGCATGCGGACAGAAGAAGGGCTACACCGCAAACAACACCGAGTATTTCATCGGTTCTACCGGTCCTCTGACCGGCGGAGCCGCTTCCTATGGCATCTCCGTGCAGAAGGGTGCAACCCTGGCTATTGAAGAAATCAACAAAGCCGGCGGTCTCAACGGCGTGAAGTTCAAGTTTGACATGCGTGACGACCAGGCTGCCGCCGCAGATGCAGGTACCGGCTATGATACCCTGTACGAAGCAGGCATGCAGATCTCTCTCGGCTCGGTTACTTCCGGCGCTTGCAAGTCGTTCGGTGCTAAAGCGAAAGAAGACAATGTGTTCTTTATGACTCCTTCCGCTTCCGAACAAGCTGTTATTGAGACCGGCGACAACGCTTTCCGCGTTTGCTTCGGCGATCCCGATCAGGGCACTCTTGCCGCTCAAGAGATCAAAGCTGCCGGCTATACCAATGTCGGTGTTCTCTATGACTCCAGCGATTCCTATTCTTCCGGCGTCTTTGATGCATTCAAAGCAGAAATGAACAAGCTCGGCTTGACCTATACCGAAGCAAAATTTGACGCTGAAAACAAAGTGGACTTCTCCACTCAAGCAAGCGCTCTCAAGGATTGCGATATCGTTTTCATGCCCTTCTACTACACCGAAGCCGCTCTCTTCATCAAGGCTTCCGCAGCAAAGGGTTCTACCGCAGTCTTCTTTGGTTGCGACGGATTTGACGGCATTTCCGGTCAGTTCAAGGGTGACAAGCCGGAAAACACCATTAAGTACATTACTCCTTTTGACGTGAACAGCACCGATGCAAAGGTTTCTGCTTTTGTTGCTGCTTTCAAGGCAAAATACAATGAAGAGCCCGACCAGTTTGCAGCTGACGGTTATGATGCAGTTATGGCTATCTTTGAGGCTATGAAAGCTGCCGGCGTCAATGACGTGACCATTTCGGCTTCTGACCTTTGCGAGAAGGTCAAAGCAACCATCACTTCTTCCTCCTTCACTTACACCGGCGCTACCGGCACGATGAAGTGGGATGCAAGCGGTGCTTGCACGAAGTCTGCCCAGATCGTGGAATTGAACTAATCCATTTCGTTTTACGATATTTCACGCCAACCCCTCTGCGGCTTTGCCGCAGGGGGGTCGGTTGGGGTCAAGAGCATTTTGAAAGGATATAGATAATGAGCACATTGATTGACGGGTTGAGTCTGGGGAGCATTTATGCTCTGATTGCACTCGGCTATACGATGGTTTACGGCATTGCAAAAATGCTGAACTTTGCCCATGGTGACATCATCATGGTGGGAACCTATGCCGTTTTGACTACGATGGCACTTTGCGGATTTCCGGTGGTTGCGATCGTAGCGGCGGTGATCGTATGTACAATCTTGGGCGTTGTAGTGGAAAAAGTGGCGTACAAACCTTTGCGCGGAGCATCTCCGTTGGCTGTGCTTATCACGGCGATCGGTGTCAGCTACCTGTTGCAGAGTATTGCACAGCTGATTTACGGTGCAAAACCGCAGCCTGTAAACTTGATCAATTTCGGACACGTCACGTTTGGTTCTACGACGCTCAATATTTCTACGTTGGTAACCCTATGTGTCGCGGCTGTGATTATGGCGGGACTGACGATTTTCATTAAGAAAACAAAAACGGGTCGCGCTATGATTGCCGTATCTGAAGACAGAGGTGCGGCTGAACTCATGGGAATTCCTGTGAACAACGTAATCACTCTGACCTTTGGAATCGGTTCTGCGCTGGCTGCCGCTGCAAGCGTGTTTTATCTTTTGCAGATCCCGGCAACCTCGCCTACCGTCGGCTCGCTTCCCGGTATCAAAGCTTTTACGGCTGCCGTAATCGGAGGGATCGGTTCGATCCCCGGCGCTATGATCGGCGGCATCCTTCTCGGCGTAATCGAAAAGGTTTGCATGAGTATCCCGGCTTTGAACCCCTATACGACGGCGATTGAATTCAGTTTATTGATCGTGATTCTTCTTGTGAAGCCGACCGGGCTTCTGGGCAAGAAGCGCAGAGAGAAGGTGTAATATGGCTTCTCGTAAAAACTTCAAGTTCAAATACTACGTCAGCTATCTGATCGTAGCAGTTGCTTTGATCCTGTTTACCGTTCTTCAGTTGACAGGAGGGCTCAAGCGCTCCACGGCGAACCTTTTGGCAGAGGTCGGCTACAGCGTTATTTTGGCTGTTTCCTTAAACCTTGTCGTCGGTTTTCTCGGAGAGCTTTCTCTCGGACACGCCGGGTTTATGTGCATCGGCGCATATCTTGGAACACTGTTTATGAAGGTGCTCTCTGGATTTATTCCTTCTCATTTGCTTTGCCTGATTATCAGTATGATCCTCGGCGGACTTTGTGCGGCCTTCTTCGGCTTTATCGTCGGTCTGCCGGCACTTCGACTCAAGGGTGACTATCTTGCCATCGTAACGCTTGCCTTCGGTGAGATTGTTCGGAACCTTTTCAAAAATCTGCCATGGTTTGGCGGCGCGATGGGGTACACCTCAAAAGGATACGGAAGCACGCTCTTCATCGTTGCTTTTGTCGCCGTTTTGGTGATGCTGTTCGTCGTGCAAAATTTGGTAAGATCCAAGCATGGGCGTGCAATTACGGCAATTCGCGACAATGAAATTGCCGCTCGCGCTACGGGCGTTAATGTTACTTATTATAAGCTTGCCGTGTTTGTTATTGCGGCTTTCTTTGCCGGTGTGGCGGGCGTGATCTATGCCAATTACACGACGCCGATCCTCTATTCCTTCTTCTCCTACAATTATTCGATCGAAATTCTTGTCATGGTTGTGTTGGGAAGCATGGGAAGCATCACGGGATCGATTGTTGCCGCATCCTTCTTGACCTGCGTCAACTTCTATCTGAAGACAAATCTGACCGGCGATATGGCGGCACTCAAGTATTTGGTGTATGCTTTGATCCTGATGGTCGTGGTTATCTTTGGCAACGCTCCTGCACTCCGCGGTTTCCGCGAAAAGTACAACATCAAAGCTTTGTTCGGCAAGTTCTTCCGCAAAAAGCCCAATCCCGCAACCGAACGCAATGACGAAGGCTCTTGGGATCGTATCCCCACAAAAATCAAAATGGATGAGCTGCTTTCTGTCGACGTCAAGTCAACCGAAAGCGTGCAGGATCCGGACAAGGGGGAGAAGTAACCATGGCTGAATATGTGTTAGAAACCAAAAACCTGGGGATCTCCTTCGGGGGACTCAAAGCTGCCCAGGATGTGAACCTCAAAATCAAGAAAAACCAGATCTACGGACTCATAGGTCCTAACGGAGCGGGGAAGACTACCGTCTTCAATATGCTGACCGGCGTCTATAAGCCGACCACAGGCGAGATCTATCTCTGCGGCGAGCGCATTGATGGTCACGGTCAGGAAGAGATCAACCACAAGGGCATCGCCCGCACCTTCCAAAACATCCGCCTGTTCAACAACATGAGCGTGATCCGGAACGTATTGGTCGGTCTTGCAAACCAACCCGAGTACAAGTGCAGTCTTGCAACGAGCATGTTCCGCTTGCCTCGCCACTTCAAGGTGGAAAAGGCGATGCGTGATCGCGCAAAGAAACTGCTGGACATCTTCGGACTGCTTGAGGAGCGCAACAACCTCGCCTGCAACCTGCCTTACGGCAAGCAGAGAAAGCTCGAGATTGCTCGCGCGCTCGCAACCAACCCGAAGCTCCTCCTTCTCGACGAGCCTGCAGCAGGCATGAACCCGCAGGAGACCGCCGAGCTCATGGATACGATCCGTTTCGTGCGCGATCATTTCGACATGACCATTCTCCTCATCGAGCACGATATGAGCCTTGTTGCCGGGATTTGTGAGGAGATCACGGTGCTCAACTTCGGTCAGACGCTTGCCCACGGCAGTGTGGAAGACGTGCTCCACGATCCCGAAGTCATTCGCGCCTACCTCGGCGACGATTAAGAAAGGAGAAGCGTTATGGCACTTTTGACTGTTGAAGATCTGCAAGTCCGTTACGGACTGATCCAAGCCATCCGCGGCGTCTCCTTTGAAGTCAACGAGGGAGAAGTCGTGGCGCTCATCGGCGCAAACGGCGCAGGAAAGACCACGATCATGCACTCGATCTGCAACCTGATCCCCAAAGCGGGAGGAAAGGTTACGTTCGAGGGCAAAGACATTACCAACACGCCGGCGCACAACCTCATTTCGATGGGGATGGCGCAGGTCCCCGAGGGACGCAGAATTTTCCAGGAGCTGACGGTGGCAGAAAACCTGCGGCTGGGCGCTTACACGAGAAAAGACAAGGGCGAGATCGCCGCTTCTTTGGAAGAGATGTACGAGCGTTTTCCGATCTTAAAAGAGCGCTCCAAGCAGATCGCAGGGACGCTCTCGGGCGGTGAACAGCAGATGCTTGCGACCACGCGCGCGCTGATGTCCCGTCCCAAACTGCTCCTCATGGACGAACCCAGCATGGGACTTTCGCCTCTGTTCGTCAATATCATTTTTGATATGATCAAAAAGGTGAACGAAGAGGGGACTACCGTGCTGCTCGTTGAGCAGAACGCAAAGAAGGCACTCTCAATCGCAGACCGTGGTTACGTGCTGGAGATCGGCAAGATGGTCAAGACCGGCACGGGGAAAGAGTTGCTTGAGGACGATAGCATTCGCAAGGCTTACCTCGGCGGATAAAGAACAATTAAAAAATCGCCTTTTGTCGAGAGACAAAAGGCGATTTTTCAATGAAGGAATGAAGGAATGAAGAAATGAAGAAATGAAGAAATGAAGGAATGAAGAAATGAAGGAATGAAGGAATGAAGGAATGAAGGAATGAAGGAGGTTAGAGGCTATCGGCGAAGGCGGTGGCGAGCTGATCGCACCGCTCGTTGTAGGGATGCCCGTCGTGTCCTTTGACCCAGACGAAGGTCACTTCGTGCTGATTAAGAAGTGCAAGGAGCTTTTCCCAAAGGTCGGGGTTGAGCGCGGGTTTACGGTCTGCTTTTTTCCAGCCGTGTTCCTGCCAAGAACGCGCCCAGCCTTTTTCAATGGCGTCGACCACGTATTTAGAATCGGATGTCAGCGTCACGCGGCAGGGCTCTTTCAGCGCCGAGAGCGCCTCAATGACAGAGGTCAGCTCCATGCGGTTGTTGGTGGTGTTGTTCTCTCCGCCCGAGAGCTCTTTTTCTGTTTTTCCGTAGACCAGAATAGCGCCCCAACCGCCCTTGCCGGGGTTGCCGCGGCAGGCGCCGTCGGTGTAGATCTCTACCTGCTTCACGGATCCACCTCCTAAATTTAACTGTTTTCATTATACATATTTTTGCGGAAATTGCAAGCAAAAACCGCAAAATTTTTGAAAAACACTTGCATAATTTTGCAAAATTTATTATAATAAATACATCTTATTGGCAAACGAAAGGAAACACTATGGCAGAAGAGAAAAAGCGCCGTCGCCGTTTTGGCGACCGTTCGGACGGGTATCGGATCCGC
This sequence comes from uncultured Ruminococcus sp., assembly GCA_902793915.1. Taxonomy (GTDB): domain Bacteria; phylum Bacillota; class Clostridia; order Oscillospirales; family CAG-272; genus UMGS1865. The sequence continues at coordinate 5,892 of CADBFJ010000027.1, forward strand.
AATATCGACGCCGTGTTGAAATTTACTCCTTATATTATGCCCATGCGTTGCGACGCTTGCAACACCTATTCGGATCGCTTTGACGTGACCAAAACCGATAAGTTTTGCCGAGAAAAGGTCAAGAGCGGCATGACCAATTTCAGCATCCTGCACGTGATGCTTGCCGCCTATGTCCGTATGCTCGCCCAGCGTCCGGCAATCAACCGCTTCATCAGCGGACAAAAGCTCTTTCACCGCAACAAGATCGAAGTGGTCATGACGGTTAAAAAGAGCATGGAACTTTCCGCCGAGGAAACCTGCATTAAGGTCGAGTTTGACCCTTACGACACGGTCGACGAGATCTATGAAAAATTCAACAAGGTCGTCTCCGAGGTGCAGAACACCGAGGAAAAGAACAGCGATTTTGACAAGGTCAACAAGCTTCTGACCCACATTCCGGGGCTCCTTTGCCGCTGGACGGTCAAACTGCTCTCCTTCCTCGATTATTTCGGACTTCTGCCCAAGGCGCTGCTCAAAGTCAGCCCCTTCCATGGGACGATGATCATCACCAGCATGGGGTCTCTCGGCATTCGTCCGATCTACCACCACCTCTACAATTTCGGAAACCTTCCTGTCTTTCTTGCTTACGGCGGACGAAAATCGGTCGTTTGTTACGACGGGGAAGGCGGGGTTTATACCAAAAAGTACGTCGAGCTCAAAGCCGTGACCGACGAGCGCATTTGCGATGGCTTCTACTATGCTTCGGCGTTCAAGCTCTTCAAGCGCTATGTGGAAAATCCCGAAGTGCTGAACGAAAAGCCGACCGAAGTCCTCGCGGACGTAGATTAATCAAATTTTACAGAGAAAAGGCGACGTTTTTGTCACCTTTTTTCTATTGACAAGCCTGTGTGCCTGTGCTATGATGGAGACAGAACACCGGCGGGGTCTCCCCTCGGGAAAGGAGCTTTTTATGTTCTGGAAAAAAGTCAACCGGGGACTTGTCCTCGGGGCGGCGCTTCTCCTCTTTTTGGTGGGGTTCATCGTCCTCAAGGAAGTCCAATTCAAAAAGGAAACGCCGCTCATTATGGAGCGCGCAGAGTCCTATCTCTCGGGTCTTTGCGACCTGCAATGCGGCGTATCGGGAACGCTCGGGGAGCCGCTTTCGGCGCAAGCCTATTCGGCACAAAAGGAAAAGCTCAACAGCCTCCTAAAAGAAAACTGGTATGGCGAACTTTCGAGCGACGAATACGATGGATTTGGGCTTTCGGAGCTTTATGCCAACTACGAGAGCTATCTTTCGGAGAAGGTGACGGTGCTTTTCTCCAAAGCCGAACTGCATTTGCAGGAGGACCGCGTCAGCGTCTATAAGGATGGACCTGACCGCGCGAAGGCTTCCTTCTCTGCGGAGATCAAGACCGAATACAGGGGCGTTGGCAATGCCTTTTTTTACGGCGATTCCAATTATGGCGCGTCTTACGACGATGAAGCCGTTTCCGGAAGCAAGACCGATCCTGCCTCGACTCTTTACAGCGGCGTTTACGTTCTCAACATGACGCTTGAGATGCAGCGCGTCGGCGGCAAGTGGAAGATCGTCGGCGCGAGCGGCTACGGCTATGAAAGCACGTCGTCCGAAAAGGGGGAATAACGATGGAAGCAATCTTAAAAATCGAGCATCTGTCCAAAACCCTCGGCTCGCGCGAGATCCTGCACGACATTTCTTTTGAAACCTACGGCGGGGAAGTCTTCGGCTTTTTGGGGCCGAACGGAGCAGGCAAAACCACTCTTATCAAAGTGGTGGTAGGGCTGCTTACGCTCGACACGGGAAAGGTGACGATCGCAGGCAAAGACCTTGCAAAAGACTTTGAAGCCGCTCTTGCGAATCTCGGCGCCATTGTCGAAAACCCCGAGTTTTACAAGTTTTTATCTGGCTACGATAACCTTTTGCAATTTGCCAATATGCGCGGCGGCGTCGAGAAAGAACGCATTGACGAAGTGGTGCGCATGGTGGGGCTGGAAAATCGCATCAGAGAAAAAGTGGGGCGCTATTCGCTCGGTATGCGCCAACGCCTTGGCGTGGCACAGGCGATTTTGCACCGCCCGAAACTGCTCGTCCTCGACGAGCCGACCAACGGACTTGATCCCGCGGGCATCAAAGATCTGCGTGACGTGCTGAAAAACCTTGCCCACAAAGAGGGTGTTGCGGTCATGGTATCGAGTCACCTGATGAGTGAAATGGAACTGATGTGCGACCGGGTCGGCGTGATCGCAAACGGCGTTCTTCGGAGCGTACATCCCATTGAAGAACTTGTCTCGGCGGCGGGGATCGGGCAGGAGGAATTCGTTTTCTCGGTGGACGATCCCGAAAAAGGCGCCGAGGTTCTTTCCCACGCGTTTGAGACTGAAGTTAAGCCGAACGAAGAGGGAAAACTCGATCTGACCTTCCCGAAAGAGGAAGCACAGACCTCGTTGGCGCGTGCCAACCGTATTCTGATCGAATCGGGAATCTCGCTCTACACCGTCTCCAAGAAGGAAAACAGACGACTTGAGGACGTCTTTATTGAACTCACCAGAGGGGAGGGGAAGCAAATTGGCTAAATTTCTTCGACTGGTCGGCAACGAATGGAAAAAACAGTTTTCACGGGTCGCCACCTGGATCATGCTGGTCCTTTTGGTCGCAAGCACGATCTTTTTCGCCTTTTTTTCGGGACTTTCGGGTCGGATCTTCTCCTCATTTTACAGCGAGGATATCTTCTGGCAGAGCGAGCTCGAATACAACGAACAATACGTAAACGAAGTGGATAAAGAGGGGAACCCGACCGATTATGCCCTCGATTGCCAGGTGCGCGTCGCCTTCTATCGCTATCTCATCGATCACGGCGTCTCTCCCGAGGATTGGAGATACATCACGGGGCTCGTTATGGATATGGCGGAAGCTTCAGTCAGAGGAACGCAGGAGGAAGCCGCGCGACTAACTGCGATCGTGGAACAGCAGAATGTAAGAGCCTACTACGAGTGGCGCCTCGAACAGCAGATCGCCGCCGAGCCTGCTTATGAAGCGATCTATCGTTGGGCAGCGGATTACCTGATCTCTCACAATGTGACGCCGGGGAACAGCGACTGGAGATCGGGCGTTGTATCCGACGTGATGAATGCCAAAATCGAGATTGCAAAACAGGAAAGACTCTTAAAAGAGGAGAGCGCCGATTATTCCGGATCGCGCTATGAAAAAGCGAGGAATACCGAGCTGTTGGGGCTTTACCGCCTCGAACACGGTCAAAAGAGCAACCCGGCAGACGCCTTTGACGGGCGTTCGAGCGGAGATGGATTTTGGGATGTGATGGTCTCGTCGCTGACGCTCATCACGCTGGTAGGGCTTATTTGCATTGTGATCGGCGGCAGCATCGTTGCCAACGAGTTTTCGGCGGGAACGATCAAGTTCCTTCTTATCGCACCGGTCAAGCGTTGGAAGATCCTCACGTCAAAATACGTCGCAACGCTCTTCATCGGTGCCGCGGCAAGCGTGGCTGTCTTCCTTTTGACTTTCCTTCTTTCACTCGCTTTCACGGGGGGCGCCGACGCCTTTTTGCCTGCGCTTTCGGTCAAGGGCGGCGTCGTGGTCAAAAGCTCGCCCTATCTGCGCCTGTTGGGGCTTTACTTACTTGCCGGTGTCAAAGTGGTGGTGATGACCACGCTTGCGTTTGCCGTTTCCTCGCTTGTGCATAGCTCTGCTCTTGCCATTGGCATCAGTATGTTCGCCTACCTCGCGGGGAACCTCATTGTGACGATCCTGCAACTGATGAATCTGGACTTTGCCAGATACCTCATTTTTGCAAACATGGACTTTGCGGCGATCCTGCAAAAGACAACCGGTTTTGTGCATCACTCTTTGCCTGTCGCAATCGTCATCGTAGTGCTGCACATGATCGTTTTCCTTTTGACTGCGTGGGATGGATTTGTCCGCAGGGAAGTGTAATAAATATTTTTGAAAAATTATTCAAAAAAGCCGCTTCTGCGGCTTTTTTGTTGCACATCTGTGGCGCTTTGTTTGATATAATTATTTTATCTTTTTATAGCAAAACAGGAAACCAATTAGCTTACAAAGGAGAACCCAGTTATGAAAATTCAATCAACAAAAATGCAAGTGATTCGCTTTTCCGCGGAAGATGTAATAGCGACCAGTTTATTAGGGGCGCTGACGGGTCAAAGCGGACTGTTTTATGTCGACGATGGCAATGGTGGATACAATTCGTTCAACGGTACTTTCGGCTCGTACAGCGGCAACTCTTACGAGATCGTCGGCATGAACACCTATGAAACCGGTGTGGGCGACGACAGAGAGAGTCTTATAACCGGTAAAAATGGGGTTTATATTCCCGAGTTGGGAATCACCCTTCCTGCAAATCCCACAGTATCGGGCATTGCAAAGAATGCTTACGACGCGTTTTCTTCGGATAACGGTTATTATACAAACGGAATCAGCTACTTTGAACTTTATTGGCAGTAAAAATGAAAAAGAGACTTTTCCGCAGTATAGGTCCCTTCGCGAAAAGCCTAACAAAAGAACCGTTGCTTTTGCAACGGTTCTTTTCTTTTTCAAAACTCTTTTCGCATCTTTTCGAGCGCGGCTTTTTCAAGGCGTGAGACCTGCGCTTGCGAAATGCCGATCTCCTCGGCGATCTCCATTTGCGTTTTGTCCTCGTAAAAGCGCAGCTGGATGATCTTTCGTTCGCGGTCGCCGAGCTTTGCAAGCGCCTCGCGTAAGACGATGTTCTCAAGCCAAACTTCGTCGCGGTCGCTCGTGTCCGAGAGCTGATCCATAAGGTAGAGCGAGTCTCCGCCTTCGTTATAGACGGGTTCGTAGAGCGAGATCGGCTCCACAATCGCTTCCATTGCGCGCAGAACGTCGCGCTTTTTCTCCCCGAGCCGTGCCGAGATTTCCTCGGCGTTCGGCTCGCTTTCTTTTTCCGAGATGAGTTCCTCGCGCGCTTGCAGGGCCCGGTAGGCGAGATCTCGCGTCGATCGGCTGACCCGGATCGAACCATTGTCGCGCAGATGCCGACGAATTTCGCCCACGATCATCGGGACGGCGTAGGTCGAGAATTTGACGTCAAGCTCCGTGTTGAAGTGATCCACCGCTTTGACAAGCCCTATGCACCCGACCTGAAAGAGATCGTCGAGGTTTTCGCGTCGGTTGGTAAAACGCTGTACGACCGAAAGAACGAGGCGAAGATTTCCACGGATGAGTTCGCTTCGTGCCACATCGTCTCCGGCGTGCGCACGCAGAAGAAGCTCGCGCTTTTCCTCGTCCGAAAGGGTTTTGAGTTCCGAGGTGTTGACCCCGCAAATTTCCACTTTGTTATAGTACATGGCTCCGCTCCCGTCTTTTTTTTGTTTTCAAAGGGAGTATTAGCCGCGCGATCCGCCTGTGATACAAGCCAAAAATTGGGAATGGTTTTCCTGCTTTTTCCTTGCAAAAGCGGGGAATACTGAAGAAAAAGTTTTGCTTTTGGGGATGCGTATGGTATTTTCTTCTTTGATCTTTTTATTCGGCTTTTTGCCGCTGACTCTGGCGCTTTATTATCTCTTGCCGCGCAAATGTCGGAACTGGGCCCTTTTTTGCACGAGCCTTTTGTTTTACGCGTTTGGAGAACCGATCTATCTTTTTCTCATGCTTCTTTCTCTGACGGCGGCATACCTCTTTGGGCTTCGTATCGCAAAGTTTCGCAGCGAAAACCCCAAAAAGGCAAAGCGGACGTTTTTCGCGTCGGTTCTGTTTTCACTGTCGCTTTTGTTCTTTTTCAAGTACTATAATTTTTTGGCAAAAACGAGCGGGATTTTGCCGGAGATCCCGAGACTCGTTCTGCCGATCGGCATTTCGTTTTACACCTTTCAGATTCTCTCCTACACGGTCGATCTCTTTCGGGGTGAGATCGACGTGCAGAGAAACTATCTCTCTTTCGGGACCTACGTTACGCTCTTTCCGCAGTTGATCGCGGGACCGATCGTTCGCTACCGGGAACTCAACGACCAACTGACCGACCGCAAGGAGAGCGTTGAGCGCTTTTTTGGCGGAGTGCTGCGCTTTTCTATTGGGCTATCCAAAAAACTGCTCCTCGGCGACGCGCTCGCGGCGGGGTACGAATACTATAAAACCCTGTTGGAGTTTGCCCCGACGGCGCTTGCAGCGTGGATGGCGATTCTCCTTTACACGCTGCATCTCTATTTCGATTTCTCGGGATATACCGATATGGC
>CADBFJ010000028.1 GCA_902793915.1 uncultured Ruminococcus sp.
GCAGCCGACAAACAGGTTCCTGCTCATGTTGGCGCAATCCTTGCAGCGGACGACTACGAAGCGCCGAGCAATTTTTCCGTACCGCTTTTGAGATCGGACAACACGCGACGCGCATTCTCCTTTCTCTGCCATGCTTTTTACGGCAGTCCGGGGGAGAAGCTGAAGCTCATCGGCGTGACCGGAACCAACGGAAAAACCAGCGTGACCAATATGATCCGCGCGATCCTCGAAGCCTCTTTACACACCTGTGGACTGATCGGGACGGTCGGATGCGATTCGGCGGGCAGGAGCCTTGCCAGCGAGAACGCGAACCACCTCTCCAACCTCACCACTCCCGACCCGCAAGATCTCTATCGGATGCTTGCCGAGATGGTTGGGGACGGCGTGGAATACGTGATCATGGAAGTAACTTCGCACGCGCTCGCCCTTGAAAAACTCGCGCCGCTTCACTTTGCGGCGGGGATCTTCACAAACCTGACGCCCGAGCATCTTGATTTTCACAAGACCATGCAGGCATACGCGGCTTGCAAAGCAAAACTTTTTGCACAATGTGACCTTTCGATCTTCAACGCCGACGCGGCTTTTGCCGAATACATGGCGGAGCACGCGATGGGAAGAAAGATCTTTTGCAGTCGGGAAAAAGATACCGATTATCGGGCAGAGGATGCCCGGATGCGCGGCAAAGACGGAGTGGAATACACGCTTTCCTCGCAAAAAACGAGGTTGCGGATTACCTGTCCCATTCCCGGCAGATTTACCCTCATGAATTCCATGGAAGCGGCGGCTTGCGCGCTCGAACTCGGGATCGCTCCGGGCAGAGTCAAGGACGCGCTCGCTTCAATGGCGGGCGTCAAAGGGCGCATGGAACGCGTAAAGCTCGGACCTAACGCCGATTTTACCCTCCTCATCGACTACGCGCACACGCCCGACGCGCTGGAAAACCTGCTCCGCACTTTGCGCGAAATGAAAGGCAGGGAAGGGCGGCTCCTACTCCTCTTTGGATGCGGGGGTGACCGCGACCACACCAAGCGCCCTGTCATGGGCAAGATCGCCTCTGATCTCGCCGACGTCATTTATTTGACCGCCGACAACAGCAGGAGCGAAGATACAAACGAGATTCTCGCGCAGATCCGCGCAGGGATCGCAAAAGATGCCGACGTCGTAGAGATCCCCGATCGCAAAGAAGCCATTACACGGGCGATCTTTGACGCGCGCGCGGGAGACTGGCTCGTCCTTGCCGGAAAAGGACACGAAGAATACGAACTTTTGGGGAATGAGCGCATTCCCTTTAGCGAAAAAGAAATTGCCAAAGAAGCCTTTACCAAACGTCGAAATCAAAACGAGAAAGACAGTACGGGGAAAAAGAGATGAAAACCAACTTCAGTGTAGAACCGATCAGCGCCGTGACCTTTGCGCGACTCTGCGGCGGAGAACTCCGCGACGGAGAAAAGGGTGCTTCCGCCATTAAGGGCATTTGCACCGACTCCCGCGAAGCCGACGAAAACGTCGTTTTTGCCGCCATCCGCGGAGAGCGGCAGGACGGGCACGATTTTATCGAGTCTGCGATTGCCAACGGGTGCCGCTGCATCCTCTGCGAGCACAGCTGTGAAGCCATTGTCAAAAACAAGGTCTCCGCAATCGTGGTCACCGACGTTTCTTTGGCGCTTTGCCGCATGGCAAACACTTATAAATCCTATCTCAACGCCCGCATGGTCGCCGTGACCGGCAGCGTTGGCAAAACCACCACGAAAGACCTCATCTATTCGGTGCTGTCGGTCAAAGAACAGGTCTTCCGCACGCCCGGTAACCACAACAGCCTGATCGGAATGCCGATGTCGATGGTCGAGATCCCGAGCGACAGCCAATGGGCTGTGCTTGAGATGGGAATGAGCAACTTCGGCGAGATCGAACGCCTTTCGATCACGGCAGAACCCGAAGTCGCCGTGATTACCAACATCGGAAGCGCGCATCTGCAATTCCTCGGTTCGCGCGAAAACATTTGCAGAGCAAAACTCGAAGTCCTCTCGGGACTGAAAACCGGCGGAACGCTCATTCTTTCGGGCGATGAACCGCTCCTTGCCCATGTGGGAGGAAAAAGTTACCAAACCCTTTACGCGTCGATCGAACGAGAGGATGCCGACTTTTACGCAAAGAATATCACCGTGGACGTCAAAGAGTTCGGTATGCGTTTTGACGTGGTGCACGACGGAAAGGTCGCAAAAGGGCTTTTCATTCATTTGCTCGGTCGCCACAACGTCTATGCAGGGCTTTACGCCTATGCCGTTGGAACGCTTGCGGGACTTGACGAAGAAGAAATCCGTTACGGTCTTGCCAAGTACCACACCGAAGGGATGCGGCAGAACGTTTACGATTACAAAGGCATTACCATTATTGAAGATTGCTACAACGCCTCTCCCGAATCGATGATCGCGGCGCTCGACGTTTTGGAGATCTGTTCCGAGGGGCGCACCGGTCGCAGTGTGGCGGTGCTCGGCGATATGCTCGAACTCGGCGACGCGAGTCCCGAACTCCACCGACTTGTGGGCGGCAGTCTCGTCGATATGAAGGTCGATCAGCTCTACACGTTGGGGCAGGGCGCCTACCAGATTGGCGTGGGTGCAAGACAAAAGGGAATGTCCTCGCGCGCTATTCACGACAACCGCGACCGCGATGATTTTAAGAAAACCGCTAAAGATCTTGTCAAGCATCTGAAGCCCGGCGACGTGGTGCTTTTCAAAGCGAGCCGCGCTGTGGGTGCGGAAAAGATCATCGAATATCTGAAAGAACATTTATAAACGATCGCTTGCGATCGTTTTGAAAAGGAGAGAGATGCATGGGAAACCCGGTTGTTTTATTTCTGATCGTTTTGGGATCCACCTTGGGACTTACCGTGCTGGCGGAGTGCATTCTCATTCCGATTTTGCGTGCGCACAAACTCGGGCAAAAAATCCTTGAGATCGGTCCCGAATGGCACAAATCCAAAGAGGGAACTCCCATTATGGGTGGGCTCGGCTTTATCCTTGCCATTCTGCTCGTTATGCTGGTTCGCATCATTCTGCAATCGAGAAACGGAAATTCACCTGCGGACATTCCACTCGTTCTGACGATCGCCTACGGTGTTGCCAACGGGATCATCGGTTTTGTGGACGACTACTGCAAACTCGTGAAAAAACAGAACGAGGGGCTGAACTGGAAACAAAAGCTCGTTCTGCAATTTACCATGGCGGCGGCGTATATCGTCGTGATGGCTTATACCGGCTACTATCCGCTGTCTTGGAAAATTCCGTTTACCTCGACCGTCTGGAACCTCGGTTGGGTCGCATATCCTTTGGGCGCGATTCTCCTTGTAGGCGTGGTGAACGGAGGAAACCTGACCGACGGCATCGATGGGCTCTTTTCTTCGCTTGTTCTCGTGGAAGCCGCCTATTATGCGGTCCTCGCTTTTGTCAATGAGAGCGAGCAGCTCGCCATTCCCTCCGCCATGCTCATAGGAGCTGCGATCGGCTTTCTCATCTTCAATTTCCACCCCGCAAAAGTTTTTATGGGGGACACCGGCTCGCTCTTCTTTGGCGGCATGATGATCGCGCTTGCCTTCCAGGCAGGGAACCCGCTGACAGGGCTTCTCGTGACGCTCCCTCTCATTCTCGAAATGCTTTCGAGCTTTCTCCAGGTGATCTATTTTAAGGCGACGCACGGGAAAAGGCTCTTCAAAATGGCACCTTTCCACCATCATCTGGAAAAAAGCGGATGGAACGAATACCAAATTGTCACGGTCTTTTCACTCGTCAACCTCCTTCTTTGCGTCCTTGCTTGGATCTCCCATTGAGGCAACGGCATGAAGATCAAAACGCTGTTTCACAAACTGTTCAATCGGGGATACGACGAAACGAAAGATCCTGTCTTTACCGAGCCGATCCACGCAACAGAGCAACCCGAACTTCCTGCGCCGCAAAAGGGCAGGATCGATCTGCCGATGCTCTTTATCACTTCGCTCCTTGTGGTGTTCGGCTGCGTCATGATCTTCAGCGCGTCCTCGGTCTACGCCGAACAGTATCATAACGACAACACCTACTTTATCGCGCGTCACCTGGTTTTCTTGGTGCTTGCGGTGGGGGTTACCTTTTTTGCCGTCAAATTCTGCACCCCGAAATTCTGGCGCGATTTCAGCTATCCGATCTTTGCGCTCGCGGTTTTGTTGCTTCTTCTCGTTCCGATTATCGGGACCGACCTCGGAAGCGGAGCAAAACGTTGGATCGATTTTAAGGTCATCACAATCCAACCCTCCGAGATCGCCAAACTCGCGCTGGTGTTGGTGTTGGCAAATTTCTTTGCAAAATACGAGAAAAAAGTGCTGTCCGAGACCAAATTCGGCGGCAGTTTCAAATACGGCGTTCTCTTTCCGGGACTTGTGATCGGCGTTCTTGCCGGTCTTATCGCAATTGAACATCACATCTCGGGGCTTATGATCATCGGGATGCTCGGGATCTCCATGATGTTCCTCGGAGGGACCAAAGTCAAATGGATCGCCGCCATCGGCGCCGCCGTTCTTTGCGCGGGATGCCTGCTGGTTCTGGTATCCGATTACGCCAAAGCGCGCGTGGATACCTGGCTCTTTATCGAGCAAGCCGACCCCTTGGGCTCTGCCTGGCAGACCTTGCAGGGGCTTATGGCGATCGGCTCGGGCGGACTTTTCGGCACCGGGCTTGGCAACAGCCGACAGAAGTTCGGTTACGTTTCGCAACCGCAAAACGATTTTATCTTTACGATCGTTTGCGAGGAGCTTGGCTTTGTCGGCGCACTCCTCGTTGTTGGACTCTTTGTTCTTTTCGTCTGGCGGGGCTTTCGCATTGCGCGGAGCGCTCCCGACAAATTCAGCGCGCTCGTGGTTTATGGTCTTACCTTCAAGGTCGCGCTCCAGGTGATCCTAAACCTTGCCGTTGTGACCAATTCGATGCCCAACACGGGCATCGCGCTCCCATTCTTCAGTTACGGCGGTACATCGCTCCTGTTACAAGTCTTTGAAGTGGGGATCATTCTTTCGATCTCCCGCTATTGCTCGCATCAAAAAATCTAAAGTTGAAAACTCGGGAGGCTCTTATGAAACGCAAAAGAACCCGTTATTTTAAAATTTCTTTGAGGGCGGCTCTGCTCTTTGGCGCGGGCTTTCTCCTCTTTCTTCTCACCGCGGGAAAGCAAATCGCAAAGGCAAATTTTGACAGTATGGCAGGGCTGACCTTTTCGCTCCTCGCTCTGTCGGTCGTGAGCCTTTTGGCTTTCGTTTATTTCCCTTTTTTCCGCGGCGATAAGCGTTGGTATGCCATCCCCGGGATCCTTACCACCGTATTTTTCTGCGGTGCCGCCTTCCTCTGGCAGCTTCCTGCATAAGGAGCACGACGTGAGAGTGCTTATGACCGGCGGCGGAAGCGCGGGACACATTAACCCGGCGCTTGCGATCGCGGAAACCATCAAACGCAATTCTCCGGGCGCTGTCATCGAGTTTGTCGGCGTCAAAGGAGGTAAAGAGGAAGATCTTGTCAAAAGAGAAGGGTATCGGCTCCATTTTGTGGAGTCTGCCGGCATCCGGCGCTCGCTCTCGCCCGCAAATCTTCGCTCGATTTATCTTGCCGTTACTTCGCCCTCGTCAAACAAAACGAGAGCGATTTTGGATGAATTTCAACCCGATCTTGTGATCGGCACCGGCGGCTATGCTTCCTGGCCGATCCTCGTTGCCGCGGCAAAGCGGAAGATTCCGACTGCGGTGCACGAGTCCAACGCCATTCCGGGGCTGACTGTGAAAATGCTTTCGCGTTACGTTGACGAGATCTGGGTGAACTTTTCTTCAACAGCCGAATTGCTTGCAAAAAGCAAAAAAAGCCGCGTGATCGCCGTGGGAAACCCCACGCGCGAAGCCTACGGCGCTTTGACCCGCAAAGCCGCAAGGGAACAGTTCGCAATTCCGGACGACCGTCTGTTTCTCCTTTCGTTCGGAGGAAGCCTCGGTGCCGAAAACCTCAACGACGCGGTTTTGCAAATGATGAAGGATTATACCGCAGAGCATCCCGAAGTGCTCCATGTGCACGCCTGCGGCAAGCGCGATTTTGAGACCTGTCAAAAGCGCTTTCGTGAACTTGGTCTCTCCGCGTTTGATAACTGCATTCTCGTGGACTATCTCTACGATATGCCGGCGCGAATGACGGCTGCCGACCTTGTGATCTCGCGTGCCGGAGCCATGACGCTCTCCGAGCTTTCTCTTTTGCACAAAGCCGCAATCCTCGTGCCGTCCCCTTATGTTGCGGATAATCACCAGTTCAAAAACGCCAATCTCCTTTATGGGGCAGGGGCTGCCGAGCTGGTGGAGGAAAAAGAGCTCTCCTCCGGCGAACTGACCGAAAAAGCCGCAAAGCTCCTTTCTAACAAAGAGGCAAGAAGAAAAATGGAAGACGCCGTCGCAGCCTTTGCCGATCCCGATGCCAACAAAAAGATTTGGGAGCGCGTGGTTGCTCTGACGACCCGAAAAGCAAATGAAAAACGATAACAAAAACGATAGATATCTGACCGACAAGGTCGCCACAGGGCGAACCGGCAGGACGAAGCGACGCGCCAAAATCGTTCGCATTTCGATCCTCGTCCTTTCCATCATCCTGCTATGCTTGCTCTTTCTTACCTTGGCACTGCCGCACTTTCTGGTCAAGGAAGTCAGCGTTAAGGGCGCCGGACGTTACACTGCCGAAGAGCTCGTCGCCCTTTCCAACATCAAGATTGGGGAGGAAATTCTCGCCGTCGATATGAATTCTGCCATTGACGCCATCCTCAAAAACTGTCCCTACGTGCATTCGGTCTCGGTGACCGTTCACCTTTCGGGCAAAGTCGTCCTCAACGTCGTTGAGGAGAAGGACTTGATGTATGCCGAGGAAGACGGGATATATGTCAGCTTTTCAAGATCCTTTTCGGTGCTTGAGATCAAAGAGAGTGCCGAAGCATTTTCGGACTTTCTTTATGTGGAGCTTCCCGTAATGACTTCCTTGCGCGCAGGCGGACGCGTCAGATTTGCATCGGGTGACGAGTGGGCAAAAGAAGCGCTGCTTTCTTTGGTCGAGCGCCTCAAAAAAAGCAGTTATGGGGACAAGCTCACCAAGATCTCGGTCAAGAATGAGCGCGAAGTCTACTACGTTTTAGACGGAAAGTGCAAGGTTATTTTGGGAGAGATGAAAGAACTCGACGAAAAAGAAGCACTCCTTGAGGGGCTTTTCAAACAAAAGGGCGGGATTCCGCAAACGCCGACGACTTTTGATCTGCGCGACCCCAAAAAGATCATCGAAACCCCCGGAATTTGAAAGGGATTTCCGAAAAATCCGAAATAATTATAAAATTCTCAAAAATAATTCAAAAAACATCTTGCAAAAACTACCAAAAGATAGTATGATTATATGTGAAGTAGTCTGGAATGCCGCCAAAAGCGGTCAAAACAAGGACAGATAATATGCGGGAGGATACCATCATGACATTTGAACATGACGATACCATGGAAAGCGGCGTCAACATTAAGGTTATTGGCGTTGGCGGCGGCGGAAACAACGCAGTCAACAGAATGATCGTTACCAGCATTTGCGGAGTGGACTTTGTTGCGGTCAACACCGACCGTCAGGCGCTCCGGAAATCCGAGGCTCCCAACCAGCTCGTGATCGGTGAAAAGATCACAAAGGGCTTTGGAGCAGGCGCAAATCCTCAGATCGGCGCACGCGCGGCAGAGGAGTCGATTGACGACATCCGCTCAATGCTCGAAGGCACCGATATGGTGTTCATCACCGCAGGTATGGGCGGCGGAACCGGAACCGGTGCGGCTCCCGTTGTTGCCCGCGTGGCAAGAGAACTCGATATTCTCACCATCGGCATTGTGACCAAACCCTTTGCCTTTGAAGGACAGAAGAGAATGGACCAGGCGGAAGCCGGCATTGCCGAGCTTGCACAGTACGTTGACTCGCTTGTGGTCATCCCGAACGAAAGACTGAAACAGGTCACCAGCGCAAAGGTCACGCTTGCCAATGCGTTTGGCATTGCCGATGACGTTCTGCGCCGTGGCGTGCAGAGCATTTCCGACCTGATCAACGTTCCGGGCTTTATCAACCTCGACTTTGCGGACGTGACGAGCGTCATGGCAAACGCAGGTTACGCACATATGGGTGTTGGCTCTGCTACCGGTAAGGATAAAGCCGAAGAAGCCGCTAAAGAAGCCATTTCCAGCCCGCTGCTCGAAACCTCGATCAAGGGCGCAAAGGGCATCCTGCTCAGCATTTCGGTCTCTCCCGACGTCGGGCTCGAAGAAGTGGAACTTGCTTCCACGCTCGTGGCACAGGAAGCAGATCCGTCTGCGAACATCATCTGGGGTGTTTCGTTTGACAACGATCTCGAAGACGAAATGCGGATTACCATTATTGCCACCGGCTTTGAGAAGAAGCCTGAGGACATCAATCGCGTCATCACGAACGTAGTTCCCAACGGCAACTCGCCGTATCGCAAAGATAAAGCTCCCGCGAAGGAAGCGATTAAAAAGCCGGAAGAGAAAAAAGCGAAAGAAGAGCCAGCCGGTGGTGACGACGATCTGCTCGACTGGGTTGGCACTTTCAAAAAGAAATAATCGAGAATTTGATACATTTGTCAAAAAAAGGGGCGCTTTGTCGCCCCTTTTTTGTGGCGAATCATGAGAATTGCTTGACAAATATAGAAGAATTTGATATAATATACTCGTTGTGGGCGCTTTTGCCCCTCACAGGAGGACGTATTATGGGTAAGTATTTCGGTACGGATGGATTCCGCGGCGAAGCGGGCGTGACGCTGACAGCAGAACACGCTTATAAAATCGGGCGCTTCCTCGGCTGGTATTTCTCCGAAGGCGGCAACCACAAAGTGCGCGCCATCGTGGGGAAGGATACCCGCCGTTCGAGCTATATGTTCGAGTATGCCATTGTGGCGGGGCTGACCGCCTCTGGTGCCGACGCTTATATGCTCCACGTGACCATGACCCCCAGCGTTTCCTACGCCGTAGCGCAGGACGATTTTGATTTCGGCGTCATGATCTCTGCAAGTCATAACCCTTTTTACGATAACGGGATCAAGCTCATCAACGCAAAGGGCGAAAAATTTGACGATGCCGCGATTGTCGCCATCGAGTATTACCTTGACGGAGAACTTGAGAAAATCGGGATCCACGATAAGGATCTGCCTTTTGCCTCGGGGGAACGGATCGGTCAGATCGTTGACTACGCCGCGGGCAGAAACCGCTACATCGGCTATCTCATTTCGTTGGCAAAATCCTCGTTCAAGCATTTCCACGTCGGTCTTGACTGTGCAAACGGAGCCGCATGGATGATCGCCAAAAACGTTTTTGACGCGCTTGGGGCAAAGACTTACACGATCAACGCTTCTCCCGACGGACTGAATATCAACAACAACGCAGGCTCGACGCATATCGAAGTGCTTGCAAAATATGTGAAAGAGAACCAGCTCGACCTCGGCTTTGCTTTTGACGGCGACGCCGATCGTTGCATCGCTGTGGACGAAAACGGCAACGTGATCAACGGCGACCATATCATTTACATTCTCGGCACGCTTCTCAAAAAGCGCGGAGAACTGGCAAACAACAAGGTCGTTGCCACGATCATGTCGAATATCGGTCTGTTTCGCGCGCTCGACGAGGCGGGCATCGAATACGACGTTACCAAAGTCGGCGATCGCTTTGTCTATGAGAATATGCAAAAGACCGGCAACTGCCTAGGCGGCGAACAGTCGGGGCACGTGATTATCAGCAAATATGCCACGACAGGCGACGGCATTTTGACCGCTATTCAGATCATGGAAGCCGTGATCGAGAGCAAACTGCCGCTTTCCAAACTGGCAGAGCCTGTCAGGATGTTCCCGCAGGTCTTAAAGAACGTCAAAGTCCGCGACAAAGCGGCGGTCATGAACGATGCGGTCGTGCTGTCAAAGACCAAAGAGATGGGAGATCGTCTCGGCAAGGACGGCAGAGTCCTCCTGCGTGAGAGCGGCACCGAACCTGTCATTCGCGTCATGGCGGAAGCCAAGAGCGTTGACGAATGCGAATTCTGTGTGAATGCGATCATTGATGTGATCCACGAACGCAAACTGGGCTAAACGGTAATAGCAAGGAGCTTTTTATGAAAGAACAACTGACGGTCAAAGCGCTTTACGCTTACCCCGAACATTCCCGCGCGTGGGAGCTGCTTGCGGGCGTGGAATATCCTTGGGAAGTACTAACCGACCTCTCGGACTATATTTTGCGCATTGGTCCCACGCTCCCGAAAGACCGTTACGAGGAAGCCGGCGAGGGCATTTGGATTGCAAAAAGTGCAACCGTTTCTCCATTTGCCACCATTTCGGGTCCGACCATCATAGGCGAGAACACCCAGGTTCGTCCGGGTGCTTTCGTTCGCGGAAGCGCGCTGGTGGGAGATACTTGCGTCGTCGGCAACTCGACCGAGCTGAAAAACTGCATCCTGTTTGATAACGTGCAGGTGCCGCATTACAACTACGTCGGCGATTCGATCCTCGGCTTTCACGCGCACATGGGCGCAGGAGCCGTGACCTCGAACATCAAAGCCGATAAAAAGAACATCATCATCCACGCAGGGGACGAGACGATTGAAACCGGGCGCAGAAAGGTTGGCGCCATGCTCGGCGACTATGCCGACGTGGGATGCAACAGCGTTCTCAATCCCGGCAGTGTGGTGGGATCCAACACCAACGTGTATCCTTTGTCTTTTGTCCGTGGCTTTGTCCCGGCAAACAGCATTCTGAAAAACGGCGGAAAGGTGGTTAAAAAAGAAGAAAGATAAAAGCCCTTGACAGAGAGGGAAACTCTGTCCCCGCAAATCCGGGTCAGTGATAGCGCCAGACCGCGTATGCGGTTAACGAGGTGAGAGGTGATCGAATTTTTCGGCGGATGCCTCTCCGGCATGGCTTTTCATGTCGTTACAGTGGAACAAATATGCGGGCGACCGCAAAACAAATTCCTCTTTTTTTCGAGCGAACACTTGCTTTCCCAATTTTTTAGAAAGGGAGCAGAGTGGGAGGACTCTGCTCAAAAGGAGGATTTTTTATTATGTGTGGAATCATTGGTTACACCGGGGCAGGCAACGCCGTCCCAAAAATGACCAAAGGGCTGACCGTTCTTGAGTACCGCGGATACGATTCGGTTGGAATTGCCGCCGAAACGAAGAACGAGATCAAAATCGTCAAATGCAAAGGTCGCATTGCAGGGCTCGAAGAAAAACTGCAAAAAGACCCGATTGAAAACGCGCATTGCGCCATCGGACACACGCGCTGGGCGACCCACGGCGGTCCCTCGGATACCAACGCGCACCCGCACAGAGCCGGCAACGTCGTGCTCGTGCACAACGGCATTATCGAAAACTATAAGGAACTCAAGGACGAGCTTGCTAAAAAAGGCGTGACCTTCCTTTCCGAGACCGATACCGAAGTTGCCGCCGCAACGCTTAACGATTGCTACAAGCCCGGATGTGATCCTGTTGCCGCAATCAAAGAAGCAACCGCAAAAATGACCGGTTCTTACGCCTTTGGCATCCTCTTTTCGGATCTGCCAGGCGAAGTTTACGCCGTGCGCAAAGGCAGTCCTCTCATCCTTGCAAAAGGCGAGGACGGCTATTATCTTGCGTCGGACATGACGGCGCTTTTGCCCTTTACCAAAACCTACTATCCCTTGAAAGAGGGACAAATCGCACACCTGACGCCCAACTCCGGCGTCCTGTTCGATGAAAAGGATAAGGGGTACGAGCCCGTTTGGAAGGTCACTTCGATGACCCCCGAATCGGCACAAAAGGGCGGTTACGCGCACTTTATGCTCAAAGAGATCTATGAACAGCCCGAAGCGATCGTCAAGTCGGTTTCGACGCGCTGGACGGTATTCCCGGCGATTTCTGGAAGACCGTCAAGAATATCCAGATCGTTGCTTGCGGCTCGGCTATGCACGCAGGGATCCTTGGCGGCAAGTTCTTTGAGAATTTTGCCGGCATTCCCGCATCTGTCTATATCGCGTCCGAGTATCGCTATCATCCGCCGCTTGCCGTAGAGGGAACGATCGTTGTGGTCATTTCCCAGTCGGGTGAGACGGCAGATACGCTTGCGGCTATGAACTATGCAAAATCCTGCGGCATTCCTACGGTCGCCATTGTCAATGCGGTGGAAACCACGATCGCCCGCGAAGCCGATTACAGAGTTTACACCTATGCGGGTCCCGAGATCGCCGTTGCGACCACCAAGGGATACTGCACCCAGCTTTCGGTGCTTTATATGATGGCGGCTTGCGCTGCGCTCAACCGTAGCAAGATTGATGAGAACATCGCCAAAGGACTGGTTCGCTCGGTTCTGGAGGACGCTCCTGCCGCCGTGCGCAAAATGCTGGAGCAAAGAGAGTATTTCAAAGAGCTTTCCAAAGAGCTTGCCGGGAAAGAACACGTCTTTTACATCGGCAGAGGTCAGGACTACGCGCTTTCGATGGAAGCCGCGCTCAAGCTCAAAGAGATCTCCTACATCCACTGCGAGGCTTATGCCGCAGGCGAACTCAAACACGGCACGATCTCGCTTATCGAGGACGGAACTCCCGTGCTTGCTATTTCGACCGAAAAGGCACTCTATGATAAGACCGAGAGTAACGTAAGAGAAGTCCGCAGCCGCGGCGCAAAGGTCATTCTCATCTGCCGCGAGGATGCAGAGAACCCCGAGCGCTCCGCCGACTACGTGGTCAGAGTTCCTTCCGGCTCGCTCGCATCCACCATTTTCGGCGCTATGACCGTTGTGCAGACGATTGCATACGAGACCGCTTATCTCTGCGGTTGCGACATTGACAGACCCCGTAACCTTGCAAAATCGGTCACGGTGGAATAAGAAAAGACAAAAAAGAGAACCCGCGAGGGTTCTCTTTTTTTGTGTTTCCAAGGAAAGAAAAATTCATTCGGCATCCTTTTGGCGACACCTGAATTTTTGAACCAAAGTGAAAATAGCAAAGGCAAAATGGAACATGAGAAGGACGAGCAGAGCAAGCCCGAGGATATAGGCAAATCCGCCGCCTCCGCCCGACAGATCCCAAACGAATTTGAGCGCGGGATTATTTGAGTGACGCAGAAGGAACATATAGTTTATGTCGGAGAT
>CADBFJ010000029.1 GCA_902793915.1 uncultured Ruminococcus sp.
CGCGTTTGTCTTGCAAAAGCGCGGAAACTGTGCTATCCTTATGGTAAAGATAATTTACCTTATTGGAGGCAGAGAAAGATGACGATTGGGGAGAAGATCAAAGAACTGCGGCAGGCAAAGTTTATGACACAGACCGATCTTGCCGGAAAACAAATCACGAGGAATATGCTTTCCGCCATTGAAAACGGTTCGGCGCAGCCCTCGCTCGGGACGCTCCTCTATCTTTCCGAACGGTTGGGGGTTCCTGCGGGATTTCTTCTTGCCGAGGAGGGCGACGAAACGCTCTACCGCAAAATGAACGCGCTTCCGAATATCAAGCGCGCCTACGAAGCAAAGGATTTTTCGAGTTGCCGCCGCTTCTGTCTGGAGGCGGCAAAGGAGCCCGACGACGAACTTTGCCTGCTCCTCTCGCATTGTGATCTCGAACTGGCAAAAGAAGCATTTGACGAAGGGCGCTTGCGTAGTGCCTGTCGCTTGTTTGACGAGGCGCTTGAATATGCAGAGCAGGGGAAATACCCAATGGATCGCGCTGCGTCCGAAGCCGCGGTCTATTTTGCCTATCTGGAGCGGGTGTCGCCGGGGCTTTATTCCGAGGTTCTCGATGCCGATTACGCTCCCGCCTTCGTCTGGCAGAGCGATTTTGCGGAATACGTGCGCGCCTTAAAAGCGTTGGATGCGGGCAATCTTGGCGCGGCAAAAGCCTATCTTTCTGTCGCCGACGAGGGCTTTTATAAAGCGCACGTGGCGATCCTTGCAGAAATGCGGGAAGGGAACTATGCGCATGCAAAAGAAGAACTCCTTTCGCTGTTGCAGAGCGGGGAGCTGAAACGTCCGCTCATGCGTTTTGAGGTGCTGGATGCGCTCGAGATCTCTTGCCGAGAGACCGAAGACTACAAGGACGCCTACGAGTACGCAACCGAAAAAGTCCGTCTTGCCGAACAGCTCCTTTCGGATGTGCAAAAAATGTAAAAAAACATTCGCTTGATTTCGACAAATTTGTCATGATTTTTTGCTTTGGTTCACAAAATGTTCATACATGCGGCGAAACCGTATGATATAATGACCTTGTATTGCGATGAATGATCGGAGGAAATCCTATGGCAACTTGCAACCTGCTTGCGATTGATTTGGGAGCTTCCAGCGGTCGGGGGATCCTCGGATCCTTTGACGGCGAAGTTCTGACCCTCCGGGAAACTCATCGCTTTTTAAATGAACCGGTCAACCTCGGCGGCAGACTCTATTGGGATATTCTTCGCATTTTCCATGAGGTCAAACAGGCGATTGCCAAGACGAACAGGGAAGCGGCAATCTCCTCGATCGGCATTGACACTTGGGGCGTCGACTACGCGCTCCTCGACCAAGCCGGCAGGATGCTCGCAAATCCCGTGCATTACAGAGATCTGCGCACGCAAAACACTGCCGAGCGGATCGCCCCGATCGTCTCCGACAAAGAGCTCTACCTTGCTACCGGTATCCAAAAAATGAACTTCAACACGATCTACCAGCTCTGTGAAGATCTTGCGGACTCGACCGTAAAAGATCGCGCGGCGAGGATGCTCAACATTCCAGATCTGCTTAACTATTTCCTCACGGGTGTTGCGAAAAACGAATATACGGTGCTTTCCACCGGCGCCATTCTCGATCCCAAAACGAGAACCTATCACAAGGAACTGCTCCAAAAGCTCGGCATTCCGCTTTCGTGGTTTGGAGAACCGGTGGAACCCGGAACCTTTGTCGGCAAGCTGACCGAGCAAGTGCAAAGCGAAGTCGGAAAGACAGACGCCGGAGTTGTTGCGGTTGCTTCGCACGATACTGCGTCCGCCGTGATCGCGGTCCCCACGCAAGAGGAGGATTTCGTCTTTATCAGCAGCGGTACCTGGTCGCTCATGGGAACCGAACTGAAAGAGCCGCTTGTGAACGATGAGACGAGAAAACGCAACTTCACCAACGAGGGCGGCATCCTCGGTACGACCAGATTTTTAAAGAACATCATGGGACTTTGGCTCATTCAGGAATCCCGCAGACAATGGCAGCGGGAAGGGCTCGAAGTCAGTTTTGCCGAAATGGAAGCGGCGGCAAAACGCGAAACCCCTTTTGCTTCACTCATTGACCCGGATGATCCCGCCTTCGGAACGCCGGGAGATATGCCCGGAAAGATCCGGGAATTTTGCAAAAAAACAGGTCAGACGATCCCCGAGGGCATGGGGGCTGTGGTGCGTTGCATCTACGAAAGTCTGGCGCTCAAATATCGCATGACGGCAAGCGCAATCGAGACTCTACGCGGGCGCAAGAATAAGGTCATTCACGTGGTGGGCGGCGGTACCAAAGACGCTTTCCTCTCGCAGATGACAGCGGACGCCTGCGGCATCCCCGTGATCGCGGGACCGGTCGAAGCCACTGCCATTGGCAACCTTGTGGTGCAACTGATGGCAATGGGGAAGATTAAGACCTTGAATGACGCGCGCGCGCTTGTGGCAAGGTCGTTTGAGACGAAAACCTACGTCCCTTCGGGCGCTCGCTCGGATTGGGATGCGGCTTATAAAACATTTTTGCAAATCACCGACAAAAAATAACCCGTCGGGTCTGCTACGGCAGGCAACTGGGGCGACATGAAAAAAACGGAGGCAAATTATGAGAGACAATCAAATGGGAGAACTTGCTGTTATCGGGATGAAGGGCTGTGAAGCCTTTGCTTCTCAAGTGGATTACTACTTGAAGGACTGGAGAAAGCGCGGCAAAGAGGAGGGAACTTTCCTCGTCAAAGCCGATTGCCCGCGGTTCAGTTCCGGCGAAGCAAAGGGCATCATTCACGAGTCCATGCGCGGAAAAGACGTGTTCATCATTTGTGACACCTTTAATTTCGGCGTCACTTACAATATGTACGGAATCAAGGTTCCCATGAGCCCGGATGATCACTACGCCGACCTCAAGCGCATCATTGCCGCCATTGAGGGCAAGGCACGCAGAATCACGGTCATTATGCCGATGCTCTACGAGGGCAGACAGCACAAGCGTTCGGGCAGAGAGTCTCTCGACTGCGCCATGATGCTCCAGGAACTGGTTGCCATGGGCGTCTCCAACATTCTGACCTTCGACGCGCACGATTCGCGTATCTGCAACGCCATTCCGCTTGCCGGTTTTGACAATGTTCAGCCGACCTACCAGATGATCAAGGCACTGGTTCGCGCGGTTCCCGACGTGCAGATCGACAAGGATCACACCGCCATCATCTCTCCCGATGAAGGCGCTATGCAGAGATGCATGTATTACAGCTCGGTGCTGGGACTTGACATCGGTATGTTCTACAAGCGCAGAAACTATTCTGTCGTCATCAACGGGCGCAATCCGATCGAAGCGCACGAATACCTCGGACAAGACCTGCACGGCAAAGACGTGATCGTCGTGGACGATATGATCTCCTCGGGCGACTCCATGCTCGACGTTTGCAAACAGCTCAAAGAAAAGGGTGCCAACCGCGTCTTCTGCTTTGCCACTTTCGGGCTCTTCACCGAGGGCTTTGACAAGTTCGATCAATGCGCCAAGGAAGGCGTCTTTGATAAGATCTTCACCACCAACCTGGTCTATCGCCGCCCGGAGCTGTTGCAGAAGCCCTGGTTCGTCGAAGTTAATATGTGCAAATACGTGGCTTACCTCGTGGATACGCTCAATAACGACGAGACGATCAGCGGACTCATCAACCCGATCAAGCGTATCGAAACCCTGATGGAAAAACATCGTGCGGCACTCACGTCGCAGATGAAGATCAATTTCGATAACTGATCTGTTTTGGAAGAGAAAAGTTTTTGACAGTCTCCGCCAAAAAGAAAGCGGATGACTTGAAAAACGAGCGACCTTTCCCCAAAAAATGGGAAGGGTCGCTCTTTTTTTGCCCCCTTTTCCGAAATGTGACGCTTTTTTGAGGACTTTCTTCGACCGTTTTTCTGCGGACAAGCGTATAAAATAGAGGAAAGACGACAGGAAGCGAGGATCACCGAATGCAGGAAGCGAACAAGACTGAAGAAGCAAAAAAGACCGGAAAAAAGGGGCTTGCGCGCCCTCTCATCTCGCAAAAAACCATTTTTAAGTGGGGGAAAGCCGCGCTGTTCTTTGCCGTAGGCTTCCTTTTGTGCCGCGCGCCTCTGCCGTTTGACACCTATCCGTTGGGGCTCTCTCTCCTTTGTGCAAGTCAGGCAGAGATCCCGGCGCTGCTTTTGGGGATCCTTGCCGCATCTTTTACGCTCCCGACCTTTCCGATTGCCCTCGTGTGCGTTTCGGGCGCTGCGGCATTTTCGGTTTGGTTGATCCGCCTTTTATGGGATGCGCCAAAAGACGGCTCGCTCCGCCGTCCGCGCAAGGAGGCGCGGCTTTTTGAAGAGAAGGACGACATTCAAAAGGCAAACGGCAAAGCAGAGAAGGTAAGAACTTTTGTAGAGGCTTATTTCCCGTCGCCCTTGAAACTACGAATCGCGCTTTCCGGGGTCGCCGCTTTAGTGTTGGCACTTTTGCGGATCATTTCCGGCGGCTTCCGGTATTACGATTTCTTTGCCGCTCTCGTTCTTCTTTTTGCAACGCCGCTCGCAACGGCAATTTACGGCGTTTCTCTGGACAAGCAAAAAAGCGAAGGGGTGTTTTTGCTCCTTGCACGGCAAGGCTTTTTATTCACGCTGATCTATGGGGCAAAGACGATTGATTTCACCGGCTTTTCGCTTGCCGTCTCTCTCGGGCTTTTCTTTGCGGTTTATGCCTTCCGTCGGCGCGGACTTGCCGCCGGCGCTCTGACTGCTTCGGTGGCAGGGCTTGCCTATGGAGTCGCTTATGCGCCCGCATTTCTCATTTTTCTTTTGCTTTTTGCCTTTTTCTCGGATCTGAAAAAATCAAACTGGGGGTTAGGGCTCTCGATCGCAGGTCTTTGCGCATGGTCATACTTTGCGGGCGGATGGTTGGCGCTGTTGCGATTTTTACCCTCCGGGCTTGCGGCGGGAGCCGCTACGCGGATTCTCGAGCGCTTGCAAAAGGAGGAAAGCGATGAGGAGGACGCTTTGGAAGAGGGGAGAATGCAGGTCGCAGGCGAACGCTACAAAGGCTCAAACGATCGTTTTCGCGGGATTTCGGACGCCTTTTCTTCACTCTCCGAGGTCTTTTATAATTTGAGCGACCGCTTCCGCAGACCCGGAACGCTCGATCTGCGCCAGATCTGCGACCGTTCCTTTGACCATTTTTGCCCCGATTGTCCCAACAAAACGGTTTGTTGGGGGCTTGAGTATTCGGATACCTTGCAAACCGTCAATGCGCTGATCTCCGCTTTGCATACCAAGGGGAAGGTCACAGAAGACGATCTCCCGGAAGCATTCTCGCGCCGCTGCGGCTGCATGGAGGAAATTTTACAGTACATGAACCACGAGTGCGCCAAACTCACGGGGGATCTGCTCCGCAACAACCGCACCGAAATGTTTGCGATGGATTACGAGTCGGCTGCCGATATCATCAAGGACGCGCTCGAAGAGGACGACGGAGAATACCGCTTTGATCCCGAACTCGAAAAAAAGGTTGCCGATTATCTTACCGACGCAGGGATCTCTTGCAGTTCGGTTACGGTTTACGGCAACCGCCGCCGCCAGATTTTGCTTCGCGGCATCGACCTCGATGGGGCAAAAGTCACGCTTGAAACGCTCCGTTCGGATCTTGGCGAACTCTGTGGCGTCTCTTTTTGCACGCCGGTTCTGGAGCTCGAAAAAAATATCCGCAGTATGACTCTCCAATCGCGCGTGCAACTGACCGCAACCGGTGCTTTTTATAATCTCTCCGCAGAGGGCGGCGTCAGCGGCGACGCGGTCAATCTGTTCGAGAACAAAAAAGAGTATTTCTATGCGCTCATCAGCGACGGGATGGGATGCGGCAGGGAAGCGGCGCTGACCTCCAATCTTTGCTCGATCTTCCTTGAAAAAATGCTCCAGGCGGGAAACCGCGCGGGGACTTCTCTGAAAATGCTCAACAACATGATCCGTTCTCGCGGCGCGGACAGTACCTGGGAGTGCTCTTCCACGGTGGATCTCGTGGAGATCGATCTCGTCCTTTCGCAAGCGGTTTTTATGAAGAGCGGTGCGGCGCCGAGCTTTGTCGTGCGAGGTGGGGAAGTCAACCGCTTGCAAGCCGGGACGGCTCCGATCGGCATTATCCGCACGCTCGACGTGGGGAGCGAAACCTATCGCTTGCGCCCCGGGGACACAATCGTTCTCATCAGCGACGGGATCCTCGAACACGATCCCGACTGCATCTGGATCTCCTCCTATCTCGAAAGCGTTTCCGACCGTACACCCGAGGAGATCGCTTACCACATTTGCAACCACGCCGCTTCCTACGATCACCACGACGATTGCTCGGCGCTGGCTCTGCGGATCGGAAAAAAAGAGTAGCTTTGAGCGTTTTACATACTTTCCCTTTCACACTCATAGAATGAGAAAAAAGCGTGGGAGGGATTTTATGAAAAAAAGAAAACCGATCTTAAGACTTTTGTGTTGCGTTTTAACGCTTTCCTTTTTGGCTTCCATCACCGCTTTGCCCGCCGCCTCCGAAATGCCGCACAGAGCGCCGCTCTCTCCCGCGTTGCAGGTCTTGGCGGACGCGACCGACCTCTCTCTTTGGCATCTTGTGGGGGAGGATCAAGCTTTTTCGGAGGATTGCTTTTTGCGCGGGCTGAACCTCTCCACGCTTTCCACCATCCGTTTGACCGAGCTTCCAAGCGCCGCACAAGGAGTTTTACGGCTTGGAGCGAGCACTCTTGCGGTCGGCGCTTCCTTGAATGCGTCCGACCTTTCGCGCATGCGCTTTGAAGCGGCGTCAAACAGCGTCAAAAAAGCAACTTTTCGCTTTGAAATAGGCGGGTGCGGAGTTGCGTATTCTTGCAATCTCTATGCGTTGGAAGCCCCCAACGCTTCCCCTGCCGTCGATGCAATTCCAACGCTTTATCAAAAGGCGGAGACACACAAAAACCTCCCGCTTTCGGGGCGCTTTTTTGCAAGTGATCCCGAGGGGAACGAAGTTACCTTTGAAGTTGCGGTTCCGCCGAAATACGGCTCAATCGCAGTCGCGGGGGATACCTATACCTATCTTCCGTTTTCGGATTATGTCGGCGAGGACAGCTTTTCCTACGTGGCAAGAGATGTTTATGGAAATTACAGCTCTGCCGTGAAAGTTTCGCTTTCGGTCAGCGCCGTTGGGAGCGATCTTACTTTTGCCGATCTTGACGATCCCGAAACCTGCAACGCGGTGCTGACGCTGGCGTCGGCAGGTATTCTCGGCGGGATGAGGGTGGGGAGTAAAACCTATTTTTATCCCGAACGCGCGATGACGCGGGTCGAGTTTTTGGTGCTTGCCATGAGCGCCTCGGGAATTGGCGATTTGCCCGATTGCGAAGATACCGGCTTTGCAGATGACGATGAGATCCCGAGTGCGATGAAGCCGTATGTTGCCGCTGCCTATCGCTTGGGCTATCTTGAGGGACGGGTGAAGGACGGAAAGGTCTGCTTTTTACCTGCGTACGAGATGACGGTGGGAGACGCCGCGCGTCTTGTCGATCGCATTCTACTGCTCGGCGCAGAAAAAAGCGTTGCGGCAGGGGTGGGGCAAAGGAAGGACGATCTTGCCCAATCGGTCGCAGCGCTTACGGAGGCGGGGCTCATCTCAAGCGGAAACGCCTTTGTCCGGGCGGATGCGGTTTTATCGCGAGGAGAAGCCGCAAAACTGCTTGCCGGCGTTTTTTCGCTTTGCCGCTGAAAACTTTTACGAAATCTATTGACAAATGAAAATTTCGGTGCTATAATCGCCTCAAACCGTTGAGGAAGAGTAAGTAGAAAAGCCAAGTCCTCTCCAGAGAGATGCCGGTTGGTGCAAGGCATTGTGAACCGCTTTTTGAATGGACTTCCGAGGGCGAGCGGAAAAGCAGTGCAAGCCTGCCGAGTATGCAAGACGTAAGACCTGCGTTAAGGGTCGGGCGTATGATCTCTGTACGCATGAGCGGGCGCGCAAGCGTCAAACAAGGTGGCACCGCAGGAATTTCTCCTGTCCTTGTAGTAATTACAGGGACAGGATTTTTATTTTGTCCCACATCTGAAAGGAGGCAGAACAATGTCTGCACAAAAGAACGAAATTCCGTACAAAATCTACCTTGACGAAGAGGAGATGCCCAAGGCATGGTACAATCTGCGGGCGGACATGAAGAACAAACCCGCTCCGCTCCTCAATCCCGCAACGCATGAAAAAATGACCGTTGACGATCTTTCCCAGGTTTTCTGCCGAGAGCTTGCCGAGCAGGAGCTGGACGACACGACCGCCTATATCCCGATCCCCGAGGAGATTTTAAAGTTCTACAAAATGTATCGCCCCTCGCCTCTGGTGCGCGCTTATTGTCTTGAGGAAAAGCTCGGTACGCCCGCGCACATTTACTACAAGTTCGAGGGCAACAACACCTCGGGCAGCCATAAGCTCAACTCGGCGATCGCACAAGCCTACTATGCTAAAAAGCAAGGTCTTAAGGGTGTGACTACCGAGACCGGTGCGGGGCAGTGGGGTACCGCGCTTTCGATGGCGTGCGCCTACTTTGATCTCGACTGCAAGGTCTATATGGTCAAAGTTTCCTATGAGCAAAAGCCGTTCCGCAGAGAAGTCATGCGTACCTACGGCGCGTCTGTCACGCCTTCTCCCTCGATGGAGACCGAAATCGGCAAAAAGATCAACGCCGAATTCCCGGGAACCGGCGGCTCTCTCGGCTGCGCCATTTCCGAAGCCGTCGAAAAAGCCACCTCGACCGAGGGCTACCGCTACGTGCTCGGCAGCGTGTTGGCGCAGGTGCTTCTTCACCAGTCGATCATCGGTCTTGAGACCGAGGCGGCGCTCAAAAAATACGACATCAAGCCCGACATCATTATTGGCTGCGCCGGCGGCGGATCTAACCTCGGCGGTCTTATCTCCCCCTTTATGAGAGATAAGATCAAAGGCAAGCTCGATTGCCGCATCGTCGCGGTCGAACCTGCTTCCTGCCCGAGCTTCACGCGCGGCGTTTACGCTTACGACTATTGCGATACCGGCATGGTCTGCCCGCTTGCCAAGATGTATACGCTGGGCAGCGGCTTTATGCCGAGCGGCACGCACGCAGGCGGGCTTCGCTATCACGGAATGTCTTCGGTTCTCTCGCAGCTCTATGATGACGGCCTTATGGAAGCGCGCTCCTACAAGCAGACCGACGTCTTTGCCGCGGCAGAGGAATTTGCTCGCTGCGAAGGTATCCTGCCCGCTCCCGAAAGTTCGCACGCTATCCGCGCGGCGATCGACGAAGCACTGAAGTGCAAGGAAACCGGAGAGGCAAAGAATATCGTCTTTGGGCTCACCGGTACCGGATACTTCGATATGTATGCTTACGAGAAATTCAATGACGGCAAGATGGTCGACGTTCCTCTGACCGATGAAGACATCAAAAAGTCGCTTGCCACGCTTCCCAAAATGGATTGATTTCTAAAAAAGAACGACAAAACCCCCGCCGCAAGGACTGCGGCGGGGGCATTTGTTTTTTGTCAGTTTGCTTTTTTGAGTTTTTTTGCAAGGTCGCGAAGCGCGTCGTCGGAGAGGAGTGCGGGAAGATCGCTTTCTTTGACCGAAAGCGAACCTGCAGAGAAGTTCTCCCAGACCATTTTGCGAAGCGAGGAAAGTAGCGTCGGCTCGATCCAATAGTCAAAACGCGTCGCGGGCGCTCTTTCCTCGGTTTTCTTGAGGCGCAGATAGAGCGGAAGCCCATCCGATTGATCGTGCCAGAGATCGCAAAAGACGCAATCAAAGGCGGTCGCGGTCAGCTCGGTTTCCATAAAGGCGAGCGCATCGCAATGCAGGACCTTGATTTTTTCCTTGTGGGGGAACTTCGGGAGAATATGAGCCTCAAAGAGCGAGATGACTTTTTCGTCGCGCTCGATCACGGTGACAGAGGAGACTTCTTCCTTTTGAGAGGCGTGGAAGGCGTAGTATCCAAGCCCCAACCCAAGCGTCAACACCCGTCCGCGAGCGCGTCTGATCGGTTCTTTCATCGTTTCGATCTCGTTGGGCGTGACGGTCATCCACTCGATCCCGTTTTCGAGGACCGCAGGGAAGCGAAAGACCGATTCAAAGTAACCCAGTTGCGGGATCTCCCGAAAGTCGGGCAACAGGAGCGGGCAGTCGCGGACAAAAGGCTCATAGGGCGCGTACTCGCTCGTTTTCAGCTCCCAGTTTCCGAGTCTTCCTGCAAGTGCGCCGACCGTCCTGACATAAGGGTCGTTAGTAAAAAGGGAGGGGTCAAGGCGCACAAGTCCCGGTCGCAGGTAGTTTTTTTCAAGGCGGCGATCATTGGGGCATTCAACCGTGTCGAGCCCCAGCGCCGCTGAAAAGAGCGCGAGGAAGGCTTCGTCTTTTGTTACGTTACAGTTGCGGGAAAGGTCTTTTACCATGCGTGCGGTGATGGCGCGGGGGGTAAAATTGAGGTAGCTTGCAAGGCGGACAAGCATCCCGCGGTTTTCTTCCATGACCTGCATCAGAGCGCTTTGTCCCATGCAAAAGACCTCCTTTTTTCGTTTTTTTCCATTATAGCTTTTTATGCCTTTTTTTGCAAGGATTCGCAAGATTTTTTTTGCGTTTTTTTCTTTTTTCCTTGCAGAACCCGCAAAGTTGTGCTACAATAAAAGTGTAAAAACTTCTTGCGGGGGGATCATATGGCAAAACCGTTTTTTCAAAAAGCCATTTCTTCTTTGGGCGAAAAATGGAAAAAACTGACTGGAAAAGGCAAGACCGCTGACGAGACTGTGGCTCTCTATGACGATCCTTCTGAAGAGGATCTTGCGGAACCTGTCGCTCCCGAGCCCAAGCTGACAAGAGTCGGCGAGCAGCTTTCGATTGATATGGACGCCCCGGAGCCTCCTGCCGCACCGATGAAGCACACTGCGTCGGAATCCGAAACCGACGCCGAGGACGAGGGAAGAGAAGAAACTCCCGACGCCTGCGAGAAGATCCTCGGGTTTAACGATGAAACAGGCAACTATCTTGTGGTGCATTACCGCAAAGGTTTTGAAGCCAGGCTCATTCAGGCAAACCCCGAGATCAAAGCCTATTACAGCGAGCTCAAAAACCGTTTGCTCTCCTATGAGGGAACCAAAAGCCGCTTGAGCTGGACTTCGGACAACTTCCACAACGGGCGCAAGCAGGTGGCAAAAATCAACGTCAAAACCGGGCTTCTTGTCTTGTATCTTGCGATCGATCCCGCTACGCTCGAAGGCACCGTCTATCGCGGCAAGGATGTCAGCGATAAAAAGAAATACGGCGACACGCCCTTTGAATATAAGATCCGTACGCCGCGAAAGCTCAAATGGGGTCTCGAACTCATCGACAGAGTTTCGGAGAATATGGGATTGACCTTAAACAAAGCCGAGCGGGTCGATTATGCAAAGCAGTATGCCTATGAATCGACCGAGGAACTCGTCAACCGCGGGCTCATCAAGGAGAATATTACCGAGGAAAGCCCGCAAGATATCTCTCCCGAACTGCTCCGCCGCGGCGAAGAAGCAGCTCCTAAAAAAGAGGCGCCGCAACCTCCAAAGACCGAGAAGGCAGAGCCGAAGTTCCAACCGAAGCCCGAACAAACCAGGGAAGCGGTTACCGAATCCGCACTCACGCCGGATGGCAATTTTATCCTGCTCGATCCTGAAAAAACGGCAATTATCGATATTGATGCCGTGGAGCCGAACTTCCGCCCGAGCGAGGTTATCAACCTCGCATCGCTCAAAGCAAAGGGCTTTGTTTCCGAGTCTGCCTCGTGGCTCAAGGTCGTATCCTCCTCCGGCGAAGCGCTTCCCAAGCCGGTCAAAGTGGAAGCCGAACGCTTCACGCT
>CADBFJ010000030.1 GCA_902793915.1 uncultured Ruminococcus sp.
CTGTGGGAAGCGCTCCGGCGCGTTTCCGCCGACTCGTTTGTGGACGCGATGGAAAACAAACTGCAAAGCGAAGTCGGCGAGGGCGGAGACCTGCTTTCAACCGGTGAAAAACAGCTCATCTCCTTTGCGCGCGCCATTCTCTGCGATCCGAAGATTCTCGTTCTGGACGAAGCAACCTCCTCGGTTGATACCATGACCGAAAAGCTCATTCAGAACGCGATCAAAGAGGTCACGCGGGGGCGTACTGCCTTTACGATTGCCCACAGGCTCTCCACCGTGCGCGACGCCGATGTGATCCTCGTCGTCCATGACGGAAAAATCGTTGAGCGCGGCACGCACAAAGAACTCCTTGACAGGCGCGGCTTCTACTATAAACTCTATATGCGCCAATACGAGGAGGACGCGGTCAAAGAAGGGCTCTCGGGACAAAACACGAATAACACTACCTTTACTCTGAACGAAAAAAGAGGAGAAAAATATGATTAAAGTCGCGTTTTACGATGCAAAGCCTTACGATAAACCGTCGTTTGAGCATTATGGAGAGGCCCACGGAATGCAGTTCCGATTTTTGGAAACGAAACTGAACGAGGACACCGTTGCTCTTTCAAACGGCTGTGACGCGGTCTGCGTATTCGTCAACGATACGGTCAATGCCGCCGTGATCGAACGCCTGTATGCGCTCGGCGTGAAGCTGATTGCCCTGCGCTCGGCGGGTTACAACAATGTCGACGTGCGGGCGGCGTTCGGAAAAATCCACGTCGTTCACGTCCCGGCTTACTCTCCTTATGCCGTTGCGGAGCACGCGATGGCGCTTTTACTCACTTCGGTTCGCAGAATCCACAAGGCCTACAACAGAACGAGGGATTTTAATTTTTCGCTCAACGGTCTGACCGGGTTTGATTTTCACGGCAAGACCGTCGGCGTGATCGGCACGGGCAAGATCGGGCGCATTTTCATCGACATCTGTCGGGGATTTGGAATGAAGGTCATCGCTTACGATCCCTACCCTGCCGAAGGTGCCGGAATCGAATACGTCTCGCTCGACGATCTCTTTGCGCGAAGCGACGTAATCTCACTCCATTGCCCCTTAAACGATAGCACCTTCCACACCGTCAACGCCGATGCAATCGCAAAAATGAAAAAAGGCGTCGTGATTGTGAACACCTCGCGCGGGGCGCTGATTGACGCAGAAGCGCTTCTCGACGGAATCAAGTCAAGAAAGATCGGTGCGGCGTGTCTGGACGTTTACGAGGAGGAAGCCGATATCTTCTTTGAAGACCGCTCGGGACATATCCTCGACGACGATCTTCTCTCGCGTCTGATCTCGATGCCCAACGTAATCGTGACCTCTCATCAGGCGTTTTTGACCGAGGAAGCGCTTGGCAACATTGCAGAAACGACCGTGAACAACATCCGCTCTTACTTCGACAACGACGGTGCTTGCGACAACGAGCTTTGTTATCGCTGCGGAAATATCGAAAGATGCAAAAACAACCGAAAGGAAAAATGTTTCTGAAAGAATGGAATTCTCTTTTCAAAGGGTGGCATTTTTTATAAAACCTCTTGAAAAATGAATTTCTCTGTGCTATACTACCTATTGAATTAAAAAATAAATGCTATGATGAAGTGAGCCAAATGCAACACGGGTCTTTCAGAGAGCGCCGACGCGGCTGGGAGCGGCGCAGATCCTGCACACGGCATTTCCCTTCGGAGCAGGTCGGGGGATAACGTAGTCCGACCCGGTCACAGCACCGTCACCGCTGAACCAAGTGCCGCTTTCTTTTGAGGGCGGAATTCGGGTGGTACCACGGGTATTTTATGCTCGTCCTGAAACACGGGACGGGCTTTTTTTATATTTCAAATCTGTATTGATTTTCCAAAGAAAGGAACTCCGAATATGAAAGAACTGCTTGCAAAAATCCGGAAAGAGGCGCTTGAAAGAATCGAAGACGCAAACGCCAATCTGGAAGAACTCCGCGTGCAATACCTCGGCAAAAAAGGAGAGCTGACCGCTCTGCTCCGCGGTATGGGCGCTTTGTCGCCCGAGGAGCGTCCCAAAATGGGTCAGCTTGTCAACGAAGTGCGCGAGAGCATTGAAACAGCACTCTCGGAAAAGGCGGCTGCCATGCGCGAAAAGCTCTTGGAAAAGAAGCTCGCCTCGGAAAAGCTCGACGTCACCCTCCCCGGTGCACCTCTGCCTGCAGGACACCTGCACCCCTTGACGCAGGTTCAGCGCGAGCTTGAAGACATCTTTATCGGCATGGGATTTTCGATCGCCGAAGGTCCCGAAGTGGAGCTCGATTACTACAACTTCCAAGCGCTGAACATCCCCGAAAATCACCCTGCACGCGACACGCAGGACACCTTCTACATTTCGGACAAGGTTCTGCTCCGCTCGCAGACCTCCCCCGTGCAGGTGCGCACCATGGAAAAGCAGCGCCCGCCGATCCGCGTGATCTCTCCCGGACGCGTTTACCGCTCGGATGCGCTCGACGCCACCCACTCGCCGCTTTTCCACCAGCTCGAAGGACTCGTCGTCGACAAAGGCATTACGATGGGCGACCTCAAAGGCACGCTCGAAACCTTTGCAAAGCGCGTGTTCGGGCCCGAGACGCGGATTCGCTTCCGCCCGCACCACTTCCCCTTCACCGAGCCGTCGGTTGAAGTCGACGTCTCCTGCTTCGTTTGCGGCGGCTGCGGTTGCCGTCTTTGCAAGAACGAGGGCTGGATCGAAATTCTCGGTGCCGGCATGGTGCACCCCTTCGTGCTCTCGAACTGCGACATCGACCCCGAAGTGTACTCAGGCTTTGCCTTTGGTCTGGGGCTTGAGCGCATCGCCATGACCAAGTACGGCATTGACGACATCCGCCTGTTCTATGAAAACGATCAGCGTTTTCTCGAACAGTTTTAATCGTTAGGAAAGGAGAAACGACATGAATCTTTCCAGAAACTGGCTCAAGGATTTCGTCAACACCGACGGGATCGACGACAAAGCCTATTGCGACAAACTGACCATCACCGGCTCCAAGGTCGAATGCTTTGAACAGCTCGGTGCCGATATTGAAAACGTGGTCGTGGCAAAGGTCACGGCAATGGAAAAGCACCCCGATTCGGATCACCTCTGGATCTGCAAGGTCGACGCGGGCGAAAAGGGACACGACATTCAGATCGTGACCGGCGCGCAGAACCTCTTTGTGGGCGCTCTCGTCCCCGCCGCGCTGCCGATTGCCAAACTCCCCGGCGACATTGTGATTAAAGACGGAAAACTCCGCGGCGTCGAATCGCACGGCATGCTCTGCTCGATGGGCGAACTCAAACTCACCCCGCACGAGATGCCCGGCAAAGAGGAAAACGGCATTCTCATTCTCGATGACGACTGTGCCGATAAACTCGGGCAGGACGTCTGCGACGTGCTTCTTCTGCGCGACACCTCGGTCGAGTTTGAGATCACCTCGAACCGTCCGGATTGCCTCTCCGTCATCGGTCTTGCAAGAGAGACGGCGGTCTCTTTCGACCGTCCCCTGACCCTGCACACCCCCGTGGTCAAGGGCGCAAACGACGGCGACAAGATCGCAAATTATCTAAAAGTCGGCATTTCCGCGCCAGACCTCTGCTACCGCTACACCGCGCGCGTGGTCAAGAACGTGAAAATCGCGCCCTCTCCGCTCTGGATGAGAATGCGCCTGCGCGCCTCGGGTGTCCGCCCGATCAACAACATCGTGGACATCACCAACTACGTCATGCTCGAATACGGTCAGCCGATGCACGCCTTTGACTACACCTGCCTCGACGGCGCAGAGATCGACGTCCGCCGCGCAAAGAAGGGTGAAGCCTTTAGAGCCCTCGACGACAGCGACCATATTCTGGACGACAGCATGCTCGTCATCGCCGACAGCAAGAAAGCCTGCGCTCTGGCAGGCGTCATGGGTGGAGCCAACTCCGAGATTCTCGACACGACCAAGACGGTTGTCTTTGAATCTGCCTGCTTCAACGGCGCCTCGGTCCGCGTGACCGCCAAGAAGAACGGCATGCGCACCGAATCCTCTGCCCGCTTTGAAAAGGGACTTGACGCCGAAAACTGCCTGCCCGCTCTCGAGCGCGCTTGCGAGCTCGTGGAACTGCTCGGCGCGGGAGAGGTCGTGGACGGCGTGATCGACGTTTATCCCACCAAGAAAGAGCAAACGGTTCTTCCCTTCACTCCCGAGCGCTACAACGAATTCCTCGGCATGAACATCCCGGTAGAGCACATGATCCACTCGCTCGAAGGGCTCGGCTGCAAGGTCGAGGGCGGCAAAATCTACGTTCCCTCCTTCCGCGCCGATCTCGGCTGCATGAACGACATCGCCGAAGAGGTCTGCCGCATCTACGGCTACGACAAGATCGAAGCCACTCGCATGAAGGCGGAGACCACGCTCGGCGGCAGAAGCGACAAGCAGCGCTTTGAAGTCGCCTGCGAAAAGGCACTTGCAGGGCTTGGATTTTCGCAGATTCAGACCTTCTCGTTCGTCAGCCCCAAGTATTACGACAACATTCGTTTGCCCGCGGATAGCCCCTTGCGCCGCTCGGTCGTCATCTCCAACCCGCTCGGCGAGGATACCAGCGTCATGCGGACGACTTCTCTCCCCTCGATGCTCGAAATTCTCGAGCGCAACAACAACTTCAAAAACGAGGCAGTCGCGCTCTTTGAAATCGCAAAGATTTATCTGCCCAAAGCAAGTGCGGAGGAACTGCCCGACGAAAAACAGGTGCTCACGCTCGGCGCTTACGGCAAGGTCGATTTCTATGCTCTCAAAGGCGTTTGCGAGGCGATCCTGAAGCTCGCGGGCGTCAAGGCAGAATTTACCGCCGAGAAGAATGACCCGACCTTCCACCCCGGCCGCTGTGCCAAGATCCTCTCGGAGGACGGAGGAGTCCTCGG
Source organism: uncultured Ruminococcus sp. (assembly GCA_902793915.1). Lineage (GTDB taxonomy): Bacteria > Bacillota > Clostridia > Oscillospirales > CAG-272 > UMGS1865. The sequence goes on from CADBFJ010000030.1 coordinate 4,919, forward strand.
CATCTTCGGTGAAGCGCACCCGCTCGTCGCCGAGAACTACGGCATGAACTTCCCTGTCTATTTGGCAGTCCTTTCGTTTGACGATCTCTTTGAGAGCGCCAACTTCAAAAAAGCCTACAAACCGCTTCCCAAGTACCCGGCAACGACGCGCGATTTCTCGCTCGTCTGCGACGAGGAGATGGAAGTCGGCGCCATCGAAGGCGTCATCTACAAAGCCGGCGGCGCACTTGTGGAAAAGGTCGTGCTCTTTGACCTCTACCGCGGTCCGCAGGTCGGAGAAGGCAAAAAATCGGTCTCTTTGCGCGTCACGCTCCGCGCTTCCGACCGCACGCTGACGGTTGAAGAAGCCGACAAAGTCGTGAAAAAGATCCTCAACGACCTCAAATTCAAAATGGGATTGGAGCTGAGATCATAATGAAATCGATCGATCTGAATTTTTACCCCGGTTGGGTGCGCAAAGCGATCACCTTTACCATTGACGACGGCAACATCGAACTCGATGAAAAATTTCTCCGCATCACAAAACCGGCGGAACTGAAAGGCACTTTTAACCTTTGCACGCCGCTGCGCGAGGACATCGATTACAAAGCCTTTTATGAAGGCTATGAGATCGCCGACCACTGCTATCGGCACGTCTACGCCCAAAACGAAACGCGACCGATGCGCCCAATCAAGAACGAGCCCTTTGACCGCGCAACCGCCGATAAAGCCTACCTCTACCCGACCGGTGAAAAGGATCTTTATCGCATTTACACTTACAACTGGACTTACCTTGCCGCCACAACCGAAGCCTACGTCAACTGCGCGCGCCGTGCAAAACGGGAGCTTGAAGCAATCTTTGGCAAAGGAAGCGTGCGTTCCTACGTCTGGCCCTGCGGCTATCAGGAAAACCGCGAGGTCAACGCAGCCATGAAGAAAGAGGGCTTTCAGGCGATGCGCATCACCGGTTGCGTGGGGGACAGCACCGGCTTTGCCCTGCCACAGGATCGTCAGCAGTGGAGCTACAATGCCGACTACACCTGCCTTCCCGAGGTTTCCAAGGCTTACGGCGACTACCCGGACGACGGCAGTCTCAAATTCTTCTGCTTCGGCGTCCACTCGCACGATTTTGAGAAGAACAACTGCTGGAACCTCCTCGAGGATTTTTGCAAGCAGTACGGGAACCGCCCCGAGGACTTCTGGTACGCCACCAACTGCCAAATTTTCGACTACGAGGACGCGGTGAAGTCTGTGATCGTCACCGAAACAGGCGTCAAGAACCCCTCACCGATCGACCTTTCTATCAAGGTGGAGGGCAAAAAGCAAATCCTTCCCGCAGGCGGGGAGATCAAGCTTTAACAGAATGAAGTAAAAACACAGCCGACAGAATTTTCTCTGTCGGCTGTGTTTTCTTCTTTCAATACTCTTTTGTCTTCCTGATCTCCTCAAACGCGGCGGCTTCGCCTGCATCCGAAAGGACAGTCAGCCAATGTTCAAGTAGGTCTGCCGTCTCGGGGTGCATCTTGGCTCTTGCGTTGCCACGGCGGAAGTATTCGAGCGACTCGTGGTTGTTATAGTCCTTGCCCTTGTAGGTCTTGCTTGCCGCAAGGCGGTCGCAGAACATTTCCTTGACGTATTTCAGCGGCATCTTGACCGGCTCATAGAGCTTGGTTTTGGGGTTGAGATCATTCCAATACTCAAAATGGTGGCGGTTGCGCCCCTTGTGGTGGAGCCATGCGGTCGAGTAGCCCTTTTCCTCACGTTCCTTTTCGTTGGGACTGCGGTTGCCCTGATAGTATTTCACGCCCGCAAAAAACTCGGTGGGGCTGTATTTGGAAAGGTCGTGGAAAAGCCCCTGGGTGCCGATGCCTGCCTTGAAACAGTGCTTGATGACCAAATGGCGGTGCTTTGTAATGGTGCGTAAATGTGCAAAAAAGTGCGCCACGTCGGCTCCCCTCCTCTCGAGTAATTCGCGAGAGTATTGTAGCACGGCGCGGCGCATTTGTCAAGTCATGACGGCGATCAAAGCAGAATACAAATCATTCCCTGACTGCCTTCGTTGATGATGCGTTCGAGCGTTTCGGAAAGTTTTGCGCGCGATTCCTCGGGCATCCGCTCGAGCTTGGTGTGAAGCCCCTCGTTGATGAGATCATAGAGCGACTTGCCGAACAGATTGGATTTCCAGATGCTTCCGGGATCTTCCTCAAACTCCTTGAGCAAGAAGCGCACCATGTCCTCGGTCTCGGCTTCGGTCCCCACCATTGGGTTGATCTCGGCTTCGATGTTGGCGCGGATCATGTGGATCGAGGGCGCCGCCGCGCGCAGTCTGACGCCGTAGCCGCCCGATTGCTTCACGATCTTCGGTTCCTCGAGTTTAAGATCCTCGACTTCCGGCATCACGATGCCGTAGCCGGTCTCCTCCACGCTCGCAAGCGCCTCGGCGACCTTGTCGTATTCTTTCTTGACCTGCACAAGGTCGAGAAGTGCCGAGAACAGCGCCCCGTCGTCTTCGATCGCAAGCCCCGAAAGTTCGCTCAAAACCTCATAATAGAGTGCGGGCTTTGCCGAGAGCGTCAAGAGCGCGCTCCCACGACCGAGATCGATCTCATCGACCGACACCGAAGAAATATATTCGTTCCCGCTCATCTCACCAAAGACCGGTTCCAGATCCGACACACGCGCGATCTTCCCCGCCGCACTTTTGAGATCGGCTTCAATCGAGGTGCGGATCTTATGGTTTGGATCGAGCGACGAGATCCAAGACGGGATCTGCAAGGTTAGTTCGGTGACCGGGAACTCCTCGAGGAGCAGTCCCAGGATGTGGCGGATATCCTCTGCGTCCAGCTCCATGCAGTTGACAAGCGCGACCGGGACCTTGTAGGTTGCTTCCAATTCATAAGCAAGCGCCTGCGAATACTCGGATTCGGGCGTTGCGGAGTTGAGGATGAGCGCAAAGGGTTTGCCGATCTCTCGCATCTCGCGCACGACGCGCTCCTCGGCTTCAAGGTAAGAAGCGCGATCAAGGTCGCCGATCGTGCCGTCGGTGGTCACGACGATCCCGACCGTCGAATGCTCCGAAATGACCTTATAGGTTCCCGCCTCCGCAGCCTGTTCAAAGGGAACGGGATCTACGCTCCAAGGGGTGCGGACCATGCGGGGCTGTCCTTCCTCAACGGCGCCCATAGCGCCCGGAATAAGGTAGCCCACGCAGTCGATCAGGCGCACCTGCATCTTTGCGTTGCCATCCAGGGCGACCGGGACGGCTTCCTCGGGGATGAACTTTGGCTCGGTCGTCATCACCGTGCGTCCTGCCGCTGCCTGCGGCAGCTCGTCGCGTGCGCGATCTTTCATGCCGCCCTGCTCGAGATTGGGCAGCACCAATTCCTCCATAAACTTCCGGATGAAGGTGGATTTCCCGGTTCTGACGGGTCCCACCACGCCGACGTAAATGTTGCCGCCGCAACGCTCGGCAATATCTCTGTAAATGTTTTCAGACATAAAAACTCCTCCCTTACGCTGTTGCTACAGTATATGGGAGGAATTTTTTGTTTAGAACTTTAGAGCGGCAGGAGCGAGAAGAGGTACGCCGCAAGGCTCGCCGCAAGCGCCACGACCGTCATAGGAGCACTCAAAAGGGAAAGAACGAGCGCAACACAAAAGCCGCAGAGCGCCGTCCAGATGTTTCCGGTGCTGTAAAAGACGGCGGGGAAGGTCATTGCCGCGAGCACCGCGTAGGGGATATAATAAAAGAAGCTTTTGGCAAAACGCGACTTGATCTTTTTGCGAAAGGCGGTAAAAGGGATCATGCGGATAAGGTAGGTCGGAACCGCCATGCCGAGAAGGCAAAGGAGAAAGTTAAGCTTCACGGTCTGCTTCCTCCTTTACGGGACGGATGAAAGAGACCAGCGCCGCAGAGAGCAGCGACGAGAGAATAATGACATATCCCTCGGGAACGGCGGAGAGCGGCGGAATGAAATGAAAGGCGCAGCTGAAAGCGATTGCGAACAAAATCGTCAAGAGTACGCCAAAACTCTTTTTTGCAACCGGCAGCATAATCGAAAGGAACATGGCGTAAATGAGGATGCCAAGCGCGGCGCGAATCTGTTCGGGCAAAAGTTGCCCCGCATAGGCGCCGAGCGCAGTGCCAAGCGCCCACCCGATGTAGGGCGTTGTCATGAGCCCGTAGAAATAGGCGGGTCCGACCGGCTCGGGCTTGGAGACCGCCAGCGCAAAGATCTCATCGGTAAGCCCAAAGGACATAAGAAGCCTGTGTCCCGTGGTACATTCGGACGAAAGCTTTTGCGTCAGGGTGATCCCCATGAGCGCATAACGCGCGTTGATGACGATTTGCGTCAATACCAATTCAAGGAAAGTCCCGGCGGCGGCAAAAATGGCGGCGCCCGCAACCTGCCCTGCCGAGGTCAGGTTCGTCATGGAAATGAGGATCGCCTGAATGGCGGAAAAGCCCGACGCAAGGGCGGTAATTCCAAAGCCAAAAGACACCGAAAGATAGGCAAGACCTACCGGGATGCCCTCTTTTAGCCCTTGGCGATAGCGGTAAGGGGAAGAATTCATAACAGTACCTCAAGAGAAAAACGCTTGCTTGCATTATAGCACAAACTTCCACCTTCGTGTTGACTTTTTGAAACTTTTTGTGCAGAATGTAAAAAATCTCTTTTTTTGACAAAAAATGAAAAAAGGGGCTTTACAAACGCAACATCTTGTGCTATACTTTTGATAGTGACACAAACGGCAGATGCGTGGGTGATCGGAAAGTGAATACAAAAGCCCTTTTTGCGCGCTGTCGGAATATCATGTTTGATTTTCGTCGGCGTTATTTTTATGCCGCCCCCTTCCCCATGATCCTTACGGTGCAGATTGACCGTATTGATAAATACATTTTCTGGAGGAGATCAAAATGAAATTGATCTACAACGTCAAAGACAAGCCGAAGTTCGGTCAGGTCATTGTGTTTGCTCTGCAACAGGTCCTGGCGATCCTTGCGGCAACCATCGCCGTCCCCGCTATCATCGGCAATGGAATGTCCCAGTCCGCCGCTCTCTTTGGAGCAGGCATCGGCACCATCGTTTACCTGCTTTTCACCAAGTTTAAGAGCCCCGTGTTCCTCGGCTCGTCCTTCGCCTTCATCGGCTCGATGTTTGCAGCCTTCGCAGGCGCAGCTTCTGCTGCAGCCGGATATGCGGGTCTTGTCATCGGCGCCGTTATGGCGGGTCTTGTCTACGTCGTCATCGCGCTGGTGGTCAAATTTGCAGGCGTCAAGTGGATCAACAAGCTCATGCCCGCAGTCGTCATCGGTCCGACCGTCTCGATCATCGGTCTTTCGCTTGCCGGCAACGCCGTGGCTGACCTCCAGGTCGGCAAGGTTGCTACCGCCAATGTGCACGTCTGCATCATCTGCGGTCTTGTCACCCTCTTTACCGTGGTCCTCTGCTCGGTCTACGGCAAAAAGATGGGCAAACTGATCCCCTTCATCATCGGTATCTGCGCAGGCTACGTCGTCGCTTCGATCTTCACGGTCATCGGCATTGCCGCCGGCAACGACGCGCTCAAGGTCATCGACTTCAGCGTTTTCAAAGGCATGAAGATCTTTGCGGTTCCCGATTTCACCTTTGTTAAAGCATTCCAAGGCTTTAAGGATGTGACCGGCACTTACATTGCAACCCTTGCAGCCGCTTACATTCCGGTCGCATTCGTGGTCTTTGCAGAGCACATCGCAGACCACAAGAACCTCTCCTCCGTTATTGAATCCGATCTTCTCGAAGAGCCCGGTCTTCACAGAACGCTCCTCGGCGACGGTGTCGGCTCGATGGCAGGCGCTCTCTTCGGCGGCTGCCCGAACACCACCTACGGCGAATCGGTCGGTTGTGTGGCAATCACCGGTAACGCATCGGTCGTCACCATTCTCGCAACGGCAATCATCTGCCTTGTGATCTCTTTCTTCAACCCCTTCGTGGTTCTGCTCGCTTCGATCCCGAACTGCGTGATGGGCGGTGTTTGCATCACCCTCTACGGTTTCATCGCTGTCTCGGGTCTTAAGATGGTACAGAAGGTTGACCTGAATGACAACGCAAACCTCTTCACGGTCGCAACCATCCTCATCTGCGGCATCGGCGGTCTTGCCCTCAACTTCGGCAAGGTCACCATCACCTCGGTTGCAACCGCTCTCATCCTCGGCATCATTGTCAACCTGGTTGTCAACAAAGGCAAAAAGAGCAAAGACTGATTGAAACCAGCAATACAAAAAAGGCGTTCTTACGAACGCCTTTTTATTGTTATTGCGTTTGTTTGGCTTTCCACTCATCGTAAAGAATGGCGCAAACACCGACGCTTACGTACTTGCCTTTGACGAGGCGCGACTCGCGGCTCATGCCCTCAAAAGTCATGCCGACCTTTTCCATGACGTGGCGCGAGGCGTCGTTGCCTTCCATGAATTTTGCCTCGATGCGGTGGAGATGCATCTCTTCAAAACCAAATCGCAGAACCTCCGAGACCGCCTCGGTGGCGATTCCTCTGCCCCAGTAAT
>CADBFJ010000031.1:0-11410 GCA_902793915.1 uncultured Ruminococcus sp.
ATCGAGGTGACGGTCTCGGGGATCGAGAGCGAGGTGATCGTGTTGCAGTAGTAGAATGCCTGCGTTCCGATGCCGATCACGCGCTTGCCCGCGAGCGTCTCGGGGATCGACAGAGCGTGAAGCTCGGGGGAACCCTCGTAGCCGGTGACAATGACGGTTGTGGTGTCGACCGTGTCGATATAGAAGACGTCGCCGTTTTCAAACTTGACCTTTTCGACCACTTCTTCGTCCTGCAGATATTTGGAAAGATCGTCCTCCGCATCTTTCTTTTTGGAGCAGGCGGCAAAAGAAACCACCAAAAGAAGTGCCATGAGGATATATAAAATCTTTTTCATAAACGCCTCCCGAAACAGGAAAAACTCAACAAGAACATTATACAGGACGAACAGGCGAAAGTCAATAGATTTTTCGCTTTTGCAAAAATCGGTTGGATTTTGCCCGATTGACAATTTTTTCCTGCGGGTGTATAATTTGAAAGAAAGACTAGGGAAGGGGAAAAACAAAATGCTATCTTCGGTTTTCAGTGCGGGGCTTGCCGGCATTGACGGTTTTCTCGTCACGGTCGAATGCAATCAGAAGAACACGCTGGAGGGCTTTGATCTCGTCGGGCTGCCCGACCTTGCGGTCAGGGAAGCAAAGGAGCGCGTCCGCACCGCTTGCTCGAACAGCGGATATCCTTTCCCCTTTTCCAAAATCACGGTCAATCTCGCGCCCGCCGACCGTAAAAAGGAGGGATCGGGCTATGACGCCGCGATCCTCGCCGCCATTTTTCAAGGTTCGGGCGTCATTCGCAGGGGCGTTGACCTTTCCAAATGCTGTATTCTCGGTGAGCTTTCGCTCTCGGGCGCTCTTCGCCCGGTGCGCGGCGCGCTCTCGATGTGCCTTTGCGCCAAAGACGCGGGGCTGACCGATCTCTTTTTACCGGTCGAAAACGCGAAAGAAGCCGCCACGGTAGAGGGGATCGCGGTGCATCCCACCCCGAATATGCGTGCGCTCGTCGCACATCTGAACGGCGAAGCGCTCATTCCGCCGCTTCCGACCTCACCTTTTTCCGCCTCGATGCAAACCTACCCGGTCGATTTTGCGGATGTCAAAGGGCAGGCAATGGCAAAGCGCGCCATGGAGATCGCCGCCGCGGGCGGGCACAACATTCTCCTCATCGGACCTCCCGGAACCGGCAAATCCATGCTGGCAAAACGCCTGCCGACCATTCTGCCGCCGCTCTCCTTCCCGGAAGCGATCGAAACCACCAAGATCCACTCGGTCATGGGCGATCTCGGCGACGCGCCGATCGTCACCTGCCGTCCCTTTCGCGCGCCGCACCACACCATGAGCCCGGTGAGCATGGTCGGTGGCGGTGCCACGCCGATGCCGGGCGAAGTTTCGCTTGCGCACAACGGCGTGCTCTTCCTCGATGAATTTCCCGAATTTCCCAAGCAGGTGACCGACTCGCTCCGCCAGCCGATGGAGGATCGCAAGGTCACGATCACGCGCGCAAGCGGACGGGTAACATTCCCTTGCGCCTTTATGCTGGTCGCCGCCATGAACCCTTGCCGCTGCGGCTTTTTCGGGCACCCGACAAAAGCCTGCACCTGCCGTCCCGACGACGTCAAACGCTACATTTCCAAAATCAGCGGTCCCGTGCTCGACCGCATTGATATTCAGATCGAGCTCCCCTCGCTCTCTTATGAAGAACTTGCCGCAAAAGGGCAGGGAGGAGAGACGTCTGCTGTCATCCGCGAGCGGGTTGTGAGAGCGCGCGAGCGCGCATACGACCGCATGAAAAACGACGGCATCTATTGCAACGCGCAACTCGACGCCGCGGGCATTCGCAAATACTGCCCGGTTGACGACAAAGCCTCGGCGCTCCTCAAAGCCGCCTATGACAAGCTCGGACTCTCTGCCCGCGGCTACGACCGCGTCCTGCGCGTGGCGCGCACGATCGCCGATCTCGATGGGAGCGACGTCATCCTGTCGCAGCACATGGCAGAAGCGATCCAGCTCCGCAGTCTGGATCGAAAATACTGGGGATAATCCCCACAAAGGAGAACCATTATGGTTGAACTGCTCTCCAAACTGTTCGTCAAAAATCACGGCGACACAGAAAACCCCAAAGTGCGCGCCTCCTACGGGACGATGGTCAGCGTCGTGGGAATCCTCCTCAATCTCCTTTTGTCTGCCGCAAAATTCACCGTCGGTACGCTGTTCGGTGCCCTTTCGATCGTAGCGGACGGTGTAAACAGCCTCTCGGACGCAGGCTCACAGCTGATCTCGCTGCTCTCCTTCCGCATTGCGGCAAAGCCCGCCGACAGGGAACACCCCTTCGGGCACGCGCGGATCGAATACGTCGCCTCAATGATCGTTTCGTTCCTGATTCTCCTCGTCGGCGTGGACCTCTTAAAAGAATCGATCGAAAAAATCATTCACCCCGAGCCGCCCGAAGCAAGCTGGATCTCGGTCGGCGTGCTCGGCGGCGCCATTCTCGTCAAGCTCTGGCTCGCGCATCTGAACCGCAAGATCGGGAAAAAGATCGATTCCTCGGTCATGCGCGCCACCGCCGCAGACAGCCTCTCGGACGTGCTCTCGACCGGCGTGGTGCTCGTTGCAACGCTCGTCTGTCTGCTCTTCCCGAACCTCGATTGGAACCTCGACGCCTACATGGGCGTGCTCGTTTCTCTCTTTATCCTCTATTCGGGATTCAAAATTTTCCTGGAAACCAAAAACGCAATCCTCGGCGAAGCGCCCTCGGAGGAGATCGTTAAAACCATCTCCTCGGTCGTCTCCGAATACCCAGACGCGCTCGGCATCCACGACCTCGTCGTCCACAACTACGGACCCGGGCATATCATTGCCGCGCTCCACATCGAGGTGGACGGCAAAGCCGACGTCTTTGATTCGCACGATATGATCGACGTCATCGAGCGTCGCCTGCGCACCGAGCACGGCATAGAGACGACCATCCACATGGATCCGGTTCTGCGCGACGAGGAAACGGTCACCCTGCGGGATGAGGTCGCAAAGGTCGTTGCCTCGGTCCACCCCGATCTCAAAATCCACGATTTTCGCGTGGTGAAAGGGAACACCCACTCCAACCTCATCTTCGACGTCGCCGTCCCCTTCGAGGTCAAAGCCTCCGACTCCGACCTAAAAGATAGGATCTCCTCCGCTATCAGCACCATCTCCCCCACCTACTTCGCCGTCATCCGGATTGATAGGGTATAAGCGTTTTGGAGGGAGAATGCGGGGGTGCCTTTTTGAAAAAAGCGCACCCCCGCACCCCCTTGAAAAACTTTTCTCACATAAAAAAACAAGCGCCCGCCGGTCATTCCGGCGAGCGATTTTTATTTTTCGTTTGAGGTTCTGAAAAGGAAAAGGGGTGCGGGGAGAGGGGAAAACTCTTGCAAGAGTTTTCCCCTCTCCCCGCATGTCCCCCCTATCCTTCAAGTTGTCTTCCCAAAAACCCGGCGGCGGTGAGGATGAGCTTGGTTTCCACATCGAGTTCGGGTTGTGAGGTGCGGTTTTCGGGCTCATTCGGATTTTTAAGCGAAGCGACGCAGCCGACGATATCGCCGTCCGAGAGGATCGGCATGGCGCAATGGATCTTATAGTCTCCGTCTTCCGAGGTGACCGGCAGCCACTCCTTTTCGACCGGGTGAAGATAGAGACTCCGAGATTCCATGAGCTTGCCGAGCTCTTCCGAGACCGCTTTGTCGGCGTAGTCCTTTTTCGGCACGCCCGCTGCGGCGACCACCGCGTCACGATCACAAATGACCACCGAAAGCCCGCAAGTGCGGTGAAGCGTTTCGGCGTATTGGGACGCGAACGCGGTCAGCTCGCCGATCGGGGAATATTTTTTGAAAATGACTTCTCCCTCGCGGTCGGTGTAAATTTCGAGCGGATCGCCCTCGCGGATCCGCATAGTTCTTCTGATTTCTTTCGGGATCACGACCCTGCCGAGGTCATCGATCCGCCGAACGATTCCGGTTGCTTTCATAGGCTTCCTCCATGCGCAAAATAAGATTGGTTTACCCCTATTATTGGTCTCAAAGGGAGAAATTATCCACGAGGACGCAAAAAAGCGGACAAGTTTGCGCATTTTTTTGCAAAACGCGCCGCTCGCTTTTTGAGGTTCGGATCGCTTTGTCCAAAATACGACCGAAAACGAGGGCTTTCGACCCGAAAAAACAAGAGCTTCTTATTGACAAGCCTGCCTATTTATGCTACAATAACTATAATAATGCCAATTTATATCCGGGTGAAATTTTTTCACAAAAATATCCTGTTACGGAGGCAGACAATGAGTGCTTTGCAAGAAAAAAAACCGAACATTCCGTTTTCTCCCCCAGACATTTCCGAGCAAGAAGTTGAGGAGGTTTCCGCAGCTCTGCGCTCGGGCTGGATCACCACCGGTCCGCGCGTCAAAAAGCTGGAGAAGCAGGTTGCCGAATGGGTCGGCGTAGGACTTACGCCTGCCGGGACTCCACGTTGCGTCTGTCTCAATTCGCAAACCGCCTGCCAGGAGCTTGCGCTCCACCTCATGGGCATCGGTGCGCTTGCCGGTGGCTCTTCTGACGACGAAGTGATCGTCCCCGCCTACACCTACACGGCGTCTGCGTCGGTCGTTTGTCACGTGGGAGCCAAGCTCGTCCTCGTGGACGTTCAAAAGGACAGCCCTGTGATCGATTACGACGCGCTCGAAGCGGCGATCACCGAACGCACCAAAGCGGTTATCCCGGTCGATCTCGGCGGCATCCCCTGCGATTACGATCGGATCTTTGCCATCTTGGAAAAGAAAAAATCGCTCTTCCGCCCCGCAAACAAACTGCAGGAGGCGATCGGCAGAGTCGCCGTGCTTTCGGACGCCGCGCACGCTTTCGGCGCCCGCTATCACGATAAGATGATCGGAAACGTCGCAGATTTTTCTTCCTTCAGCTGGCACGCGGTCAAAAACTTCACCACCGGCGAAGGCGGATGCCTGACCTGGCGCGCACGCAAGGGCTTTGACGACGAAGCCATCTATCACGAGCTGCAACTGCTCTCGCTTCACGGGCAGAGCAAAGACGCGCTCAACAAAAACAAGCCCGGAATGTGGGAATACGACATCGTAGCCCCCTACTACAAGTGCAACATGACCGACGTCATCGCCGCGATCGGGCTTGCCCAATTCCCGCGCTACGCCGGAATGCTCGCTCGCAGAAAAGAGATCATCGCCCGCTATGACGCCGCCTTCCGTCCTTTGGGCGTCAAAACGCTTGAACACTACACCGACGCATACACCTCATCGGGTCACCTCTATCTCACCCGCGTTTTCCATAAGGATGGCAGTCCGGTCAGCGACGACGAGCGGCGCGAGATCATTATTAAAATGGCGGAAGCGGGGATCGCCTGCAACGTCCATTACAAGCCCCTACCGCTCCACACCGCCTACAAAAATCTCGGATTTGACGCAAAAGATTATCCGAACGCAATCGCTTTCTACCTCAACGAGATCACCCTGCCGCTCCACACCTGCCTCTCCGACGCGGACGTGGATTACATCATCGAACAGTACACAAAGATTGTAAAGGAGTATCTCTGATGCGCCTGCTTGCCTGGGAAGAGCTCCCGCCCGAACTGCAATGCGACGAGGTTCGTCCTTATTATGACGTGTTAAAGAAAAAGAAATTCTCGCTTTTTTGCAAACGCGTGTTTGACGTCGTCGCGTCCTTTATCCTTCTTTTGCTACTCTCTCCCTTTTTTGTCATCCTGACCATCGCCATTAAAGTGGACAGCAAGGGACCGGTTTTCTATCGTCAGGTGCGTGTCACCCAGTATGGAAAAACCTTTCGCATCCATAAGTTTCGCTCCATGTGTGCCGACGCCGACCGACGCGGGACGCTCGTCACGGTGGATGGCGACAGCCGGATCACGCGGGTAGGGAAGTTCATTCGCAAATTCCGGCTCGATGAGATCAGCCAGCTGCTCGACGTGCTCGACGGCAACATGACCTTTGTCGGCGTCCGCCCCGAAGTGCCGAAGTATGTAGACGCCTACACCCCCGAGATGCGCGCCACGCTCCTGCTTCCGGCAGGCGTGACCAATCTCGCTTGCATTCGCTACAAAGATGAAGCCCGTCTGCTTTCCGAAGCCGAAAACGCAGACGAGCAATATGTCAATGTCATTCTTCCCGAAAAAATGAAATACAACCTCGACGGCATCAAAAACTTTCACTTTTTCGGAGATCTGTGGCTCTGCATTCTGACCGTTTTTGCGGTACTGAAAAGAGAGCACTAACACAAAAAAGAAAAGGAGCGCTTTCCCCGATGGTATCGATCCGCGCCGTTTCCTCCCATGAAAAAACTCTTCTGAAGAAAATAGCCGAACTGCACCTTGCCACTTTCCAAGGCTTTTTCCTATCTTTCATGGGAAAGCGTTTCCTGCGCTATATGTATCAGTCCTATACCGAGCACCCGAAATCCGAACTGTTGGTCGCAGAGGAGGATGGGCGTCTGCTTGGCTTTGCGGCATATTCGGAAGAAGTCAGCAGCCTTTATCGTTACATGATCAAACACCATTTTCTTCCCTTTGCCTGGCTCGGATTCTTTGCCGCTTTGCGCCGCCCGTCCGCATTCTTTCACATTCTGCGGGCTTTCAAAAAGCCCCAAGAGGCAGAACGAACCGAATCCTACGTGTACCTTGCTTCGATCGGCGTCACCCCCGAGGAAAAATCCAAGGGGATCGGTTCCAACCTGATCGCAGAGCTGAAAAAACGCGTTGATTTTTCGCGCGTGGATTACATTTCGCTCGAAACCGACGCAGAACACAACGATCCGGTCATCGCCTTCTATCAAAAAAACGGCTTTGCCCCCGCGCGCACCTTTGAAACGCCCGAGGGACGAAAGATGATAGAGTTTCGGTACAAGGGAGCGGCAAAAGAACGTCAGATCGTAGATGGGCTTGTCTCTATTATTATGCCATCTTGGAATACCGCAAATTATATTGCAGAATCGATCCAATGTGTCATAGAGCAAACTTATCAAAACTGGGAATTGATCATCGTGGACGATTGTTCTACCGACAATACCGATGAGGTTGTCGCGCCTTTTCTAAAAGACCAACGTATCAAGTATCTGAAAAACAAAAACAATGTCGGCGCCGCTTTATCGAGGAATCGCGCCATCAAAGAGGCGCAAGGAGAGTGGGTCGCTTTTCTGGATTCTGACGACTTGTGGATGCCCGAAAAGTTAGAAAAGCAGATCGACTTTATGAACGCGCACGGCTATGTGCTCTCCTTCACAGAGTACGAAAAAATAGACGCGGCAGGCAACCCGTTAAACGTATATGTATCCGGTCCCGCCACCGTAAACAAACGCAAAATGTATCGCTACGACTATATCGGACAGTTGACTATGATGTACAGCGCGAAGCATTTTGGTCTGATCCAGATCAAGGACATCAAGAAAAACAACGATTATGCGATACGCCTGCAATTTTATAAGCAAGCGGGTACCGTTGCGTACTTACTGAAAGAGAATTTGGCAAAATATCGAATCAGAAAACAATCCATCAGCCACGACAAGCTTTGTAAAAAGCTAAAAAGTCATTATGACCTCTTTCATTTTTGCGATGAAAAGTCTGCGCTCGTCGCGTTTTGGTATGCCTGTTGGAATATGTGGTTCGGATTTTGGAAAAAAAGGATTTATGAAAAAAAGACTCGCTCGGTCTGACGCGGAGTTTCGACAATAAAACTACCGATGCTTTGGAAAAAACAATAAAAAGCAAATCAATGTGCCGGTTCGGTCCCCATAGAAATTTCGTTATGCGGAGCCTATCGTGAAAGGAATGCCATGACTAACAAAAGCATTATATACAAGATTCGCCGTCGCTGCCAAGTATGGGCATATCGTGTTTTAGGACCCGTTAACGTTTCAAAGCTCTACTTTCGCCACGTGCTCGGCTATCAGCTTAATCTCAAAGAGCCAAAAACTTTCAACGAAAAGCTGCAATGGTTAAAACTTTTCTACTGGCCCACCTGCAAAGAGGCTATTCAATGCGCGGATAAATATGCAGTCCGTTCCTACGTCGAATCACTGGGCAAAGGTGAAATCCTTAACGATTTGCTCGGCGTTTGGGAAAGTGCAAAAGAAATCGATTGGCAAAAGCTCCCCGGGCAATTCGCGCTCAAGTGTAATCACGGTTGCGGTTACAACCTCATCTGTTCGGACAAATCAAACCTGGATCAAAATAAGGTTCTTGAGCAATTTGATAAATGGATGCACGAGGATTTCGGCGAATACAACGCCGAACCTCATTACGATAAAATCCCGAAAAGAATTGTTTGCGAAAAATTCCTCTCCGGAGACGTCATCAATTACAATATTTATGTTTTCAACGGGAAGGTCGTTTTCTTTTCGGTCGCGGGAGGTCTCGGTAACGGTGTCGGAGAACACCTGACCTATTATAATAGGGACGGCAGCCCGGCAGACTTCAAGAATCGCCACTATCCGACAAAACCCGCTCCGCTGTCGTCGATCCTTCCCCAAATGGAAGAACTGGCAGAATACCTTGCAAAAGGCTTCCCGATGGTGCGGGTAGACCTCTTTGACGTTGGCGGAAAAATCATTCTCTCCGAACTTACGTTCACACCCGGAGGCGCTCTCATTCCGTTTGATTCCTACGACGCCGATCTAAAGCTCGGCAAACAGCTTGATATCAGCCGAGAGATGGCGGCGTTTGAAAAGCATCAGAAATAACCAGATTTTTTCGGAGGAGTCTCCATGGAATACAACAGCAAGCAGTGCCTATCTCGCGGCGAGCGTTTGGTTGCCGCTGTGTCTCTGCCGCTCGGTAACCAAAAATATCGAGCAGTAAAAAGAAAAAACGAAAGCTCTTTTTTTACGCTTGCCGAGCTTTGTAAGGTCGCAAACATTTCTCCCGAGCAACTCAATTCTTTGGCAAAAGAGCGCCTGACCGCCCGGATCTCCGGTATTTGCCGTTCGGGTTCGCGCTTACTGAAAGACTGCGTTTGTGTGCAGCTCTATGAGGACGGCGTTGGCGTCCTGCGCTGGGCAATCGCGCACGGTGCCGCGGTATGCGTCGCGCGTGAGAACATTCCGGATATTCCTTGTATCATAGCGGAAGAACCCGTTGCCGTTTACGGAACGCTTTGCGCGCTTTACCGCAGCCGGAGCGACGTCCCCGCGACAGCGGTTTTAGGGAGCATCGGAAAAACCACCGCCAAAAAAATGGTCGAGGCAGTTTACAAAACGCAATACAATACGTTTTGCGATGCGGGAAATGACAATCAGGTGGACTGCGTCGGATATATCGCCCAGCATATTCCGCAACGCGCAGAACTTTGGGTGCAGGAAGTCAGCGAGGATACCCCCGGCTGTATTTGCCAGATCTCCAAAATTTTACGCCCCAAGATCGCTATCGTAACGGCAATCGACAAATCTCACATTTCCGAATACGGCAGTGAAGCCGGCATTCTCGACGAGATCCGTTCGATTGAGGTCGGAATGCCCTCTGACGGCATCGTGATCACCTCGATGGATGAAGAAAACACCAGAACGCTTTTCCAAAAAGACCGAGCCGTCAAATTCGTTTCGCTTTCAAACCCCGAAGCGGATTATTCGGCGAAAGAAATCGAGATCGGATCCAACGGATTGCGCTTTTCCGTTCTCGAAAAAGATTCCGGCAGATCCTATCCTGCCTTCCTTCCGTATGTTTACGCAAAGCACAATGCCGTCTCCGCACTTTACGCCTTTGCCGCCGGCATCTGCTCCGGCATCGCTCCAGAGAACATTCTCAAAGGACTTGCGGCCTATCGGGCGGGGGGAATTCGTCAAAACATTTACCGCGCGCGCGGCGTAACGGTTTACGCCGATTGCTACAACGCCGTCCCGAAATCGATTCGCTCGGCAGCAAACGCCTGCGACACAATCGAAGTTGACGGAAAGAGGGTCGCCGTGATCGGGGATGTGGAAGAAACCGGTGAGTTTGAAAAAGAGGTTCACCGGGAGATCGTGGAAATTATCGATCAATCAAAATTCGATCTTCTTCTGACCTTTGGAGAAAAGATGAAAGCGGCGGTGCTGACCACTCCGCATCGGGAATCGCTGACCATCAAAAGTTTTCTTGACCGCAAAGCTCTGAATGCCGAGATCCGCAAGTCCTGCCGCCGCGGCGGGATCGTCCTCTTCAAAGCCAGTCACAAAAGCCGTCTGGATCGGTGTATCGCATCGGTTTTTCCCCTGGCATACTACCGCAATGCGCTCGCCTATGCTCTGCCTCAGATCATTTGGCGTTTTCGGGTCATTAACAGTTGGACCTTAAAAAGGAAGCCGTAATATGAGAAAAATTTTAGTTATCGGCGCGTTTGGTGACAACAGTCCCACCAGCAGCGGGCAGATCATCCGCACCCGACTTACTTATCAAGAATTGCAGAAGCATTATGGTTCAAGGCGCGTTCTTTCTCTGAACACCTCAAATGCCGCGAGTCGAAAGATCGGCTTTTTCGTCGAACTTTTCCGAAAGCTGCTGCGCGCAAAAACCGTTCTCATCATCGTCTCCGTAAACGGAATGCGTACTATGTATCCCATTCTGGAAAAAATGGCAACGCTATTTGGTAAGCGTATCCTAAACAGCATCGTAGGCGGCACCGTGAAGCCGATTCTGAACAAGTATCCCAAATGTCGAAAAGCAATGAAGGCGTTTACGATCAACTGGGTACAACTGCCCAGCATGATCGACGAACTTGCCGCCGAAGAAGTTTTCAACACCGAGGTGCTCCCAAATTCCAAGCCCTATACGCTTGTCTCGCCGGAGGAGCTCGGCTCACCCGAGTTTCCTCCATTCCGTCTTTGCACCTTCAGCCGCATTTCCAAAGCAAAGGGGACCGAGGAAGCGATCTCTGCCGTTCGTTCTCTCTTGGAAAAAGGGCTTCCCATTACGCTCGACCTCTATGGTCAACCGGACAAAGCCTATCGAGAGCGGTTTGAAGAATTGTTGAAAGATCTGCCCAAAGAGATCCGTTACTGCGGCGTTGCACCCGGAGATAAGGCTGATCAATTGCTCCGGCAGTACTTTCTCTTATTGTTCCCCACCACCTTTGATGGGGAAGGCTTCCCGGGAACACTGGTAGACGCGTTTTTTGCGGGTCTGCCCGTCATTGCCACCGATTGGAACCATAACGGTGAGCTTCTGGCTCACGGAAAGACCGGATATCTGTACGATCCGAATACTCCGGCGCTCCTCGCCGATTTGATCGAGTACGCCGTGGAGCACCCCGATGAAATCGTTTCGATGAGGAAAGCTTGCCTTGAAGAAGCAAAAAAATATACCCTAGAAATGGTTATGCCCATTATTTTTGAAAAAATTGATTATTTGAAAGGCAAAAAAAATGACCCTTCGTCAATTGGCTCTGCGG
>CADBFJ010000031.1:11476-18029 GCA_902793915.1 uncultured Ruminococcus sp.
TTAATGAAAAACTACAATGGCTCAAGCTATATAATCGCAACCCAAACTATGTTGCTCTGGTGGATAAATATCTTGTGAAAGATATCATTGCCAAAAAAATCGGTCCACAGTATGTTGTCCCAACCTATGGGGTCTGGGATCGTGTGGAAGATATCAATTTCAATGAACTTCCTGATCGCTTTGTTATGAAATGCACACATGATTCTGGTAGTGTTGTTATTTGCAAAAGCAAAAAAGGCTTTGATATTCAAAAAGCACAAAAAAAGTTGTCTGCTGCTCTCAAAAACAATGCTTATTGGTACAGCCGCGAATGGCCCTATAAGCACATCAAACCCAGAATTATTGCGGAAGCCTATTTAGAAGATGATTCTTCCCACGACTTACGGGATTACAAATTTTTCTGTTTTGACGGTGTAGTTCGTGCACTTTTCATTGCAACCGATCGCCAAAAAGCGGGGGAGGAAACCAAATTTGATTTCTTTGATGCCGACGGAAATCATCTGGACGTTCGCCATGGACACCCAAATGCTGACCCTATTCCTGCTCTTCCAAGCAACTTTGAAAAAATGAAACAGCTTGCGTCTATGCTTTCAAAAGGAATTCCGCATGTCCGAGTTGATTTTTACGAATGCAACGGGCAGATTTATTTTGGCGAGTTAACATTTTTTCACCATGGCGGGGTTGTGCCGTTTGATCCTCCAAAATACGATCTTCTGTTTGGCTCATGGATTACTCTCCCTCAGAAAAACAGAAATTCTGCTTTGGAAAAGGGAGGCGTTTTATGATTCGTCTTTTGTGCATTGTCAGTTCCATGGATACTGGCGGTGCAGAAACATTTTTGATGAAGCTATATCGTGGGTTAGATAAATCTCGTTATCAAATGGACTTTATTGCTGCAACCTCTAAAAAAGGCTATTATGATGATGAGATTCGCTCCATGGGCGGAAAAATTTATCACATTGCTTTACATACAAAGCACCCTGTCAGAGCATTCTGGCAAGTAAAGCACATTGTCAAAAGCGGCCAGTATAACTGCGTCCTTAAATTGTTGGGCAGTCCCATCGGCGTAATAGACCTGCTCGCTGCTCGCACGGGAGGGGCAAGACTTCTTGCCGCAAGATCGTGCGGGGGATTCATTCGTTCCGATTCAAAAAAGCATTTGCTTCAGGAATTGCTACGAAAAATCTTGAACAAAACGGCTACGGTCAAGCTCGCTCCTTCCGACCTTGCTGCGCGCTATACCTTCGGCGACAAGCTGTTTGAAGCGGGGAAGGTTACCTTGCTACACAACGCGCTCGATCTTTCGGTCTACCGCTTTTCAAAAGCAGGACGAGAGGAGGTTCGGAAAGAATTCAGCCTTGGCGATTCTCTTGTGATTGGGCATATCGGAAGATTCACTGCACAAAAGAATCACGCTTTTCTGCTGGAGGTTTTTGCAGAACTCAAGGCAAAGCGCCCCGACGCGAAGTTGCTTTTGGTCGGTACCGGTCCCTTGCAGGAAACGATCCGGCAAAAAAGCGAGAAGCTCGGGCTTGACGGACACGTGATCTTTGCGGGCGTCCGCAGCGATATCCCCGCTCTGCTTTCGGCTATGGATGCTTTCGTGTTCCCTTCCTTTTATGAAGGCATGCCAAACACCGTGATCGAGGCACAGGCAACAGGTCTTCCTTGCGTCATTGCCGACACCATCACAAAAGGAGCAAAGGTGACAGATCTTGTAAACCGCCTTTCGCTCGGAGCCCCCCCCGCCGTTTGGGCGAACGCCGCGCTTTCTGCCGCACAGACCGAACGCACTGACACCTCTGCCGTTCTTCGCAATGCCGGCTACGACATTGAAGACGTTATCCGGCAGTTTATTGATCTCTGCTTCGTTTGATTTTGATATTGCTCCTCCGGAGGAATGAAACGTTGAAAATCAAGTTCAAATTAAATTTAAATGCGCTCACTTTTGGGAAGTTCTTTTTCCTGATTTTTGCGCTTTACATCCTTTGGTTTCGTTATGCTTACGGCACGCGTCCGATCATTTTGTATGGCTCAGCCATCCTGGTGGCGTTTTTCGTGTTTCTCGATATTCTTTTGCGAAGACGGCTCATCATCTCAACCGTTCCGCGCATTGTAAAAACTTATTTCGTCCTTGCGCTTTACGCTTTGATCTCCGGTCTTTTGGTTGCTCCAAACAAAAGCCACCTTGTTTCAGAGGTAATCACTTTCCTTGCCTATTCTGTTATCTGCTTTTCAGTCGCATATATTTCAGAAGCAGAAGGAAATCTTGATTGGGCGTTCAAAATCTTTGTTTTGTGCGGAATCATCATTTCGGCTTATGTGTATTTTCGCGGCTATTCTTATGAAACAGACGGCGTCTTTGCCATTACACTCGGGGAAGAACAAAACCCGAACCACCTCGCCGCGAGCATGATCGTTGTTCTTTTTGCGCTTCTATATAATTTTGAACGCTTTCAAAAGCGTGTGGCGCTTCATTCCATGTTAGTCTTAATTTTTTCCGGCGTTATCATTCTGTCCGCCAGCCGCAAGTGCTTTGCCGCACTCGCTGTTTTGCTTTTCGGATGGATCGTTCGCTTCCTTTTCGCCATCCGCAAAAAAGAGATCTCTCCCGTTTCAACCGGCTCCGGTCGCTTTAGAAAGGAACTGTTCGCTGTCATGATACTCCTGGTCGGTATCGGCGTTGGCATAGTCTATATGCTCAACCGCTTTGAAAGCACGGCCGTGTACGAAAAATTCCTCAAGACAATCTCCAAAGGAAACGGCGTCGGTTCTCGTCTGTCTCTATATCGAGAAGCATGGGAATTGTTCAAATCCCACCCGCTTTTTGGCGTTGGTTTTGACCAGTTCCGATTCTTTTCTTCCTCCGGGACGTATTCTCATTCCGTCTATGCCGAGATTCTTTCCTGTCTGGGCATTTTCGGTACGCTTATTTTCTTTGTTCCGCTCTTGGCAACTTATTTTCAACAGATGGGGGCGCTTTTGCGCAGAAAATTTCATCACCCAACCGGCTTCATGATCGGTTTGATGTTCACAGTAGAACTGTTTTTAGGAACCGGAACCATTTTCCTTTATGATTTTTACGCACTTTTCATTCTGACCGCACTTTTTTGGTTGTGGGAGCATCAAAAAGCAAGCGGCGCAGTCTCCGATTGCGAGCAGCAGGAGAACTCTCGCTCATAAATAACAAGGTTTTTGAAAAACCCGAATCGAAACGTCGAATCTGAACCTCATTCTATAGAATCCTCTCCCCGATTTTTTTTGAAAGGATCCCCCTTTTTGTTATGAACAAAGAACTGTATCTTGTCGTCGTTTGCGGCGGCATTTCCACAGAACGCGAGGTGTCGCTCCGCAGCGGTCGCGCGATTTA
Source organism: uncultured Ruminococcus sp. (assembly GCA_902793915.1). Lineage (GTDB taxonomy): Bacteria > Bacillota > Clostridia > Oscillospirales > CAG-272 > UMGS1865. The sequence goes on from CADBFJ010000031.1 coordinate 14,847, forward strand.
CGAAGCATTGGAACGGCACGGTTTTTCAAACCTGCAACTGTTTGAATTAAAAAAAGACAATCTCTCCGAGCTCATTGCTCTGCACCCTGATCTTGTCTATCTCGCACTGCACGGCAAGGGCGGGGAAGACGGCTGCGTTCAAGGCGCGCTTGAGCTCTCCGGAATTCCCTATACCGGTCCCGGCGTTGACACCAGCGCGATTTGCATGAACAAAGTGTTTGCCAAACATATGCTTTCCGCAATCGGCATTCCTACGCCCCGCTATCTCGCTTTGCGAAAAGATGAGTGTGCGGACAAACCCGCCCTCTGCAAAAAGCTGCTTGATACATTCGGGCTGCCGGTGGTCTTAAAATCCCCCTGTCAGGGTTCAAGCATCGGTGTCGTCATTGCCAGAAAAGCCGAAGAACTTCCGCTCGCGATCGATGAAGTGTTCCGCTATGGGAACGAGCTTCTCGCCGAAGAATTCATTGACGGTACCGAAACCACGCTCCCGATCATCGGCAACGACGAGCTCACGCTTCTTCCCGAAATCGAGATCACGTCCGAACGCGATTTTTACGATTTTACCGCAAAATACACGCAAGGACTCTGCCACCATATCATTCCCGCGAGGATTTCGGACAAAGATCGAAAAAAGATGCGGGAGATCGGTCGTATGACCTATCAAAAGTTGGGATGCCGCGGCATTTCTCGTATCGACTTTATCATCGACAAGGTGCGCGGACCGCTTGTGATCGAAATCAACACCTGCCCCGGCATGACCGAAATGAGTCTTGTTCCCGACGCCGGCCGCGCCGCGGGAATCCCCTTTGACGAGCTTGTGGCAAAGATTGCCGCTTATGGATTTGAGGCCGAATAACGAACATCGATACACATTTTAAGAGCCTTTTCAGAAAGGGGCGTTCAGCGAAAAGAGCCCTCAATTACAATCATAAACCAAACGCCAAAATTGGTTTTGCTCCAGCCCATCTCTATTGAAAGAAGGTTATGACGCGAAATGAAGAACAAGCTCGCGAAAAACACAATTTCATCGTTGATTTATCAAGTGTGTTCCGTCATAACCGGCTTTATTTTACCGAGACTTATTTTAGAGAATTACGGTTCTAACGTAAACGGAATTGTTGCCTCGGTATCTCAGTTTTTATCCGTAATCACGTTTTTAGAGCTTGGTGTGGGCGCCGTTGTGCAGTCCTCGTTGTACAAGCCTCTTGTTGAAAAGGATAACGTTTTAATAAGCAAAATCGCAGTTTCCGCAAATAAGTTTTTCAGGCGGATCGGGGAAATCCTTCTTTTTTATGTTCTCGTTTTGCTATTTGCCTTTCCGCACTTGGTTAAAAGTGAATTCTCCCCATTATATACGGCGACATTAATAGCATCCATCAGCATCAGCTCTTTCGCCCAGTATTTCTTCGGTGTTTTTGACCGTCTTTTACTAACGGCAGATCAAAAAGGATACATTCAGTTCAATACGCAAACTTTGACGCTGGTTGCCAATACGGTTGCTTGCTTCGTTCTGATTAAACTGGGCAGTTCTATACAAGTTGTAAAATTAACCACATCTCTCATTTTTTTGATCCGACCGATCTTTCTTCGCATTTATGTTAACAAACATTACCCGATCGACAGAAAAATCAAATATGTCGAAGAACCTGTAAAACAAAAATGGAACGGAGTATCACAGCATATTGCGGCTATGGTTTTGGACCATACAGATACGATCGTTCTGACGTTGTTTTCGACCCTGGCAACCGTATCCGTGTATTCGGTTTATCACACGGTGGTTTACGGAGTCAAGTGCTTGTTCCTTGCTATGACTAACGGGATCCAAGCCTTTCTCGGTGAATTGTGGGCAAAAGGAAACAAAGATGAAATCAAAAAAGCTTTTGAATGGACCGAGTGGGTTTTTCATAACAGCGTCATTCTAATTTTCGGTTGTACTGCCGTTCTTATTTTACCGTTTGTAAAAATTTATACAAACAAGATTACAGACACAAACTACATTCAACCATTGTTCGCATATTTAATTGTTGCCGCTCACGCATCGCATTGTTTAAGGATCCCTTATAATTTAATTATTCGTGCGGCAGGAAAATACAAAGAAACCCAATGGAATTATATCGTTTCGGCGTTGTTGAACATTGTTGTTTCGATTGCGACGGTAAAGCTGTGGGGGTTGATTGGCGTTGCCATTGGAACACTTGTCGCTATGCTCTATCAAACTGTTTGGATGGCGTTTTACAACGCCCGCAATCTAATCGATGTTAATGTTAAAAGTTTCTTAAAACTTATTTTTGTTGATATCTCCATCTTGGCCGTTGGAATTTGTGCAACGGTTTTCATACCAATGATAGGAACGGGATATCTCGCATGGACTTTGCTCGCTGTCGAAGTGTTTTGTGTTTGGCTGTTTGTCACCACTGTTGTTAATACATTACTCTATCGTGATAAGTGCAAAATACTTCTCGAATATTTAAAAGTAAAATTAAGAAAATAAAGATTGCCCGCGCCGCAAGCCAAAGTGCTTGCGGCGCGGGCAATTTGCGTCCTCTTTATTTGTTTGAAAAACCGTCGAGGCGTGCAAGGCAGAGATGCTCTCGAAGCTCCGCCGCGGTGTGCTCACTCTTGTCGAGTTGCTTTGCCTCTAACGCAATCTTCACGTGCCTGCGAAAACTTCCGCCAAATAAGAGATGAAACCAGCGCTTGATCTGAAAAAACGAGCGGCCAAACTGGATTTACGCAGTCTCTGCCACTCGTTCTTTCGCATTTTATCAGTATTATCTATGAAAAGTCAAGGATAAACTTCTTACTTCCCTTCCGCTATCGCTGCCTGTGCCGCCGCAAGTCTTGCAATGGGTACGCGGTACGGTGAGCAGGATACATAGTCAAGGCCGATCTTATGGCAGAATTCCACGGAAGTCGGATCGCCGCCGTGCTCTCCGCAGATACCGCAGTGAAGCTCCGGACGAGTCTTCTTGCCCTTTTCTACTGCCATCTCCATGAGCATGCCGACGCCGGACTGGTCCAGTCTCGCAAACGGATTGCTCTCGAGTATCTTCGTATCGTAATATGCACTCAGGAACTTGCCGGAGTCATCACGTGAGAAGCCGAAGGTCATCTGGGTCAGGTCGTTGGTTCCGAAACAGAAGAACTCAGCATCTTCCGCGATCTGATCTGCAAGCAGAG
>CADBFJ010000032.1 GCA_902793915.1 uncultured Ruminococcus sp.
TTTTCAAGCGGCAAGCAAAAAAGACCGAAAGCGACGCGCTCGACGCTTCGGGCAGCGACGCGCTCTTTGATTCGATCCTTTCAACCGCGACGCTCATCGGCGCTGTTGTCGCAAAGTTCGCAGGTTTTTACGTGGAAGGTTACCTCGGTATCCTCATCGGCGCCTTTATCCTCAAAAGCGGATTCTCGGCGCTTCTCGAATCGCTCTCGGGCATGATTGGCAACCGTTTTGACAAGGACTTTGTGCAAACGATCAAAAAAGAGATCCTTGAAGTCGAGGGAGTACACGGCGTCTATGACCTCATCCTCAACGGCTATGGACACGAAAAGAACATCGGCTCGGTTCACATCGGAGTGGACAGCCGCCTGACGGCAGGAGAAATCCAGGGGATCGAGCGTGAAATCACCGAACTCTGTTACTTCAAGCATCACACCATTATGACGGTCGGCATCTATGCCGAGAATCCCGAGGATGAAGAAACAAAAGCGGCACAGAGCGCGGTCTCGTCGATTCTTGCCTCCTACCCCACCGTCTTGCAGCTCCACGGACTTTATCTTAACAAAGAAAAGAGTTTGCTCAACTTTGACCTTGTGATTTCCTTTGACGACAAAGACCCCGAAGAGACGATCGCATCGATCAAAGAAGCCGTGGAAAAAGCGCTTCCGATGTATGGAGTTTACATCCAGTACGACAAAGATTTCAGTTTGACTTAAAAAAGAAAAAGCCCCACGCCAAGCCGCAATTCCCATAGGGATTGCGGCAGCGAAATCAATCCTTACGGATTGGTGAAATCCGACCGACGGTCGGGCGATATTGCCTTACGGTAGCGAAATTTGCCTTGCGGCAAGTGAAGAATTGATTTCATATCGCTTGTAAACGCCGTTTACAAATATCGCGCAAAGCATTTTGCATATCGCTTTCAGCTTGCAAGCTGAAATATCGTCTTTCCCTTGTGGATAAAAGAAATAAAAGAAAGCGCACTCTATTTCACAATCGTGAAGTATAGTGCGCTATACTTTTAGCTTTTTTCAAAATTCCTATGGAACTTACGGTAAGCAGTGGGTTCAACAGAGATTTTCAAAAAACAAAAATGAATAGAATCTGCGCGCTTAAATAAAAAAGGATTGGAATAGATTTCCAATCCTTTTTTATTATCTATTCAATCTGGTTACTTGTTTGTTTTTACGTTTTCTTTTTTGAAGACAAAACGATATTGGCAATAATCCCAAGGATGAGCGCGGTTGCAATTTCCGTCAACGTGACTGCTCCAATCGTTAATTCCAAACCGCCAATGCCAACGATCAATATTGTCGACACTACATAAAGATTTTTATTCTTGTTTAAATCAACCGCTTGAATCATTTTTAGACCGCTGACAGCAATAAATCCGTATAGAGCAATGCAAACGCCGCCCATCACGCATGGAGGAATCGAATCTACAAATGCGACGACAGGGGTCAGGAAGGAGGATAAGATACAAAAGATTGCCGTTGTAAAAATCGTTGCGATTGAGGCATTTCCGGTCAAAGCAACGCAAGCAACCGATTCTCCGTAAGTTGTATTAGGACAGCCTCCGAAGAACGCGCCGACAGCCGAACCCACGCCGTCGCCGAAAAGTGTCCTGTGTAGGCCGGGGTCTTCTAATAATTCGTGACCGATGATGGAAGAAAGGTTTTTGTGGTCAGCAATATGTTCGGTAAAGGCAACAAGAGCGACAGGAACGTAGGCGACGAAAATCGTCAGGACATAACTCCATGAAAGTTCGTTCAAAGCCCCAAAAGCTTTCAAAAAAGTCATTTCTGGAACACTTAAAAATGTTTTTATCGAAAAACCATCTGCAAGCATATATCTTGGAAAAACGCTGAAATCAATGATTTTCAGAGCGTCTATATCGTTGAGGAACCCGATCCCCGATAAAACAGCCGCAACCGCATATCCGGAGAGTATTCCGATAATGAACGGGATCGATCTGATCATTTTCTTGCCGAAGGTTGAGCAGATCATAGTTACAAATAATGTAATTAAACCACATAGCAGGGCAATCCACGGAGAGCCGATCATTCGTGTGCCAGTTTGCTCAATGATTTCTGGCGAACCGTTTGCCAACGATACCGAATACTCTGTGATTTCTTGAACGACATCCCCTTTAGCGATATCAGATATTGCACTACCCGCAAGCGACAGCCCGATGATTGCAACTGTAGGTCCTATGACAACCGCCGGCATCAACCGATTAAGCCATTTTACTCCTGCAAATTTTACGATAATTCCGATGATGGCGTACACAAGTCCGGCAAAAGATGCTCCAATAATCAAGCCGAGCCAACCGAGCGACATGGACACTCCGCCTGCAAAAGCCGCAAGCATAGATTTGATAAAAGCGAAAGAGGAACCGACAAAAACCGGACTCTTTCGCCTTGTTAGCAAAATATAAACAATGGTACCGATGCCTGCGCCAAGCATCGCGGCAGCAGGAGACAGCCCATTCCCGACGATCATGGGAACGGCAATTGTTGCCGCCATAATTGCCAACATTTGCTGAAATGCAAAGGCCAGAAGTTGTCTGAATTTTGGCTTTTCAGCCACATCAAAATAGAGTTTCATACTTTTTTCTCCTTTTCTTAGGGCACAAAAAAAGCCACATACCGTTTGGTATGTGACGAAAAATGAATCCGCGATTACGAAAAATTCACATGAATTTTGAGCCCTATTAATTTTTTATATTATACCATCCTGTTTTTGCTTTGTCAATAGGTTTTTTGATTTTTTATTGAATAAAGTACTCACTATACTATACTCGCAATGCGTGAGGCCTTGCGAGGCTTTGCTCGCATCTGGCGGCAAAAAGCGCAGGCGTGGCTTTACGCCACGCCTATGCTCCATTGATCGGTCGCCTTACCGAAAAATTCCCTATGGAACCTGCGCTAATCGCGGGGCTTTTTTTAATCTTCCAAACGCTCTCCCAGAATGTTGCGGTACTTTTGATAAAAGGATTCAAAGTAGCCGCCGTCGAGGGCATCGCGGATCTTTTGCATGAGATCATTGTAGAAATAGAGGTTGTGAACGACGGCGAGGTTGGAGCCAACGTTCTCTTTGGCGCGCACGAGATGACGGATGTAACCGCGGCTATAGTTTTGGCACGCCGGGCAACCGCACCCCTCTTCAATCGGGCGCGGATCATCGGTGTACTGCTCGTTGGTCAGGTTCATTTTGCCTTTCCAAGTAAAGAGATTGCCGTGGCGGGCGTTGCGGCTCGGCATGACGCAATCGAAGAAATCGACGCCTCTGTGCACCGCTTCGAGGATATTGCAGGGCGTACCGACGCCCATGAGATAGCGCGGTTTGTCGGTCGGCATATAGGGCTCGACCGCGTCGATGATGCGGTACATTTCGCTCGTCTCCTCCCCCACGGCAAGACCGCCGATGGCATAGCCGTCGCAGGGAATTTTGGAAATCATCTTCATGTGCTCGATGCGCAGATCTTCATAAGTGCCGCCCTGATTGATGCCGAAGAGCATTTGATCGCGGTTGATCGTGGCGGGATCGGCGTTGAGGCGATTTAGTTCAAGCCGGCAACGCACGAGCCAGCGATAGGTGCGCTCCATGCTCTTTTTGCAATAGTCGTAAGGCGCGGGATTTTCGACGCACTCGTCAAACGCCATAGCGATCGTAGATGCCAAGTGCGACTGGATCTGCATACTCTCCTCTGGTCCCATAAAGATCTTTTTGCCGTCGATGTGCGAGGAGAACTGCACGCCCTCTTCGGTGATCTTGCGCAGTTTGGAGAGCGAAAAGACCTGAAACCCGCCGCTGTCGGTGAGGATCGGGCGATCCCAGTTCATAAATTTGTGGAGTCCCCCCATGCGGTAAACGACGTCGTCGCCCGGACGCAAATGGAGGTGGTAGGTGTTGGAAAGCTCGACCTGACAGCCGATCTTACGCAGTTCCATCGTATTGACGCCACCCTTGATGGCGCCTGCGGTGCCCACGTTCATAAAGACCGGGGTCTCAATGTCTCCGTGCACCGTGTGGAAGCGGCCTCTACGGGCACGTCCGTCGGTGGCGAGCAATTCAAAGTTTTTGGACATAGTGATCCTTTCTCTGCAAAAGTACAGTTTGCATTGTTTTTTTAAGTTCCCACGCAGGTCAGAACAGGACAAGGCGGGAACAAAAGGGTTGTTTGTCTTAAAATCCCATGCGGTCGAATTGACCGTCGATCATTTTGTGAGAAAGCTCCATTGCAACCGGTCTGCCGTGCGGGCAAAAGGTGATGTCGGGCAGTTCCATAAGCTTTTTCACGATCCATTCGATATGCCCCTCGGCATATTCCCTGCCCGCTTTGATCGCGGCTTTGCAGGCGGCTTGATAAAGCGCCTTTTCAAAGAGGATGTCGCGGGTCAGCTTCACGCTCCCGGTGCCGGTCAGGATCCGCTCCGCCATGGTCGAAAGCATATCGGCAACGGCGCTATTCTCGATGCCTTGCGGGATCGCGCTGACCGTCAGCGTATGGTTGCCGTATTCGATGGCAAAGCCGATTTTTTCCAGCTCGTCCGCATATCCTTTGAGCGCTTCGACTTCCCCTCTTGTCAAAAGGACTTCGAGCGGGAGCATCAGCATTTGCGAGATGACGTCAACCTTTTGCAGATTGGCTTTGAGATCTTCAAAGAGGATCCTTTCGTGCGCGGCGTGCTGGTCGATGAGGAGTAGCTTGTCCCCGACCTCAACAATCACGTAGGAATGAAAAACCTCGCCCACAATGCGGTATTCGGGCAACGGACCTTTTTCGGCAGGTGCCGCTTGCAGGATCTCCTTTTTCGGAAGTTCAACCGGAGCGGGCACAGGCGGGGCGACGGGAGGAAGGCGAAAATCGCTCCCCTGTTTGACCGATGTGGGCGGCAGTTTGGGGTGGCGTTCGTCCTCGCCGAGCGCGCGGTATTCTTCGGCGGTCATGCGATCCTTGATTGGCACTTGCCGCTGCATCTTCCCGATCTGATCGTAGGAAAGCTGACGCGAGGCAAGCCCCTGTCGCGGTCCCTCCTCAATCGGCACTCTGGCATCCGAAACACGCGCTTTGGGCGTACCGGCGGCGCCGAACGAAAAGGTCGGCCGCGTCGTGTCGGTTTCGAGCGCAGTACGCACCGCGTAATAGATCGCGTCGAACACCGGTTTTTCGTTGGAGAATTTGACCTCGAGTTTTGCGGGGTGGACGTTGACGTCCACACGCTCGGGGGCAATTTCAAGGAAGAGAACGCAGGCGGGAAAGCGCTCGGGCGGAAGGTAAGAGGTGTAGCCCTGTTCGAGCGCCGCCATGGCGGTCTTGCTCTTGACATATCGACCGTTGAGGAAAAAGTTTTCCCAGTTGCGGTTGCCTTTGTAATAATCGGTTCTGCCGATAAACCCGTGAACGCGAACGCCCTCACTCTCGCCCTCGATCTTGATGAGCTTTTGCGAGAACTCGCGTCCCATTACGGCATAAACGGTCGAAAGGAGATCGCCGTCACCCGCGGTTTCGAGTTTTGGAGCGCCGTCAACGATGAGCCGCACCGCCACTTCCGGGTGCGAGAGCGCGACCTTTTCGACGTTTGCGGTCACAGCCATTGCCTCGGTCTGGTCTTTTTTGAGGAATTTGCGACGCGCGGGGACGTTGGCAAAGAGATTTTCCACGAGTACCGTAGTACCGTCGGGGCAGCCCTGCTCGGTCACGGTCGGATCTTCGCCGCCGTGGACTTCAAGGAGCGAGCCGAACGCGGCGTCGGGCGTTTTGGAAAAGATGCGAAGATCGGACACCGCCGCAATGGCGGCAAGTGCCTCGCCGCGAAAGCCGAGCGTGAAAATGGCATCAAGGTCTTTTGCCTCCTTGATTTTGCTCGTTGCGTGGCGGCGAATGGCAAGAGGAAGATCCTCGGGAGAAATGCCGCAGCCGTTGTCGCTGACACGCAGGAGCGAGACGCCGCCGTGCTGGATCTCAACCGTGATCCTCGTGGCACCCGCGTCAATGGCGTTTTCCATGAGTTCCTTGACGACAGAGGCAGGGCGATCCACCACTTCGCCCGCCGCGATGAGATTGGCGACTGCGGTGGACAGAACGTTGATCTTTCCCATGGTTCTCCCTCCTTTACTTTAAAATTTCGTAATCGGTAATTTTCTGTTTTTGCAGGTCTGCGATCAGCGTCGTTTGCTTCTCGCCAAGAAGAAGGCGCATTCCATATTGCGCGTAAGCAAACTCGTTTGCAGAAAGCAGTTCGTCGAGGCGGGCGTCGCCCGAAGAATCGCGCAGATCGAGCGCAAGAAAATCGCAAACCGTCAGTAGCTTTTCAAAGATTTGGCGCGCATCGTCCTTTGAAAAATCATCGTAGGAGATCGCAACGCCGACGGCATCCTCGCCAACGGCAAGTTTGAGGAGTTTCAGATAGGCAAGACTCTTTTCGGTCGAGCCGAACAAATCAAGCCCGCAAAGGATGAGATCGTCCCCACCAAGAAAGAAAAACTCGCGGACGACCGCAGTTTCCTCTGCTTCCTTGGCGTAACGTTTGGTCGTGTCAAGCTCGTGCGTCGCTTGCGGATAAAAGATGCCGCCGATATAAACGCGGTAGTCCTCAAAGGTCAAAAAGGACGTGGACATCCGGGTCGATCCAAGCGCATCGACCTTCAAATAATTCAAAACGTCCGATTGGTAGAGATACTTCCCCGCAGAGCTGTTGAGCGCAACTGCAACAGCCGAATGTGCGGTCGCCTCGGTCAGATCGTCGCCGAACGCGTAAGGATATGCCGCAATATCGGGAAGATCGGGGGCAAACAGGATGGTGTCGCTTGCCGTTTGCCGCGGCTTTGTCGTAAGTCTGTAGTAGGTCTCTTCGTCGAGGACTGCGTTGAGAATCAGTCCCGTGACAAGCGCGACAAGCACCGCCGAAGCAAAGCAAATGCCGAGGATCGCAAGAAGAGACAGTCTGCGCGGTCCTGTCCGGTTTTTGTAGCGCGATCGTTTCACGGCGATCCTCCTTCCCAAAAAGTTCCTGAAAGTTCAACTTTATTATACAGGAAAAAACTCTTTTTTTCAAGGACGCACGAGGATAATTTTTGAAAAAGGGCTTTTCACGGCGTAAAATTTATGATAAAATAATAAAAGAAATGCAGACGGAGGTGAATTCCATGTCCGAGCCTTACAAAATTCGATTGTCGGAACTGGTAAATGAATTTCATTTCGAGGTTTTGGTGCGTCCGGAACCGTTTGACGAAATTCAGGTAGTTTCCAACGAGGTCAACCGTCCCGGGCTTGCTTTGACCGGCTTTTACGGCTGTTTTGAACCCGAACGCATCCAACTCATCGGAAACGCCGAAAATCGCTATCTCGCCTCCCTCGACCCCGAGGTCAGACGCGTGCTGCTCCAAAATTTTGTCGACAAAAAGCCGATTGCCATTCTCTACACCACGGGGATCCAACCGGATGAACTCCTGCTTGCACGCGCACGCGAAAAGGGCATTCCGGTGCTTGGAACAGCCGAAAAGACCAGCCCGATCATGGCGGCGCTCATCTCCTCGCTCAATATGCACCTGGCACCGCGGATCACACGCCACGGAACGCTCGTTGAAGTGTTTGGCGAAGGGCTCCTTCTGCTCGGAGACAGCGGCGTAGGCAAAAGCGAAAGCGCAATCGAGCTCATCAAGCGCGGGCATCGGCTGATCGCCGATGACGCGGTGGAGATCAAACGCGTATCGGACAAAACGCTCGTCGGCTCCTCGCCCGAGATCATCCGCCACTATATCGAACTGCGCGGCATCGGCATCGTTGACGTGCAACGGCTGTTCGGTATGGGCGCTGTCAAGAATACCGAACGCATCGACCTCGTTGTTCAACTCGAAACCTGGGTGGAAGGAAAAATGTACGACCGTCTCGGACTTGACGACGAGTGCATCAACATTCTCGGGATCGACCTGCCCGCCATCACGGTGCCGGTTCGCCCGGGGCGCGATCTTGCCGCCATTTTGGAGATCGCCGCAATGAACTTCCGCCAAAAGCAAATGGGATACAACACCGCCGAGGAGTTCAGCAAGAAGCTCATGCAACAAATGGGCGCAGAAGAATGACGGAGGTCTTTTCATGAAACAAACGACCGCAAAATCTCATACCGAAAAAGAGTTTGAGATCCGCAACGGCGTTCTCATCCAGTATTATGGCAAAGATACGGAAGTCACTCTGCCCCCGTCTGTTCTGACCGTGGGGGAAGACGCCTTCCGCAACAACAAGCTTTTGACCCGCGTGGTTTTGGGCGAACACGTCTCGGTGATCCAGCGCCGCGCGTTCCGCGGCTGCCTGAATCTTGCGAGCGTGACCTTCCCTGCCGGACTGCGCATCGTTGCAGACGAAGCGTTTGAAAAATGCGAGTCTTTAACGAGCATCGCTTTGCCCGCATCACTCTCAAGCCTCGGTGACGGCGTTTTCCGTGGCTGCCGCGCACTGGAAAAAGTGACCCTGCCGCAAAACCTGGAAGCCGTAGGACGTTTTGTGTTCAGCGACTGCGAATCGCTGAAGGAAATCAAGCTCCCCGACAAGCTCGACAGCGTCCGCCACGGATGTTTCTGGAATTGCCGCTCGCTGGAAGGGATCGTCCTGCCCAAAAAGCTCACCGCCATCGGTGCCACGGCTTTCGGACGTTGTTCGTCGCTCAAACGGATTGAGCTGCCCGAGGGACTCCACTATATCGGGGAGGGCGCATTCAGCGAATGTGCTTCACTCACCGCTTGCAAGCTGCCCAAGGAAGTCCGTTTTGTAGCCGACTACGCCTTCAGCGGTTGTGCTTCTTTGACCGAAGTGGAACTGCCGGAAGGCATTACGCACCTCGGCATCGACGCTTTCCTCGCCTGCAAAAAGCTCTCGGCAATCACACTGCCCGAGGGTCTTTTGCGAATTGCAAAAGCCGCCTTTTTCGGCTGTGAGGCGCTCGAGGAGATCACAATCCCCGCATCGGTCAAAGATATTGCTCCGCAAGCGTTTGCCTATTGTTCCTCTTTGCGGCGTATCGAAGTCAAAGCGCCTTTGCGCGTTCTTCCGAAAGAGTGCTTTTTCGGCGACCTTGCGCTGACCGATGTAACGCTCCCCGACAGCGTTGGCGTGATTGAGGATCGCTGCTTTGCCTTTTGCGAATCGCTTGCTGCGATCCGTATTCCGCGCTTCCTCAAATTCATGGAGCGCAAAGCCTTTGAAAAATGCAAAAATCTGCGGGCAATCAGCCTCCCCGCAGGGCTTTCCAAGATCGGAGACGGCGCCTTTTCCGGTTGCACCTCCTTGCAAACCGTTCTGCTTCCCTACCGCCCTGCGCGGCTCGGTCGCGGCGTCTTTTATGGATGCGAGGGACTGCTCGGCATTGTAGTACCCGATTCGCGCAGGCTGTTCCGCCACATTCCCGAGACCTGGGCGCTCCCTGCCAAAACGCAGGTAATCCGATACAGCGAGCTGAAGCTCGCGCTCCTCTTTGCCGAATATACCGGCGAGGATACGCCCGAGGAACGAAAAGCCGAACTGCAAGCCGAGATCAAACAGAGCCTTGCCAAGTTCAAAAAGCGCAACAAGGGTTCTATGGGCTCGCTCAAACAGAACCTTGATTCGGCTACCAACCTCATCAAACAGGATCTGAACCATTGACAAAAATACAGGCGCGGCAGAGAGAATTTCTCTCTGCCGCTTTTTTCGTTTACACGCGCGTGCCAAGGATGTGCAGTCCGCGCAGGTCCGAGTAACGGTAGCTCGAAAGCGGGCGGTTTAAAGCATCATAGGTGTGCGCCGCGAGCAAAAGTTCCCCGCCCGCCCTGCCGGTCACAAGCGAGGAATGATACCATCTGCCTGCATCGTAAAATTGCAAAAGATCGCCGGGCTGCAGGCGCTCAACCTCGATTTTCTCCCCAAAAGGTCCGATCCCCTCGTTCTCACCCGCAAAAGCACCGCTCAAAAATTTGTAAAGTTCCTCCACACCAGACCACGCCGGCGCGCGGTTCTCCATCGAAATATAATACCACCCGAACACAGGCGTCGGATCCATGACCCCGGAGCCTGCAAACAGGCATTGAGAAACGAAATTGGTGCAGTCACCGCCGAGGAGCGAAAAGTCGCCGTAGGCAGGGTTTCGCGCATACGCCCAACGAAGCGCGTAGGCGACCGCCTTTTCTCTTTGATAAGGAAAAACCTCCATTTTGATTCCACCTTTCTTCCTATTGTTCTATTTATTCTATGCGGGATCTCACAAAGAAGTTGCCCACACCCGTGCGCGCCGTATGGCATAAAATGACAATAGCCGCTCTGCGGCAATCATTCCGATCCCAGAGAAGGAGGAGTTCCATGTACTTCAGCCAGAACAAAAGGGCGTCCGAACGGCGGGCAAACGACGAGTATCTGCGCCGCGCGTCTTTTCCGAGCCATCCGAGTGCGGAAAGTCAGCCCACCGTCTCCGGCGCGCCTGCGGGAAATCTACCCGTTCCGCCCCCGCCGCAACCCGAAGAAGCCCCCGTTTTCCCTGCGGCGCCCTCGCTTGCAATGGTCTATGCGCCGAAGCAAACCTTTGAAAGCCTCTATGAACCCGACATAGCACTCTCGCGCGGCACGCTGTTTGCCGCGCTCGATTTGCCCTTTGAAGGAAGGAGCGTGACGAGAAAATGACGAACCGCCGCTTTGCCCCCGCTTTTTCGGGGAACGATCAAGCCTCGCTCACCCGCCGCTTGCAGGCAATTGATTTTGCCATTCAGGACACCGTCCTCTATCTTGACGCCTATCCCGACGACGCCGACGCGCTTGACTACTATCGCTCGCTGATCGAAGCCAGAGCAGGGCTCCTTGCCGCCCGCTCCAAAGAGATGCCGCTGACCGTTTACGACAACACGGGGACGGATTGGGACTGGGTCAAAGCCCCCTGGCCCTGGCAGCCCGAAGCAAACTGAAAGGAGCGCATTATGTGGACATACGATAGAAAACTGCAATATCCGGTCAAAATCAAGACCCCGAACCACAATCTGGCAAGCATCATCATCTCGCAGTTGGGAGGACCCGACGGCGAGCTTGCGGCGTCGATGCGCTACCTTAACCAACGCTATTCAATGCCCTACGGAGAGGTTACAGGCATCCTCACCGACGTTGGAACCGAGGAACTGGCGCATCTGGAAATGGTGGGCGCCATTCTCTACCAGCTCACGCGCGACCTTTCTCCCGATGAGATCGCCGGAACGCCCTTTGCCACCTATTTCGTCGATCACACGGTCGGCGTCTATCCGGTTTCGGCGTCCGGGCAAAAAGCGCGGGTGACCTATGACAACATCATCCGCCTGTGTGACGACCCCGACGTCCTTGATCCCATCCGCTATTTGCGCGAGCGCGAAATCGTCCATTATCAACGCTTCGGCGACGCTTTGCGGATCGCCACCGACCACATGAACGAAAAGAACTTTTACGCGATCAACCCGTCTTACGATCAATAAAGTCCGCAGGGGAAGTTTTTGCTTCCCCTGCCTTTTTGCGATCAAAAGTACCCTCTTGCAAAATGAGAACGACTATGATATAATAAAAAGGAATATAGGCAACGATGTTGCCTGGGAAGGATCGCTTTGATGAAAATTCTCTATTTTGACATGGAATTTGCAAACGGACAGGTAAAGGGTTCGATCTATTCCATGGGATACCTCATGACCGACGAAAACTTTACTCTACTCACTCCGCCAACCGATCTCATCATCAACCCCGATTGCGCTTGGAACGAGTACGTCGAACACAAGATCCTTGCTTACCCGAAAGAAGACGTTGAAAATCAGCCGACCTTCCCGGATGTCTACGAAAAGATCAAAGCACTCTTTGACGAAGCCGAGATCGCCGTGGGCTTTGCCGCGGGGAACGATACGCGCGAGCTCCGGCAGGATTGCGACCGCTATGGTCTTCCGCAGATCCAGTTTCCCTATCTCGATCTCGAACCGCTCTGCAAATCCGACGGCAAATATCGCTTTGCACATGGACTTGCGGGATACGTCAAAGCCTATTGCGGGTTTGATCCCGAAAATCAACATCGGAGCGACGGCGACGCTTACGCCACGATGAAACTTTTTGAGGCGCTCTGCAAAGCAAAGCACGCAACGCCGGATATGATGATTGCCGCCTACCCCGAATGTTGCGGCGAAGCAGTGCCGGTCGTGCGCGAAAAGAAAAAGAAAAACCGCCCGCAAAGCTTTCACCGCAGGCGGCGTTACGAAAAGAAAGGCACTCCGGCACATGCGCAGAGTGCAAAAGCATAGCTCTGCAATTTCATTTCAAAAAGGAGAAACAAAATGAATCTCGCGCTTATCATCTGCGTTCTTGTCGTTCTTGGTTCCAGCATTGGCTTTGCGCTTTTGCGCGGTCTGCCCAAGACCCGGATCCGCGGCATCCGCAACCTCGTTTGCTTCGGACTCGCGTTTCTGGCAACGATCCTTGTAAAAGGTTCGGCAAACCTGACTGCAACCTTCTCCTCCACTTTGGAGAACGCCGTGGAAGACGCTTCCACCTCGCAAGTGGTACAAGCCATTTTGGCGGACGGCTCGGTCGTTGACTTTGTCAGCGCCCTGCTTGCCCCTTTGCTCTTCCTCATCTTCTTCATCGGGCTTGAAATCCTGACCGGCATCGCTTACATCATCGTCATGGCAATCGTCGGCAAAAAGCTCCACAAGAGCGAATGCGACGCGCCCCTCAAAACCCTGCGCGCAATTCTTTGGGCTGTTCTTTCCGCAATTCTCGTTTTGGTGGTTCTCATCGCGCCCCTCTCGGCTTACTCGGGCTACGTGAAAGTCGCGGGAGACGCTATCCCCGAAGACGTTTCCTATGCCGAAACGGTGGAGGAAGTTGCCAACGCCGCCGTGGAAGTGGAAAACACCGTTGTTGTAAAAACGCACCGCGCGCTCTTCGGCTGGCTTGACACAACGCTTGCCTCCTTCAAGGTTGCCGGCGTCAAAACAAACGTCAAAAAAGAGCTGCCGGTTCTTGCCGCGTCTGTTGCCGATATCGGACCCGTCCTTGAAAACGGCGAGCTGACCGACCCCAATAATGCCGACGCGATCCGCCGCATCGCCAATCGCATGGAGAACGCGCCGCTTCTCTCCTCGCTCCTCGGTAGCGTGGTCTACACGATCTCCGATGAGTATGTGAAGGATGCTTCCAACGCTTCCGAGCCGATCCCCTACGCCGTTATGACGATCCTGCGCAACGACGCAAACGATCCCGCAAAGCTCCGCGCCGATTTCTACACGCTCGCCGACGTTCTGGTGATTTACGGAACGGTGGACGTTGACAACTACACCTCCGCGGCGCTTGGCAGCTTCCTCAAAGCCGTCCAGAGCAACCCGAACATGAAGCCTCTGCTCGATGAGATCGACCGCATGGCACGCGACCTCATCAACGAAACCGTGAGTTTGGGGAAAGAGACGAGCGGCGAGTACAGCAACGTCGTTGTTTCGACGGTCGAGGAGTTCAACGACATTGCAAAGCTCCCGAAATCCGAGCAAAAAGCAAAAGTGGTTGAGTGCATGGAAGACCTCTTGGACGATGCTAACGGTCTGGATGCAACCGATAAGCAGATCGACTATTTTTCAGACGTCGTGGTCAACGAGCTGATCCCCGAGCAGGGCGGCGAGATCACACCCGCGAGCGCCGAAGCCTTCCTCGTGGATTACATCAACGAGCACTGGGAAGAGCTTGTGGAAAAAGGCATCATCGAAATCGACTAAAAAATTTCAAAAAACTCTTGCAAAATCAAAAGAAGTATGCTATAATACTTTCGTTGCGCCTAAAAAACGCATAATTTAGGGTGGTCCGCTGCCATGCTCGCATGAACACCCGGTACATGGGAGGACTCAAAAATGAATTTGATTGAGGCTTTTACAAACGAGCAACTGAAGACCGAAGTCCCGGAAATCAAGATCGGTGACACCGTGCGTGTCCACAACCGCATCAAAGAGGGCAACCGCGAACGCACCCAGCTGTTTGAAGGCACCGTCATCGCAAAGCACGACGGCGGCATTTCCGCTACCTTCACCGTGAGAAAAATCTCCTACGGCGTCGGCGTGGAAAAGACCTTCCCGCTCCACTCCCCCAACGTGGAAAAAGTGGAGACCATCCGTTCCGGTAAAGTAAGACGGGCAAGACTCTACTATCTGCGTGACCGTGTGGGCAAAGCCTCCAAGGTCAAAGAGCAGATCTAAACAATCAGCCCAAACAAAAA
>CADBFJ010000033.1 GCA_902793915.1 uncultured Ruminococcus sp.
GGTTCCAAAGGCTTTTTGGGCTTTGGAAAGACAGATGATATTTACGTTCCGTGGCGCTGCATCCGTTGCTTCGGAGAGGACACAATTCTTGTAGATCTGGGGCAAAACTGCTCTTGTGCGCCGCCTTTCCCGCCGAAAAAATCGGGAAAACGGGGCAGGGGAACCCCCTGCACACCGACAGATTGTGAATAAACTGTTAAATCTATCGTTTTTATAAAAAAATTCCTTGCAATAAAAGGACTTGCGTGGTATAATACACGTTGGCTGTTTGCAAGGAATTTTTTTCTTTGCAAGCCAATATCACACACATCGGGAAAGGGTTGCGACGGTTCCGGGCGTTCGTCCGGTTGCGCATCAGGTACCGGTGGTGGAAAAAACCAAAGGAGGACATGAAATCATGTCGATCATCTCGATCAAGCAACTGCTTGAAGCAGGCGTCCATTTCGGACACCACACCAGAAGATGGAACCCCAAAATGGCGGAATACATCTTCACCGAACGGAACGGGATCTATATCATCGATCTCCAGAAAACCGTGAAGAAGTTTGACGAAGCATACGCTTTCGTCAGAGAGCTTTCCGAAAACAACGGAACGCTTCTGTTCGTCGGAACCAAGAAACAGGCTGCCGACGCCATCAAGGAAGAAGCATCCCGCTGCGGAATGTACTATGTCAACGTCCGTTGGCCGGGCGGCATGATGACCAACTTCAAGACCATCAAGAAGTCGATCAATCGTCTCAACGACCTCTACAAAATGCAGGCTGACGGCACCTTCGATCTGCTTCCCAAGAAGGAAGTTGCCGCAATGCAGAAAGAGATCTTCAATCTCGAAAAGAGCTACGGCGGTATCAAGACCATGGAGAAGCTCCCCGACGCCGTGTTCATCGTTGACCCCAAGAAAGAGCGCAACGCCGTTCTCGAAGCTAAAAAACTGGGTATCCCGGTGGTGGCAATCGTTGACACCAACTGCGATCCCGACGATGCAGACTACATCATCCCCGGTAACGACGACGCAATCCGCGCCATCAAGCTCATTTCCTCCGCTCTGGCAGACGCCGTGATCGAAGGCAAGCAGGGTGAGACCGAAGCCGCCGAGGAGACTGCCGAGGCTGCCGACACCGAAGAAAAGGCAGAAGACGCCGAATAATTCCACTTTCAAAAAAAGGAGAACAGACAATGGCTAACATTACCGCAAAAGACGTTGCCGAACTTCGCGCAAAGACCGGTATCGGTATGATGGATTGCAAAAAGGCTCTCGTGGAAGCTGACGGCGACATGGAAGCCGCTATCAAGATTCTGCGTGAGAAGGGCGAACTCAAAGCCCAGACCAAAATGGCAACCAGAATTGCCGCCGACGGTATCGTTGATATTCTCAAAAAGGGCGACTTTACCGCTATGATCGAAGTCAACTCCGAGACCGACTTCGTGGCAAAGAACGAAACCTTCCAGGCTTTTGTGAAAGAACTGCTCAACATTATCATCGACCAGAAACCCGCTGACGTTGACGCGCTCATGGGCTGCACCTACGACGCAGAGATGACGGTTGACGGCAAGCTCAAAGAAATGATCTTCAAGATTGGCGAAAAGATCACCATTCGCCGCTTTGCCATTGTGGACGGCATCACCAGCACCTATATCCACGGTGCGGGCTCGATTGGCGTCATTGTCAAGTTTGAGACAACTCTTGCCGCCGACAATGCCGAGTTTGCACAATTTGCAAAGAACATCGCGCTCCAGATCGGCGCTTATCCGACTCCTTACCTCTGCCGCGAGGAAGTTCCCGCGTCGGTTCTCGAGGAAGAGAAGAATATTCTGCTTGCGCAGATCGCAAACGATCCCGCAAACGCAAAGAAACCCGATGCCATCAAAGAGAAGATGGTCATGGGACGCATTTCCAAGTTCTACGACAACAACTGTCTCGTTGACATGACCTATGTCAAAGACGAGGACCTCAAGGTTGGTCAGTACGTGGAAAAGACTGCCAAGGAACTGGGCGGCGAGATCCGCATCGTCAAGTTCTATCGCTTTGAAAAGGGCGAAGGCATCCAGAAACGCGAAGAGGACTTTGCCGAAGAGATCGCAAAGATGACTGCCGGCAAATAATCAAGTTTTTTGGAAAAGACCCGCACAAAAGTGCGGGTCTTTTTTCATGGAAAAAATTGCAAAAAGCGCCAAAAAAGTCTTTACAAAAAAATCTTTTTGTAGTAAAATAAAATAGAAGAATTTTAAGGGAGATGAAAGGTCATGAAACAACCGAAATACCGTCGGGTCCTTTTGAAACTTTCGGGCGAAGCGCTCGCCAACAACAAAGAAGGAATTTTGGATTCTGACTTTCTCGACTGCGTGGCAAAAGTTGTCAAAAAATGCGTGAATGCCGGCGTGCAGGTGGCTGTCATTGTCGGTGCCGGGAACATCTGGCGCGGCAGAGCGGGCGGGAATATGGATCGCGTGCGCGCAGACCACATGGGGATGCTCGCAACGACCATCAACGCAATCGCCTTGGAAGACGCGTTCAAACGCGCGGGGCTTTCGGCAAAGACCATGACGTCGGTCCCCATGAAGACCTTTGCGGATCCTTACACCACAAGAGACGCGATCGCGGCTTTGGAAGCCGGGCAGGTCGTTGTTTTCGGTGGGGGGCTCGGTTCGCCTTTCTTTTCCACCGATACGGCTTGTGCACTGCGCGCCGCCGAGATTGGGGCTGATTGTATTCTCATGGCAAAGAACATCGACGCCATTTACAGCGATGATCCCAAGAAGAACCCGAACGCAAAGCGCTACACCGATATTACCTACAAACAGATTGTTGACGAGGGGCTTCGCGCACTCGATCTGACGGCAACGATTTTTTGCATGGAAAACGATCTCAATGGATACGCATTTGGACTTGCGGATCCCGAGAATATATACCGCGCGGTGATGGGAGAGCCCGTCGGAACCGCCATTCACAACTGATTTGAAAGGAGCAAGATCATGAGATTTGATACCAGTGCAACCGAGAGCAAAATGAAGAAAACGGTGGAGAACTACGAGGGCAACCTCGCTACCATCCGTGCAAGCCAGGCGAACGCGGCTGTGGTTTCAGGCGTTACCTTTGAATACTACGGGGCGCAGACAAGACTTGTCGATATGGCGTCGGTCGCCGTTACCGATCCCAAGACGCTTACCATCACTCCCTACGATCGATCCACGCTCAAAGCCATGGCAAAAGCAATCCAGACTTCGGACGTGGGCATTACTCCGATGGATGACGGCTCGGTCATTCGTCTCGTTTTTCCGCCTCTGACCGAGGAGCACAGAAAAGAACTGGCAAAACAGATCTCTCGTTCGGGCGAAGAAGCCAGAATTGCCATCCGCAACATTCGCAGAGATGCCAATGAAGAGATCAAAAAACAAAAGAAAGACAGCGTTCTCACCGAAGACGAGCAGAAGGTCGCGGAAAAAGCGGTGCAGGATCTGACCGACCGATATATTAAACTGATCGACGATATTACCGCAAAGAAAGAAAAAGAGATCATGAAGATCTGACGTTTGGGGAAACCCTTGTGGGCTGCCGCACTTCGGTGCGACAGCCCTACCTATCATAGACGGAAGGAAAGAGCCATGTTTCGCAAAAAACAACCAAAACAGGAAATTCACGTCGATGAGCGCCTGCAACACATCGCATTCATTATGGATGGCAACGGACGCTGGGCGCAGAGGCGCGGTATGCCGCGCGAATTGGGACACTCCCAGGGGGCTGCGACTTTCAGAAAGATTGGTCGCTACTGCGAGAAAATCGGCATCAAATACATGACGGTTTACGCTTTTTCCACCGAGAACTGGAAGCGCCCCCAAAAAGAGATCGACGCCATTATGAAGATCTTTGACGAATTCATGGAAGACGCTTTCCGCGAAATGTATGATGATAACGTCAAGGTGCGCTTCATCGGCAACCTTTCGATCTTTCCCGAAAGCGTGCGCGAGAAGATGGCAAAGATTGAGCGCGAGACCGCAGAGAAGCCGTTTTCGCTCAACGTCGCCGTAAACTACGGCGGCAGGGAAGAGATCGTCCATGCCTGCAATGCGCTCATCGCAGAAGGCAAAACCAATGTGAACGAAGCCGATATTTCGGATCATATCTATACGTTTGGGCAGCCCGATCCCGATCTCATTGTGCGCACGGGCGGAGACATTCGAACTTCCAATTTCCTACTTTGGCAGTCCGCTTATGCGGAATACTATTTTACAAAAACCCTCTGGCCGGATTATTCCGAAAAGGACGTCAACGAAGCGGTCGAGGAGTTCTATTCCAGAAAGCGTCGCTACGGCGGCGTTTAAATCGCTTGACTCTACCCCGATCGAAAGGAGGCTCCCATGAAAAAACGGATCATTACCGCTCTCCTCATACTTTTGATTTTTGTCCCCACGCTTATTTTTTCGGGAACGCCGGCGCTACCGATCCTGCTTGCGATCTGCTCGGCGTTTGCGGTCTATGAGGTTTTTGCCTGCGTAGGCTATCAAAAATCGCTCTCTCTTTCGTTACCGTTTTATCTTGCGGCGCTCGGAATGCCGTTTTTTACCCGCTATTGCAAGGATTTAAACCTCGTTTTCAAAGTGACGATCGGGCTTTCGATCTTCCTTGTGCTTTACGGATTTGCAGTCGTTCTTTTTACGCACGGGAAATACAGCATTGAAAACCTTTCAATGATCGAGATCGGTTGCTTTTACGCGCTGGTTGGCTTTGACGCCATGATCGTGATGCGCGACTACTTCGCGGGCGGCGCCTATCTTCTGCCGCTCGTCTTTATCGGCGCATGGATCACCGATACCTTTGCTTACTTTTGCGGGCTTTTATTCGGGCGTGGCGGAAAACACAAGCTCATTCCGGAAGTCAGCCCCAAAAAGACGGTGGAAGGAAGTATCGGCGGCATCCTGTTCTGTGCGCTTGCCGTCGTGCTGTACGGCTTTTTGATTGCAAGATTCGTTCCGGGTATCGTTTCCTCCGCAAAGCTCTGGATCGCGCTGCTTCTCGGACTTATTCTTTCGGTCGTGGCGCAGGTGGGAGACCTCTCCATGTCGCTTCTCAAACGCCACTATGGGATCAAGGATTTCGGGAAAATCTTTCCGGGACACGGCGGAATGCTCGATCGTTTTGATTCGGTTCTTGCCGTATCTTCGGTTTTGTTCGTCTTTTGCACATTTTTCAACTTTTTTGAGGTAGGCTAATGGAGAAGCAAACGAATTTCGGTTCTCTTACCATTTTGGGTTCGACCGGTTCGGTCGGTGAACAGGCAATTGACGTTGCTTTGAAAAATGGATTGCCGGTCAATGCAATTTCCGCCAATCGAAGCGTTACACGTGTGGAAGAGCAGGCAAGACGGCTTTCGGTCAAGGCTTGCGCCATGGCGGATGAAAATGCGGCAAAAGACCTCAAAACGCGACTTGCCGATACCGGGATTAAGGTTTATGGCGGGACTTCGGGGATCGAAGAAATGCTTTCGCTCGATTTCGGCAAGGACGAGACTGTCGTCAACTCAATTTTGGGCGAAGCGGGGCTGAAGCCGACGCTTGCGACCTTGAACGCAAAAAAACGTTTGGCACTTGCCAACAAAGAGTCGCTGGTCTGTGCCGGGACTTTCGTTATGGAACTGGCGAAAAAGAACAACGCCCCGATCCTGCCTGTCGATAGCGAACACAGCGCTATTTTTCAGGCGCTTCGATCGGGAAGTCAAAAAGAGATCAAACGCATTTTTCTGACGGCATCGGGAGGTCCCTTTTTCGGCATGACGCGCGACGAACTTGCTTCGATCACACCAGAACGCGCGTTGGCGCACCCGACCTGGAACATGGGCGCTAAAATCACGATCGACAGCGCAACGCTTATGAACAAAGGCTTTGAAGTCATTGAAGCGGTGCACCTGTTCGGCGTAACACCCGAGCAGATCAAAGTGCTGGTTCACCGCGAGAGCATAATGCACTCGGCGATCGAATATATAGATAACAGCGTGATTGCCCAGCTCTCAAAACCTGATATGCGGCTTTGCGTGCAGTATGCGATCACGCACCCTGCGCGCACACAGGCTGTCATTGAGGAGCTTGACCTTACCAAACTTGCCGCTCTGACCTTTGCAGAACCCGATACAGATACCTTTATCCTGCTTGATTTGGCAAAAAAAGCCATTCAAAAAGGCGGAGCGCTTCCCGCCGTCCTCAACGCAGCAAATGAAGTGGCGGTAGCCGCGTTTTTGGAAAAAAAGCTCGGTTTCACCGGCATTTTCGATCTGGTGGCGGAAACGGTGGAAGAACTGGATGCCGCAAAGCGCGCAACAACGCTCGATGAGATCTTTGCCTATGACAAAGAAGCGCGGGTCGTCGCCAAAGAAAAACTTTCAACCGTTTTTCAATCTTGATTTTTATTTCGCCCTCGAAAGGAGAGGCAAACGATCGTGAGTATTCCTTATATTCTTCTTGCTCTTTTGATTTTCGGTTTTCTCATTTTCATCCATGAGTTCGGACACTTTCTTGCTGCCCGGGTTTTTGGCGTTACCGTTTTGGAGTTTGCCATCGGTATGGGACCGAAGATCTTTTCAAAGCGCTCGAAGAAAAGCGGAACGCTTTATTCGCTTCGCCTGTTTCCGATCGGCGGATTTGTCAATATGCTCGGCGAGGGAAACGCAAACCCCGTTTTGCCCGAGCGCAAAGACAATGGGACGGATCTTCTCATTCAGGACACCAAAGAGGATGAGATCGACGAGAAAGCTACCGAAGAAGCGATGATCCATTCCTACGCCAAACAAAAGGTTTGGAAGCGGATCGTTATCTCTCTCGCGGGACCCCTTATGAACCTGCTCCTCGGCTTTGTTCTGATGTTCCTTATGGTCATTCTTGCGGGAACTTCCTCGCTTGGCGGCACGCAAGTGGCGGGGTTTTATACCGAATACACCGCTGAAGCTTCGGTTTACGGATTGCAGACGGGCGACTATGTGGAAGCAATTGACGGCGAAGCGATCCGAAGCTATCGCCAAGTCGAAGAAGCAATCCAAAACGCGGGCGGGACGCTCGTTTGCAATTTGACCGTCGAGCGCCTGAACGAAGAGAAAACCGCTTACGAGATCGTCACCCTTGAGAACGTGACCTTGACCGCCGATTTCTTTGCATCTTCCTTTACGCATTCGGTCAGCGAGAATGCGGGACTTCAATCTGGGGATGTGATCAAAAAGGTCAACGGGACACGTGTTCACACCTATAACGAGCTTTCCTATGAGATTATGAACCAGGGATACCGACCGCTGACGCTTGTGGTCGAGCGGGAGGGGAAGACTTTGACGCTGGAGAAGGTCACTTTTCCGAACTTTACCGACGAGGAAAGCAAAGTCACGCTCGGAGAAATGGATTTTCGGGTTTACCGAGAAGAAAATCCGGGTGTCTTTACCATCATAAAACACGCTTTCTACCGCTCGCTGTCGGCTGTGAAAATGGTCTGGGATTCGCTTGGCGGCTTGATTTCGGGCAGATTCGGAGTCGAAGCCGTTTCGGGACCTGTCGGCATTACCAAAACCATTTCGGTTGCCGCAAAGAGCGGCGCTTTGAACCTGCTTTATCTTGTGATCGTTATCTCCATAAACCTTGGCATCATGAACCTTTTGCCGCTGCCGGCGCTTGACGGCGGACACATCTTCTTACACCTGCTTGAAGGGGTCAGAGGAAAGCCGCTCAAACAAGAGGTGGAAGCAATCATCAATTTCGTAGGCTTGTTTTTACTGTTGGCACTCGCAGTCGTCGTTGCAATAAAGGACCTGATTTCACTATGATTTATAACGACATTCGCAAAAAGAAAAAAGAGGTTCGGGTAGGGAAGCTTACCCTTGGCGGAGCCTACCCGATTGCCATTCAATCCATGACCAATACCGACACCGAAAACGTTTCTGCGACGCTTGCCCAGATCAAAGCGCTGGAAGAGGCGGGCTGTGAGATTGTTCGCATCACGGTGCCAAACCAAAACGCCGCAAAAACCATCCTTGCCATAAGGAAAGCGGGGATCAAAATTCCGGTCGTCGCCGACATCCATTTCGACTATAAAATTGCACTTGCCTGTGCCGAACTCGGCTTTGATAAGATCCGCATCAATCCCGGCAACATTGGGGATGACGATAAGGTGAAAGAGGTTGTGCGAGCCTGCAAAGCACACCATGTTCCCATTCGCATCGGCGTCAACAGCGGCTCTCTTGAAAAAAATATCCTTGCAAAACACGGCGCCCCCACGGCAAAAGCTCTTGTGGAGAGTGCGCTTTATCATATTTCACTTTTGGAAAAATTTGAGTTTGACGATATTGTGGTTTCGATCAAGTCGTCGGACGTGCCTACCATGATCGCCGCCAATCGCCTGTTGTCGGACGCTTGCCGCTATCCTATTCATCTCGGCGTGACCGAATCGGGTTCGGGAAATCGGGGGCTTATCAAAAGCTCAATCGGGCTTGGCTCACTTCTTTGCGACGGCATTGGCGACACCATTCGCGTTTCTTTGACCGATTCGCCGCTTGAGGAAATCAAAGCCGCCAAAGCCATTTTGCAGGCGATCGGCATGAGCGGGAAGTGCGGACTTGATATTGTCAGTTGCCCAACCTGTGGACGCACCAAGATTGACCTGATCGCTCTTGCAAAAGAGTTTGAGTGCCGTGTGGATGCAGAAGGGCTTTCGGATGTACCGGTCAAGGTCGCACTTATGGGGTGCGCCGTCAACGGACCGGGAGAAGCCAAAGAAGCCGATTTCGGCATTGCGGGAGGCACACACGAAGCCCTCTTTTTCCGCCATGGACAGGTTGTTGAGAAAATTCCCGAGGAGAAGGTGATCGATCGTCTTTTGGACGAGCTTCGCCGTTGTCGGAACAATCATTAAGATTGATAGGAAGTCATTATGAGTAAAAACCTTTTGGAAATCTTAAATCGCTATGAGCCGGACGAGCTTGCTTCGGCGTTCTTGTTGTCTGCCGATTCGGAAAGCATCCAACTTTCGGCGGATAAAGAGCAACGCAGAATGATCATCTGTGCTCGCTTTGCGCTTGCGATCTCCCAGGAAGAGCTGAACCGCGTGGAAAAAGCGATCAAAGACACCTATCAACTGACATCTCTTGAAATCCGCCCGACCTATTCGCCCGACCGCTTTAGTCAGGATGCCGTGCGTGATATTCTCATCGAAGCGGGGCGGCGCGGCCGCGTGACAAAGGGCTTTTTTGAAAACGCTTCTTTTACCTATTATGAAGACTCCGAATACATCGTCATTGAGATCCCGTTTGCACCCGATAGCGTCGAATTTGTCAACTACGCCGAGACGCCGCAGGTGATCAGCGATCTCATTTATGAGCGCTACCGTCGCAAAGTTCGGGTCGAGATCCGTCAGATGGAACTGCCCGAAGAGGATTACAACAGCGTTTTAAACGAGCGCCTTGCCGCTTTGGAGCAAGAGGCGATCGAATCCGAGCGGCTCTATCTTTCGGCAAATACAAAGCCCGAAAAAACGCCAGCAGATACAGAATCGGTTTTGCCGCGCGCTCCAAGCATTTACGGAAAACCCGAGATGCCGGAAATCATTGACGGCATTTGCAAGATCGGTCACAATACTTACGATCTTTCAAACGCGGAATTCCTCTATGGCGAACCCTTTGAGATCAAGCCGACTCCGATCGCATTTATTAACCACCCGCAGAGGAATCTCGTGCTGCTGGGCGAGGTTTTGAACTTCACCATGGAAGCCTCGCGTGATGGGACAAAATTTGATCTCTCGTTTGATTTTTTTGACGGCAACACGACGATCGGTCACCGTTCTTTCGGAGTGGATCCCGAGGAAGCCAAAACGCTGGAAGGCATCTTCAAAAGCGCCTCCGCCTTCGCGGTGCGCGGTTCTGTCCGAAAGCTGACGAGAAAGGGCGTGGAAGATCTCGATTATTCGCTCTTCGTTAAGGATATTGCAAAGATCAAAAAGGTTCCCCGTGCCGATCGCGCCGAACAAAAACGCGTGGAACTCCATTTGCACACGACCATGTCGGCAATGGATGCTGTCATGTCACCCCAGGCGGCTCTTGACGCTGCCATGAAGTGGGGGCACCCCGCCGTTGCCATCACCGATCACGGCAACGTGCAGGCGTTCCCGGAGGCGATGACCTATCTGGACGATCTGAAGAAAAAGACAGGCGCCGAGCCTAACATCAAGGTTCTCTACGGCATGGAGGCATATTTTGTCAACAATACCGCCAGTGCCGTGTCCGGGATCTACGACGCTTCTTTTGATGCGCCTGCCGTGGTGTTCGATATTGAAACGACCGGTCTTTCGGTCAAGAATTGCGGCATCACAGAAATCGGCGCCGTCAAGATCCAAAATGGGGAAGTGCTCGAGAGCTTTGACACCTTTGTCGATCCAGAAATGCCGATCCCCGAGGAGATCCAGGCGTTGACGAGCATCACCGACGATATGGTAAAAGGCGCTCCCAAAGCGCCGGAGGCTCTGCGCGCGTTCTTCGATTTCATCGGTGGGGAAGCGCTTGAAAGAAAACCCATCCTCATCGCCCACAACGCAAATTTCGATATTGGTTTTATCCGCTTTTTTGCGGAGCAGGCGGGCATGGAATTTCCATATCCCTATCTCGATACGCTCGCGCTCTCCAAATTCGTCAATCCCGAGCTCAAGAACCACAAGCTCGATACCTTGGTAGAAGCCTACGGATTGGGTGATTTTCAGCATCACAGGGCGTCCGAAGACTCCCGCGTGCTTGCCATGATCTATTTCGGAATGATCGATCGCTTGAAAAAAATGGAGATCCACAATCTTTCCGAATTGCAAAAGGAAATGACCGAAAAGGCGGATCCCTTAAAGCTCAAGCCCTATCACCAAATCCTTCTTGTCAAGGACAAGGTGGGGCTCAAGAACCTCTATCGACTGGTTTCCGAGAGCTATCTTCGCTATTTCAAGCGCTTTCCTCGCATCCCCAAGACCTTACTGGAACAGTATCGCGAGGGGCTTATTGTCGGCTCTGCTTGTGAAGCGGGAGAGCTCTTCCGCGCGATCCTTGAAAACAGACCCGAAAGCGAGATCGAGGAGATCGTGGAGTTCTACGACTATCTTGAGATCCAGCCAATATAACAAACCGGTCTGTGCCACCTGCGATGCGCATTTTCTCAACCGAGAGGACGAGCTTTACCGCAAGATTTTGCTTGCCGGGCAGAAGTATAAGGATTACGACCGCGACGTCGGTCTTTATTTCCGCACCACCGAGGAAATGCTGGAAGAATTCTCCTATTTGGGCGAGGAAAAAGCCTACGAAGTGGTTGTGACCAACCCCAACAAGATCGCCTCCATGATCGAAAACGTGCGCCCGATTCCAAAAGGATCCTATCCGCCGTCGATGGAAGGTGCCGAGGAAGAACTGCAAAATCTTTGTTGGACGCGCGCCAAAGAGCAATACGGCGACCCACTGCCGGAGCTGGTTTCCAGCCGCTTGGAACGGGAACTGGGATCGATCATCAAAAACGGCTTTGCCGTGCTGTATCTGATCGCGCAAAGATTAGTACATTTCAGCGAAGAGCAGGGCTATCTTGTCGGTTCGCGTGGATCTGTCGGTTCTTCGTTTGTCGCAACCATGGCGGGGATTTCCGAAGTCAACCCACTCCCTCCGCACTATTTCTGTCCGAAATGCAAGCATACCGAGTTCTTTACCGACGGTTCGGTCGGCTCGGGCTTTGACCTGCCAACCAAGGCTTGTCCAGAGTGTGGCGAGACGATGGGAGCCGACGGTCAGGACATCATGTTTGAAACTTTCCTTGGCTTTCAAGGCGAGAAATCTCCCGATATTGACCTGAACTTTTCGGGCGAAGTGCAAGGAAAAGTCCACAAATACACCGAAGATCTCTTTGGCGAAGGGCACGTGTTCCGCGCCGGAACGATCTCTGCTCTGGCGGATAAAACCGCCTATGGATACGTGGCAAAATACGTTGAACAGTTAGGGTTCAGTCTGCCGAGGGCAGAGATGAACCGCCTTGTGCAGGGCTGTCTTGGGGTCAAAAAAACGACCGGACAGCACCCGGGCGGTATCATCGTGGTTCCGCAGGATTTTGACGTCTACGATTTTACCCCGATCCAGCACCCTGCGGACGATCCGAATTCGGACGTCATTACGACGCACTTTGCCTTTTCCTTTCTGCATGATACAATCTTAAAGCTGGACGAGCTTGGGCACGATATTCCGACCAAATACAAGTGGTTGGAGCGCTTTACCAATTCCTCGGTTCTCGACGTTGCCATGAACGACAAATCGGTCTATCAACTCCTGGAATCCACCGCTCCTTTAGGGATTTCTCCCGATCAGATCGATGGTTGTACCATCGGTACTTACGGTTTGCCCGAGCTTGGCACAAACTTCGTGCAACAGACGCTCCTGGACGCAAAGCCGCACACCTTTGCCGATCTGCTCAAGATCTCGGGGTTGACCCACGGCACGAACGTATGGCTCGGAAACGCGCAAGACCTGATCCGAAATCACGTCTGCGATATTCGCGGGGTGATCGGGTGCCGCGATGACGTGATGTCGGATCTCATTCGCATCGGCGTCCCGAAAGCAACTGCGTTTAAGATCATGGAAGCGGTCCGCAAAGGGAAGGGGCTGACTCCCGAATGGGAACAGACTATGCTCGAATGCGGCGTGGAACGTTGGTACATCGATTCCTGTAAAAAGATCAAATACCTGTTCCCGAAAGCGCATGCGGCGGCTTATGTCATGTCCGCGATCCGCCTCGGTTGGTATAAAGTCCATGAGCCGGTCGCTTTCTACTGCACCATGTTTACGGTCGCCCCCAACGGCTTTGACGCACAGGTCGTCCGAAAAGGGAAGGGCGCGGTCGAAAAAACGATCCATGACATTCTCGATAAAGGCAAAGAAGCGACGCAGAAGGAAACCTCCTATGTGTCGGTCTTGCAGCTGGTCAATGAAGCAATGGCACGAAACATTCGTTTTTTGCCGGTTGATCTGGAAAAATCGCACGCATTTGCGTTCCTGCCCGAAAACGGCGCCATCAGAATGCCGTTTTCGTCTTTGCCGGGACTTGGAGAGAATGCGGCGCAAAACATCATTACAGCCAGGGAAGAGGAACCGTTTTTCTCGGTCGAGGATCTTCAAATCCGCGCAAAGCTCGGGAAAACGGTCATCGAAATGCTTCGTGCGAACGGCGTTCTCGATGAAATGAACGAAACCGACCAGCTGACAATGATGTTTTGATTGAAAAAAACGAGAACAATTCAGCGATAGACGCGGCGAAAAGCCTTGTCAATGCTTGTTTTTCGGCACACCCGCAGCAGGGGATATCCTCTGATCCCTGCCGAAAGACACCGTTGCAACTATACAAAATCAAAGTTTTGTATAGTTAAGGGAAGCGAAATGGGAGAATATAGGGTCAAAAGTCCCCCGAAGTGCTTTTGCAGGACTTTTGAGACAGATCATTGTATTAGGAGAGTTTGAGAATGGCATATCTTACAGATTGGAATTTTCAAATTATTCCGCCGCTTGTCGGTGATCTATCGTCCGGAATTTCTCTTTCTGTTTCTGCAATGCAAACTTCTTTTGATCGTTTCGGCGTTCGCAAGTTTTTACTGCTTGCTCTGTACGATCCGAGGCTCCCACTCTCTCTGCATCTCCTAAAACGATCATCCTATTGTAAGCTTCTCCAAAAGCAGCTCCCAAAGCCACTCATTCTGCAAACTGCCTCTCGTACCATCCTACGAGAAGGTCTTTCCGGAAATGATGCCCTGAAACGGCTCTGCCACAAACAATCCGGATTTTTGCCGCTCTGCCTGCCCATCTCTGCCTACGAGGATTGGATCGACGCGGAACTCAACCGTCTTTTGTACCGTTCTCATCAAAAGCTCCTGTTTTTATCCTTTGAACAAGCGCTGATCCTATACACACAGAATGTCATCGAAAAGCTTTTGCGGATTGAACACGCTGCGTTTGAGTTTGGCTACCGTTCCTTGAGCGATCCACGCGTTGTGAGAACGATCAAATGCCTGTTAAATGCCAAAAAGCCGGTCCTTTTGGGAACCGGCTGCAATCAAATTGACAAATACCTTTCCGACGATCTTTTGTGCGATTTGGATGCCGCAAAAGCCTTATTTTCCAAGCCTGAATGGGATGCCCTGTTGCAAAGCAATCGAAAATTCGGACGCGAATGATACAAAACAATTTGAATTATACAAAATTTATATCACGCTTTTACATTCATTCTTTTTGAAACACAATATCTTGTGATTAAGCCCCTTATTTTAGTAAAAATCGCCCTCTAAATTGTGGTTTTTACCTCGGTTTTGGTGGCGGGCTGATGATCCTATCCCTCTTTGGCGTATTTCTTTCTCGTTGCTTCCCCGCCGCGCAAATGGCGCTCTTCCCTATTTTTATCCAGCAACTTGCGTACTTCTTCATAGAGTGCGGGATCTTCATGCCTTAAATTCTCCGAAACGTCTTTGTGGACGGTGCTTTTGCTGATTGCAAATACCGCGGCTGCACCGCGAACGGTGGTTTGGTGCTCGACCAGATACTCCCCCAAAATGCGGCAGCGCGCTTTTCCCAATCGGTCGTTTTCGTTTCTCATCTCGGGACTCTGCTCCTTCTTGCTTTCTTGCTTCCAATTTATGCAAAAAGTGCAAAAATATGACTTGACGGAGGCTTTTCCATGCCGCAAAATCTTTCTTATGATCTTCTGGAAGGAATGACATCGATCTCGGCTCTTTTGGAGCGACCGGACGCCGCTTCGCGCATCCTTGAAGTGCTGGTCGATGAAACAAAACGCACTTCCAAAGCAAAAGAGATCGCCTTTTTGCAGACAAAATCTAAAGAATTGGGATTTCCAATGCATTTTGTCGATCCGCAAACGATCGATTCTATTGCCACGGGAAAGACGCACGGCGGGATCCTTGCCAAATGCCGCGCGATCGAACTACCGGTTTTGACTGCACAAGAGATCCTTCCGAATGGTTTTTATGCCTATCTCGACGGGATTGAAGACCCGTATAATTTCGGATACACACTGCGTTCTCTTTATGCTTTTGGTATTGACGGCGTTATTCTGACCGAGCGCAACTGGATGAGCGCTGCCGGGGTTGTGGCAAGATCATCTGCTGGGACTTCCGAAAAGCTTCCTTTATACGTTTCGAGTGTGGAGAACGCCATGGAACTCTTCAGAGGCGCGGGCTACCGCATCGCCGCCGCGGGAATTCGGGATGCCGAAGATGTCATAGCTGCAGATTGCTCGTTTCCGCTACTTCTCGTGATTGGCGGCGAAAAACGCGGGATCTCGGGGAAACTCCTTGAAAAATGCGACCTTATTTTAAAAATCCCGTACGCGCGACCTTTTCGAGGTTCTCTCCCGACGGCGAGCGCGGCTTCGGTCCTTGCTTTTGAGATCTTTCGCAAGAATAAAACACACTAAAAAAGAACGGCACCGTTTTGGTGCCGTCTTTCTTTATTTTTTGAAGATTTCCGAAAAGAAGTTATGGGCTTCTTTCTTTTTTTGCGGCTTGAGAAGCGCTATGAAAACTTCTTCAAGCGTGGAATAAATCGATGGGTCAAGTTCCCTGCATTTTTGGATCCAAAGGCTCTTTTGCGCCACAAGCTCGGTCAAAGTAGAGGCACCAGATGCGGAGAAGATACTGAAAATTGCGCCGACCACTTCCCTCCTGCGTTCCACTGTCATATTTCCGATCCAATCGTTGAGCCGCTTGCAGGTCTTTTGGCTGTCTTTTCCAAGGCTTTCAGCGCCAACAAAAGAAGAACCGAGAACGCCCCAGGAAAGCCCATTGTGTTGCAAAATCCCCGATAGAGTGCTTTTGATCGGCATATAATCGTTGGTGTGATCGAGGAGCAGTCCCACGATCGAATGCTCGGGAATGAATGTCCTTACGCGAGCTCGTCTTTCTGCAAGACTTTCATCTTGATACCAATTTCCCAAAAGCGTTCCCTGCCCGTCGAGATTGTAGGTCGCACGGATCATAGAAAAGGTTTCGCCTTTACAATACAAAGTCGCCGCGGTGGCAAGGTTTCCGCCCTTGCTGTGTCCTGCAACAAGGATCGGGCGCCCCGGAAAGCGCTTTGCGGTTTCGTCAAGATAGGTGGCGGCAGAGCGTTGCGCTGGGACGAGCTTGCAAAAGCTCATGTTGCAGTTTTCGCGCCAGCCCACGATGCTGTCGTCGGTCCCTCGGAATACGACGACGACTTCACCGCTTGAAAGGAAAAAGCTCAAAGCGCAAAACTGCGTTTCTTCTTCCTCTGAAATGTGATTGACAAACCCGCCCATTTGCACTTCGGAAAAGCGATTGCAAGCGCGTGCTTTGTCAAGAAGATCAACGATCTCTTTCGGCACAAGAACCCCGAGAGAGATCTTTGCGCGATCGGGCCTTTGTGCAAAAAATGTGCGTGCTGCATTGGCAAGAGAAACGGTTTTGCCGCCCTGCTTGCCCGAAACGATCCCCTCAAAATCAATATAGGAGATCATTGAAAAAATGAGTGCATCCACGTCCGAAAAAGGGACCTGCGCAAAGTCGAGGTCCCCTCTCCAGGTAAGGTAGTCAAATACGGTGTTCACACGCTACCTCCAAAAATAACGGTTATCTATGATAGAGTCGTTTGTTTTCGTAAACAGGCTCACAGGTTAGGCGAATGCCCAGCTTTTTGAGCGTGTGCTCGTCGCTTTCGGCAAGAATGACCGAGGAATGCATTTCACAGTTCAAGAGGTTCTTGAGCTGATCGACCGCTTTTGCTGCAACCGGATCTGTTACCGCGCAAATCGAGAGCGCGATAAGAAGCTCGTTGAGGTGCAGACGAGGGTTCCGACTTCCCAGAATACCGACTTTCAGGTTGGTGATCGGCTCGAGAATTTCTTCCGAAATCAGATCGATGCGGTCGTCGATGTTGGCAAGCACTTTGAGGGCGTTGAGCAGCCCTGCGGAGGCGGCGCCGAGCAAACGGCTCGTGCGTCCTGTGACGATCCTGCCGTCGGGCAGTTCAATCGCAACGGCGGGTTTGCCGGTGGCTTCGGCTTTGGCATTGGCATAGCCGACCACTTTGCGATCGGTTTCTTCAAGCCCTGCTGTTTGCATGATGAGACGGAGCTTTTCAACTTCTTTTTCATCTCCGCTTCCCTTGCGCAGGTTGGAGCGCGCGGTGTAGTAGCGGCGGATCGTTTCCATGTTGGCGGCGTCGCGCACGGCGTCGTCGTCCACAATGCAGTTGCCCGCCATGTTGACGCCCATATCGGTGGGAGACTTGTATGGGCATTCTCCGAGGATTCGCTTGAAAATTGCTTGCAAAACCGGGAAAATTTCAATATCGCGGTTGTAGTTGACCGCAAGTTTCCCATAAGCTTCCAGATGATAGGGGTCGATCATGTTCACGTCGCCGAGGTCAACCGTCGCGGCTTCGTAGGCAATGTTGACCGGGTGCTTGAGCGGCAGATTCCAGATCGGGAAGGTCTCAAATTTG
>CADBFJ010000034.1:0-7332 GCA_902793915.1 uncultured Ruminococcus sp.
TATGAACGCCATTCGCCGCGACGAAGTGACCGATAATTTGCACTCGATGTTCGTCGATCAATGGGATTGGGAAAAGATCATTACAAAGGAACAGCGTACCGAAGCCATGCTTCGTCACACGGTCAAAGCGATTTATCGCGCCCTGCGCCATACCGAGAATTACATCGTCAACGAATACGCCTTTATCGGCAAGCTCTTGCCCAAAGAAATCACCTACATTTCCACGCAGGAGCTTGAGGATCGCTACCCCGACAAAACGCCCAAAGAACGCGAATATCTTGCAGCAAAAGAATACAGAGCGATCTTCCTTATGGGGATCGGCGGGAAATTGAAGAGCGGCAAGATCCACGATGGCAGAGCGCCCGACTATGACGACTGGACGCTCAACGGCGACATTATCGTCTATTATCCGGTTCTCGATTGTGCTTTGGAGCTTTCTTCCATGGGCGTTCGTGTAGATGAGGACGCCATGCGCCGTCAGCTGAAAGAAGCCGGATGCGAGGAGCGTGCGAGTCTGCCGTTCCACAAAGCGCTTCTTGCGGGAGAGCTTCCTTACACGATTGGCGGCGGCATCGGGCAGTCGAGAATGTGTATGTTCTTCTTGCGCAAAGCCCACATTGGGGAAGTCCAGTCTTCCTACTGGTTCCCCGAGGACGTGTCGGCTTGCGAGAAAAACAACATTCATCTGCTGTAAAAGCGCGATTTTGATTTTTCTGCAAAAGAGGTGAAAAGGATGGACAAAAGAAAGTGCTTTCTTCTTTCGTTCCTCGCTTTTCTCCTTTTTTGTTTGCTTGTTTCCTGCGGGCAAACGGCACCCGACCTGACTTTGATCCCGCAAGTGGGAGTGGTCGGCGTGCCCGAATCTTTCCCGCAGGCAAAAGATTTTTTTGAAGAGTTACCGGAAGGGGCATCGGTGCGCTTTTCGGACGATACGGTTTTGAGCGCATTGGGAGACAACCCGGTCACTTTGATCCTGACCACAAAGCAGGGGACATCCTATCTTTATCACAGCGTTTTTACCCTTGTTTTTGACAATGATCCGCCCGTGATTGCGGGGACCTCCGATCTTTCTGCCGGCGTTGGCGAAGGGGTTGCATACAGGAGCGGCATCGTCGTGACAGATGACGTTGACCCAGATCCTACTCTATCTGTCGATACTTCTCTGGTCGATCTTTCGCGCGAGGGGAGCTATCCCGTCACCTATACCGCCACCGATTTTGCCGGGAACGCTTCAAGCGTGACCGTGACGCTCCACATCTACCGCGAGATCGTGACAAAAGAGACTCTTATGAGCTTGATCGAAAAAAAGCTCGCGCCGATCATCGGCGTTTCTATGACGACCGAAGAAAAAGCGCGTGTAGTCTATCAGTTCGTTTACCAATCGGTTTCCTATGAAAACAAATCGGATAAGAGTGACTGGGTACGCGCCGCCTACTATGGGCTGACGAGCGGTTACGGCGATTGTTTTACCTACTTTGCGCTCTCCAAAGCCTGCTTTGAGTATCTTGGAATCGAAAACATGGATATTCAAAGGACGGTTGGACTCGTTCCCGAGCGGCACTATTGGAATCTTGTCAATCTCGGAAACGGTCAGTGGTATCATTTTGACGCCTGCCACCTACTTGACAAACAGCAACCTTGGGGGTGTCTGCTCACCGACGCACAGCTCGAATCTTACAGCAAGAACCGCGCCTATGAAGACACCGGCGTGAAAGGTTATTTTTACGCATTCGATGGCTCGGCTTATCCCGCAAGGGCAGAAAAGATCATTACAGAGGTTCACTGATATGAGGACCAACATTTTACAATATCTGGAAGAGGCGACCGAGCGCCTGCCGCAAAAGATCGCTTTTTCGGATGGCGAAGAAGCGCTGACTTTTGAGGAACTTTTGCGCGCGTCAAAAGGGGTAGCCTCGGCGCTCCTTTCATTTGGTGTAAAGGACGAGCCGATCGCGATTCTCATGAAAAGAAGACCTGCGCAGATTGCCGCATTTTTCGGCTGTATCTACGCAGGGTGCCACTATATTCCGCTCGATGCTTCGATGCCAACTTCTCGGATGGAGCTCATCCTTTCCGGTGTGGGTGCAAAGTATCTTATTTTTGATGAGGAAGGCGAGAAAAAGCTCCCCGAGCTCTCTTTTGCGGGGAACTGCTATCGCTACGAGGGCTTTGCTTCGACCAACGTAGACGCAAAGCGGATTGCGCGGGTGCGCGAGAAGCAGATTGACACCGACCCGATCTACGTGGTCTTCACCTCGGGATCTACCGGCGTGCCGAAAGGCGTTGTTGCCTGCCACCGCTCGGTGATCGACTATACCGAAGCCCTCTGCGAGGCGCTTCCGTTCTCGGAAGAGACCGTTTTCGGCAACCAGACGCCGCTCTTTTTCGACGCGCCATTAAAAGAGATCATGCCTACCATCAAACATGGGGCAACGACCTACCTCATTCCCAAAAAGCTCTTTTTGTTCCCGACAAGGCTCTGCGATTTTCTCAATGAGCACAAGATCAACACGATCTGCTGGGTTGTTTCCGCGCTGACCATGATCTCAAGCCTCGGTGTACTAAAAACCAATCCGCCGAAGTATCTTTCCACGGTCGCGTTCGGGAGCGAGGTCTTTCCGCTCCCACAATATAGGCTCTGGCGCGAGGCTCTGCCCGAAGCGACCTTCTTCAACCTCTACGGACCGACCGAGGCGACCGGCATGTCCTGTTTTTGGAAAGCTGACCGAGAACTTGACGAGGGTGAAGCGATCCCGGTGGGAAAGCCCTTTCGCAACACCGATCTGTTTCTGCTTGGAGAAAAAGGGAAGATCGAAAAGGCGGGGGAGATCGGAGAAATCTACCTGCGCGGTACCTGCGTAACGCTGGGGTATTATAAAAATCCCGAAAAGACAAACGAAGCATTCGTGCAAAATCCGCTCCAGAACCGCTATCCCGAACTCGTCTACAAAACCGGGGACAACGCCTACTACAACGAGCGCGGAGAGCTTGTCTTCGTCGGGCGCAGGGACGCTCAAATTAAGCACATGGGGCACAGGATCGAGCTTGGCGAGATCGAAGCCGCGGCCGCCGCGGTAGAGGGGCTCCGTCAGTGCTGTTGCCTTTACGACGAAGTCGAAAAGCAGATCGTGCTCTTTTACACGGGAGATGCCACCGAGCGGGCAATCCTTTCGGCGCTTGCCGCACGCCTGCCGCGTTATATGCTCCCGAACCGCACGCTGAAACTGGATCGCATGCCGCTGACCCCCAATGGAAAACTCGACCGCAGGGGGCTGAAAGAGCGCTTTTTCGAGAGCGCACATTGACATTTTTTCCTTTTTGTGCTATAATCTTTTCAATTCCATTCCAAAACGAGGAAATCAAATCATATGAAACGAGAACTCATCAGAAGCATTTATGCGGACAAAGCCGCTTTTGCCGGCAAGACCGTCACGCTCGGCGGCTGGGCAAGAAGCATCCGCGACAGCAAGGCTTTCGGCTTTATCGATCTTTACGACGGTAGTTGCTTTGGCACCCTGCAAGTCGTGTTTGAGCGCGAGAAGATCGACAACTACGACGAGATTGCAAAGCAGAACGTCGGCGCCGCCCTTGTTGTGACCGGCGTTATCGAACTGACTCCCGAGGCAAAACAGCCGTTTGAGCTCAAAGCCACCAAGGTCGAGGTGGAAGGGACGTCCACGCCCGATTATCCGCTTCAAAAGAAACGCCATACCGTGGAATATCTGCGCGAGCAGGCTTATCTGCGTCCGCGCACCAACCTCTTTTCCGCCGTTTTCCGCGTGCGCAGCGAGGTGGCGTTCGCCATTCACAACTTCTTCCACAGCCGCGGATTCGTCTACGTCCACACGCCGATCATCACAGGCTCTGACGCCGAGGGCGCGGGAGAAATGTTCCGCGTGACCACGATCGATCCCGAGAACCCGCCGCGCAAAGAGGACGGCAGCATCGACTGGTCGCAGGATTTCTTCGGGAAAGCAACCAACCTGACCGTCTCGGGTCAGCTCGAGGGCGAGACCTTCGCACAGGCGTTTGGCAACATCTATACCTTTGGTCCGACTTTTCGCGCCGAGAACTCGAACACCGCGCGGCACGCCGCAGAGTTCTGGATGATCGAGCCCGAGATCGCGTTTGCCGATCTTGGCGATGATATGCAACTGGCGTGGGACATGATCAAAGCGATCATCAACCACGTGCTGACCACCTGCTCGCAGGAGCTTGATTTCTTCAACCGTTTTGTGGACAACACGCTTCTCGAACGCCTCAACGCGCTTGCCGCAAGCGACTACGAAAAGGTGACCTACACCAAGGCGATCGAACTGCTCAAAGCGAGCGGGGAAGCCTTTAAGTACCCGGTCGAGTGGGGCTGTGACCTGCAAACCGAGCACGAGAGATACCTGACCGAAAAGATCTTCGGCAAGCCGGTCTTTGTCATCGACTACCCGAAGGAGATCAAGGCCTTCTATATGCGCCTCAACGACGACAACAAGACGGTCGCCGCGATGGACCTTTTGGTTCCGGGCGTGGGAGAGATCATCGGCGGAAGCCAGAGGGAAGAGCGCATCGACATCCTGACCGCCCGCATGGCAGAGCTTGGGCTCAAAGAGGAAGACTACTGGTGGTATCTCAACCTGCGTCGTTACGGTGGCACCAAGCACGCCGGCTACGGACTCGGGTTTGAGCGCATCATCATGTACATCACCGGCGTCTCGAATATCCGCGACGTGCTGCCTTATCCGAGAACGGTCGGCAACGCCGAGTATTGAGGACTGTCGCATTTTGCGCAGAACGAAAAAGCACCGGATTGAAAAGCTTTAGATCAATAAAAATCCGTAGGAAATCACTTTCAAGGTGAAAATCCTACGGATTTTTCCATTTTTTGTGTCATGATTTTTCTCTCGCCGTTTTCGCTCTCTGCCGTACGCTTGTACGGCGACGAGAACGAAAGCGACGACTCTGCATCAAACTGCGGCAGTCCCGCCCGTCGGAAAGATTTTATTTCCCAAAACTATCCTTGAGGGGCACGATTCTGTTAAAGACGCCTTCGTTTTTCGAGTCCTTGCAGAAGTAGCCAAAGCGGACGAACTGGAACTGCTCGCCGGGGGCGGCGTCGGCAAGGGCAGGCTCGATCTTGGCGCCCTTGACCACGATGAGCGACTCGGGATTGATGAAATCGGTGTAATCCTTATCGTCGGGCTTGTCCGATGGGTTTTCCAGCGTAGTCAGGTTGTTGTAGAGGTGGAGCGTTGCGTCCTTGGCATAGTCGGCAGAGAGCCAGTGAATGGTTCCTTTGACCTTTCTGCCGTCCTGCGGCATGCCGTTGCCGGTTTCAAGGTCTGCCGTGCAGTGGATCGCTTTGACACTGCCGTCTGCGTTCTTTTCGATGCTTTCGCACTTGACGATGTAAGCGCCCATGAGGCGGACTTCGCCATCTTGTCTCATGCGGAAGAACTTGGGCGGCGGCACTTCGGCAAAGTCGCTCTCGTCGATATAAAGCTCTTTGGTGAAGGGGAGTTTTCTCGTCCCCGCATTTTCGTCATTCGGATTGTTGGAGACTTCAAAATACTCGGTTTTGCCCTCGGGGTAGGTGTCGATCACCACTTTGATCGGCTTTTCAATGGCAATGCGGCGGGGAGCCGTCTGGTTGAGTTCATCGCGCAGGCAGGCTTCAAGCTGGCGAATGTCGACAAGACTATCGGATTTTGCAACGCCGGTGCGGCTGATGAAATCGAGGATCGAGGAGGCGGTATAACCTCTTCTGCGCAGACCGCAAAGGGTAGGCATTCTCGGGTCGTCCCAGCCGTCCACCACGCCTGTCTCGACCAGCGTGCGAAGAAAACGCTTGGAGAGCACCGTGTAGGTGATGTTCAGGCGTGCAAACTCGATCTGGCGCGGGAAGCCGACCTCGTTGCCCGGAATGTTCACGTTGTCGCGCACCCAGTTGTAGAGCGGACGGTGAATCTCATATTCCAAGGAGCAGAGCGAGTGGGTGACGTGTTCGAGAGCGTCCTGGATCGGGTGGGCAAAATCGTACATCGGGAAGATGCACCATTTGGTGCCCTGACGGTGATGCTCGACGTATTTGATGCGGTAGATGACCGGGTCGCGCATGCAGAAGTTGCCAGAGGCGAGGTCGATCTTGGCGCGTAAAGTGTACTTGCCTTCCGGGAATTCGCCGTTCTTCATGCGTTCAAATAGGTCAAGGCTTTCTTCAATCGGGCGATCGCGGTAGGGAGAGACTGCCGGGTGGGTCAGGTCGCCGCAGTATTTGGGATCGCGGAATTCTTCTGCCGAAAGCTCGCAGACATAGGCAAGCTCCTTTTTGATGAGGTCGCAAGCAAGCTCGTAGTCGGTTTCAAAATAGTCCGAGCCGTAGAAGAAGCGATCGTCCCAATCGAAGCCGAGCCAGTGAATGTCCTCTTTGATCGCGTCGACGTATTCGGTGTCCTCTTTTGCCGGGTTGGTGTCGTCCATGCGGAGGTTGCAAAGACCGCCGTACTTTTTGGCGGTGCCGAAATCAACGCAGAGCGCTTTGCAATGCCCGATGTGGAGATATCCGTTCGGTTCGGGCGGGAAGCGCGTGTGCACCTTCATCTCGGGGTGGTCGGCAAGGTCCTTGTCGATAAAATCGTAAATAAAATTCTTGGCGAGTTCTTCCATCTTGTTTTCCTCGTTCTGTCAAAGTGTGGAGATCATGTTTTGAATGCGCTTTGCAACGCGCTCTTTGCCGAGCACCTGCATCACGGCATACATATCGGGAGAGTTGAATTTGCCGGTCAGGGCAACGCGCAAGAACATACTGACGTCGGCGACGTTTCCCGGATAGGCTTCGGGATTTGCCTTGTAGGCTTTCATATCCGAAGCGTAGCCAAGCCCGTCTGCGACCGCTTTGATCTTTTCAAACCAGACCGTCATGTCGTCGGACGGGTCAAAAGTAGCAAGGAAAGCTTCGAGTGCCGCTTTGATGTCATTCTTTGCGAAGTTCTCGGGGTAGGCGTCCTCGACGGTAAAGAGCTCATCGTAGAAAAATCCCATGTAGGGCTTCGCGTCGCACCAGGTTGCAAGGTCTTTTCTCGGCTTTTTGCCGCCGCGACCGATCGCAAAGATCGCTTTGGCGTAAGTCGGATCGGCAGAGAGCAGAGCGGCAAAGTCGGGATCGTTCTCCTTTGCCCAGCCGAGACAGCCTTCAAAAATCTCATCGGCACTCATGCGCGAGAGAACGTTCTTGGAAACGTCGTTGAGCTTTTGGAAATCAAAGAGGCAACCCGAGTTGCTCATCTTTTTGATACTGAACGGGAAATCGGTGTAGGGAAGCTCCGGGTTCTGCGCGTGCCA